>NZ_WBKM01000340.1 GCF_015714725.1 Nostoc sp. WHI
CCCCTTTTCCTCTTCGCTGACTGCATAGTTATTTTTGCCATGCTGCAATATGTTCAGCCCGGAAAACAGGGCTAAAATCCTTACTACTCATTGATCTATAGGGACAGGTATCTTTGGTGTTAAACTACCATTGGTTTTGGGTTGTGCCGTAGCTTAACTCAACCTATATAGAACTTACGCATAGAGACCCCCTTTTTAAGGCTTGCTCCGGGGGATCAAGCTTTCAAGTTTTCAGTGCGTAAGTCCTGCTATAAGATCCGCGTTCGCCTCTCGCGTGCTGAAAGTAATCACACTAACTACCTGCCATGAAAAATTTAGTTGTATTATCTGCCACAGCCCTCGCCGCCACATCTGGAATGGTTTTTGGGACAATGCAAGCCGCCTTTGCTTTAGGTTGGAACTGGAATTATTCTGGTACTGGCATAGCGGCAAGCGGTACTTTCACCACTAATGATACCCCTAACGACTTGGGTTTTTACCTAATTTCTGAAATTACTGGTACACGAAATGGTGAAACAATTACTGGTTTGCAAGCTACCGATACTCCAATACCGGGAAACGAACCTTTTAATGTTGACAATTTAATCAGTCTAAATATTCAGCAGTTAACGGGTGACGGTTTTGGGTATTCCACCTCAGAGGGAAACTATTCTAGCCCGTTTTTCGCTAGTTTTTTGCCGACACCGGGTTATTTAGAGGTTTTTTCAGCACCACCATTCATACCAGGTTTTGAAAATTTGGGACTGGAAGATAGTGAGTTACCAATTAGTTTTTCTGCAACCATAATCACCGTACCTGAACCCACCTCTATCCTGAGCTTGCTTGCCCTCGGCACTCTCGGCGCTGGTTCTGCACTGAAACGTAAGAAGCTATCCAAGTTCATCGAGAATAAGCTCGAAAAAGTTTCCTAAAAACCATCAATAAAAACTGATAATTCCTCCTTCATTTACTCTCTTGAAGGAGTTATTTTTTTCGTGCTAATCCAATTACTATCATGCGATCGCTATCCACTGGATACAATTGCATCAAATGATATTAAAAATTACTTCACCCACTGCTGTTACTATAATATCCCACTGAGTTGAACCCGCTATATGAACGCTGAAATAAACTCCAGGATACCTGTTGCTTTAACCATTGCTGGTTCAGATAGTGGTGGCGGTGCAGGAATTCAAGCTGATTTACGCACCTTTGCTTTTCACTGTGTCCACGGTACTAGCGCTATAACCTGCGTCACGGCACAAAATACTCTAGGAGTGATAAGAGTTGATGCCATGCCAATAGAGGCTGTTGTGGCTCAAATTCAGGCAGTTGTTGAGGATATTGGCGTACAAGCTGCCAAAACGGGAATGTTGCTCAATCAGGAAATTATTTTTGCTGTTGCCCAGCAGGTGGAAGCTTTACAAATCAATAATCTAGTAGTTGATCCAGTAATGGTGTCACGTACAGGGGCACAATTGATTGATGATGATGCTGTAAAGACTCTGTGCCATGTCTTGATTCCCAAGGCGGTTCTTATCACACCCAATCGTTACGAAGCCCAGATTTTGAGCGGTTTACAAATTAATTCCTTGGAGGATATGCAAGCTGCTGCTGAAATTATTCACAAGAATTTACGGACGAAGGCTGTTTTAGTCAAAGGCGGAGGTATGCGGGGGAATTTGCGTGGCGTTGATATCTGGTTTGACGGGGACAAGTTGGAAGTTTTGACTTGCCAGCAAGTAGAGACAAAAAATACCCACGGTACTGGTTGTACACTATCGGCTGCGATCGCTGCTAATCTGGCTACGGGAAAGGATTTATGGCAGTCAGTGCAACAAGCAAAGGAGTATGTTACTACTGCACTCACTTACGCCCTAGATATTGGCGAAGGGCAAGGCCCTGTGGGACACTTCTTCCCATTGTTACTGAAATAGTGCTGAGTAATGAGTGCTGAGTGCTGAGTAATGAGTGCTGAGTAACGAGTTGGGAATCTCACTTCTTTACTCAGAACTCGGAACTCGGAACTGTTTTTGCCCAGTATCCAATCCTTAATAAAAAATCTTTGCTCTTTCGGCATTTTTCTATTATTCTTGGGCATAGTTTCAGGGATGACTATCTCTGTACGATCTAATCACTTTGATTTTTAATACCAAGTCCCCGATGCGAGCAACCACAGGTTCTGTTCACAGGAATTCGCCAACACCGACTACTCAAGCCTACCCTCCCTCTGTACCACTATCTGTATACCGGGAATTGTCAGCAGAGTTGCAAGCAACACAGGCGAGGTTACATGCCCTAAATACCACAAATCAGCAACTAGCACAAGAAAATCAGTTACTACGCCAAGAAATTACCAAAGTTGTTGAGTCTTTTTCACACTTGCAAAAGTTTGTGGATTCCAATGCTACCCCTAGTTATCACCGAGCTACCCAAGCTTCTGGCGACGTGAAAAGTGCCGCTAAACAGCGAGTAACTGAAGCACATCCACATCAGCAGGTTTTTCATTCGCGTCCACCCGTTGTCCCCAAAGCCCCACCTGAAAAAAGCCGTCGCCAAGACTTTTCTACACCTGTAATGGAAATAAATTTCCCGATACCACAACAAGTTTTTATAGAAGAGCAACAAGTAAGCTATTATTCCACTACTGAGCCAGATGTCAAGGGACTCAATGGCTGGTGGTTAATTATCACCATCTTGTTAATTATGCTTACTGCCTTTAGTGCTGGATATTTCGTTGTACGTCCCTTGTTTGAAAATCAAAAACGTTAGTTGACACTCCCACAGTCAGCAGCAGCACGCTTTCGAGCTAACGAGCAATTTCTCTGGAATTACTTTCTAAATATCTAAGCTGATCTCCTAAATAGCGTAATTTATTCATTTTTAGGTTATTAAAGCTACATAAATTACTAATTTACGGTAACTTCTTCATATTACAACCTCAAAGATTATCCAATTAATAAATTCTTGCTGCTTCTCATGTCGCAAGCCCTCAGGCAAAGCATCTACATTATTTTTTTAAAAAAGTGGCAATTATTACATATATTTTAGGAAAAGCACTGCTAGTTACAGCTTCAGACATCGGATCTGGTTAGATATATAAACGAAGCTAGTAGAAGTCAGGAGTCAATAAAATGAAAAAAGTAGAAGCTATTATCCGCCCATTTAAACTAGATGAGGTGAAAATTGCCTTGGTTAACGCTGGTATTGTCGGCATGACTGTTTCTGAAGTCAGGGGGTTCGGACGGCAGAAAGGTCAAACTGAACGGTATCGCGGTTCTGAGTATACTGTTGAGTTTCTACAAAAACTCAAAGTGGAAATCGTAGTTGACGACGATCAAGTTGATATGGTGGTGGACAAAATTATTGCTGCTGCCCGCACTGGTGAAATCGGCGATGGTAAAATTTTCATCTCGCCTGTTGAGCAGGTGATTCGGATTCGTACAGGGGAAAAGAACACAGAAGCAGTTTAAAAAAGTTATGAGTTAAGAGTTAAAAGTTATGAGTTAGGAATAATGAATGAAGATTTAGCATAACTCCTAACTCCTGTAGAGACGCGATTAATCGCGTCTCTACTCCCAATTCCTAACTCTCTCCAGTTGCGGAAGTAAAGCTGTAAAAGCTTTGCCTCGATGGCTAATTGACCCCTTCAACTCGCGTGTCATCTCAGCAAAGGTCAATTGCAACTCTTGGACATAAAAAATTGGGTCGTAGCCGAAACCACCATCACCACGAGGTGTATGGAGAATTTCGCCGCGACAAATACCTTCAGATTGTAATACGATCGCACCATCAGGACGAGCGATCGCTACTGCACAAACAAATTGAGCTTGCCGATTTACCTCGTTGTCTAATTCCCTCAATAGCCTAGCAATGCGTTCTGAGTCGGTTTTGGCGTAACGTGCAGAATAAACACCTGGTGCGCCATTTAGGGCATCTACTTCTAAACCAGAATCATCAGCAATTGCCCAGTTTCCTGTAGCTTTAGCAATTTGTGACGCTTTTAGACAAGCGTTGGCGGCAAAGGTTTCGCCCGTCTCTTCAATTTCCAATTCTTCCGGTTTGAGGGTTAATTCCCAACCAGAATTTGTTAGGTAAGCTTGCATTTCCCGCAACTTACCTGGATTTCCTGTAGCTACAACAAGTAATGTCATGAATTACGAATTATCAGTTAGGAGTTAGGAGTGATGAGTTAGGAGTTATTAATTCCTAACTCATCACTCTCAACTCCTCACTAATTTTACTCCGCCCACTGTTTCGCCCAAGCAAGAGTTTGATGCACTTGCTCAATTGTTGGGGCTTCGCAGTAGAGGCGTAAAACTGGCTCAGTACCGCTAAACCGAATCATTAACCAGCTTTTATCAGCTAGGCGATACTTGTAGCCGTCAATTGTTTGGCAATCAATCACTGCTAAAGAGGCAATTTCTGTTAAGGGTTGGGTTTGCAGTTGTTGCAAAAGACGCGATCGCACTTCCATACTTGCTAAGGGTAAATCAATGCGATCATAAGCTGAGGTAAACCCTGTTTGTTTCTGCAACTGGCGATAATATTCACCTAAATCCAAACCAGATTCTACGATCGCTTCTAGGACGTATAATGCTGACAGCAGTGCATCGCGTTCGGGAATATGGCTGCCATAGCCAATTCCTCCCGACTCTTCACCGCCTAGCAACACTTCTGCTACTAACATTCTGTCAGCGATGTATTTATAACCAACTGCTGTCTCAAAGACTGGCAGGTTATGTAGTGCTGCCACAAGGGGCATTAAGTCGGAACCACTGACAGTTTTGACTATTTCACCACTAAAACCGCGCCGCAGGGTTAAATGGTCGATTAATATCGGGATTAATACTTGAGAACTTAGAAAGTTGGCTTCTCCATCCACTGCTGCAATGCGATCGCAATCCCCATCAAATACCAACCCCACCGTTAAACCTGATTTATCTGTGTCTCGGTGAGTTTTGATGACTTCAAATAGCTTTGAAAGGTATTTAGGTAAGGGTTCCGGCGCACCGCCACCAAATAGGGGGTCACGTTCTGAGTTGATTTCTTTGACCTGATTGCCTAATAGTTTCGCTAATCCGCCAGCAGCAGCGCCATGCATCACATCGGCAAATAATGTCAATTTACCAGATGCGATCGCTTGCCGAAGTTTGGCAATATCAACTTTACCTTCTAGCGCTTGGGTATAACTAGGCCAAGGATCGAATTTCTCTTGCTTGCCTGGGGTAGCTGCTAATGGCACTCCAACTGACAACTGCGCTTCTATCTCTTTTGTGACTTCTGGCGGCACTGATCCACCAAAAGAACCCTTGACTTTTAAACCTAAATATATACCAGGATTATGACTTGCCGTAATTACCAGTGCCCCCAAAGCATTAAGCTGTTTTGCTGCCCAACTATAAGCTGGAGTTGGAGCATAGGTTTCGCTCAACAACACATCAAATCCTATAGCAGTGACAGTATCGGCAACAGCACGAGCAAAGTCTTCCGCCATGAATCTGCGATCGTAACCGACAATTATTGTCCGGCTACCCACAGTAGAAAAATATGTATCATATAATACTTTTGCAGCGACTGGTGCAACCAGGGCTAGACGTTCAAAGGTGAACTCTTCACCAATAACGCCCCGCCAGCCGTCTGTACCGAATTTGATTGAGTTAGCTACAACTGGCATCTAGGTATCCTAACTTTTTACTTTAAGGATTGTAGCATTTATACAGTGTAAAAAAAGAATCTAGTAAAAATATGTACTAGTAATAATAGACTGTTTAAACACAAAAGTTATCGAAGAGGAAAAGGAGCAGTTCTTGCAGGAGGCAGGGGGGAAACCCCATAAATTTATTGGCTCTGAAAACTTGGACGCATTATTTCTCTCTACGAGACGCCAAAGGCGAACGTGCTACGCATCTCAAAATAAATATTTTTGCTTTTGGACATAAATTTATTTGATCTGAAACCATGAGTGCAGGGGAAATGAGCGTATCTTTCCCCCCTGCTCCCTGCTCCCTGCTCCCTGCTCCCCTGCCTCTTGGTCAGGGAATTTATGCATGTAGAGTTACAAACGCTTCAACATTAAAATCTAGAAAAAAAATTAAGAATGTGATTAAATATCATAGCAATCATTTTGGAGTGGCACATCTAGCTCACAATCAAAGGAAAGCGATTTAGGGATTGAGTGAGCAGGTTTTGCTTTATCCTGGCAACAGGAAGATACTCAAGGTCTACCAGCAGTAAACAATATAGGCATCTAACGATAAGCCGCTATCTACGCCTAAAAAAACCCCCAGTGGGTGTTAGCCTACTAGGGGAGTTAGTTATCAGGGTGCATCTACCAATTAAATATTCTCAAGTTGAACACCATACTCCGGATAAATTTGTAAAAAGGTTCAGTTATTTTTTTAAATAAAAAACCCCAGTTGGTGTTAGCCTACTAGGGGAGTTAGTTATCAGGGTGCATCTACCACTAATCTTTTCTAGGGGCAACCAGTATCTTCCGGAGAAAATGAACTAAATCAGGGTTGATAGTGATCCCAACTAAAAAACCCCCAGTGGGTGTTAGCCAGCCAGGGGAGTTAGTTATCAGGGTGCATCTACCAATAATCTTTTCTAAAGTTAATGGGTAGCTACAGGATAAATTAGCAGAGGTTGAAATTGTTTCTATTTGCTCACCAGAAAAAACTCCCACCGAGTGTTAGCCACGGACAGAGGAGTTAGTTATCAGAACACACCTGCCAATTAAATAACCAGTGCGCTGCCTTCAAAAATTGATGTATCAAGGATAATTTGCTGCTTATATCCTTCATAAAAAACCCCCCGGTGGGCGTTAGCCAACCAGGGGAGCTAGTTATCAGGGTGCATCTACCAATTAAGTGTTCTAGCTTGGACTACCATGCTCCGGATAAATTTACTAGAAGGTTGATTGTTATTGTGTGCCAAAAAAAACTCTAGTGAATAGAGGAGTTAAAGATCAAGGCGCATTCATCTAACAATCAAGTATTCTAGGGTTAAGCACTATTTTTTGGTAGATAATATCTGCGTTAAAAGTTGGTGTTGTTTGCCAAAATTAAAAAAACCCCTAGTGGGTGTTAGCCAACTAGGGGAGTTGAAGATCAAGGTGCATCTACCAATAAAGTGTTCTAGATCCAAGTAATCTGATCCGGATAAAGTTGTAAAGGCAGAAAAAGCAAAACGACACCGAATCAGAAACATTCAGGGGTGGGAAGCATCTAAGTTATCAGAGGGAGCGAAAAATCGACTTGAAACTTTCGCGTTTCAAACCGAATTTAGGAGGCAAACAGGAGAAGCTGTGACCCAGGAATTTCACATCTCCGTAACCCCAGTAGGGCAAAATGACTACTTGGTGCGGACGGAACAAGTCGCGCCTGGGGTGCCATTGGCAGAAGAATTGGTGACTTGGCCTGTAACTGAGTGGTTGATGGCTGCTGGGCATTTGATGAATGACCCGTTGAAGTCGGTGTTGCAGGGGGATACAATCGCCTCAGGTGGGCGCGAAAGCGACATTGCCAGAAACTCTGTTAACTTAGTGGCGTTGGGTCAACAATTTTATAACGCTCTATTTCAAGGCACTCTTAGAGATAGTTGGATTACCGCCCAAGGTATTGCCCAGAACCACCAACAAGTACTACGCTTGCGCTTAGGGCTAAAAGACACGAGATTAGCTCGTCTGCCTTGGGAAGTGATGCACGCAGGCGATCGCCCTTTGGCTACTGGGTCTTATATCACTTTTTCCCGCTTCCAAAGTGGAATTTTGGGGGCTTCTCATTTGCGATCGCGAAATATGCCAACACCGCTAGAAGAAGGTGGTGTAAAAGTATTGATGGTGATTGCTTCCCCCTCAGATCAAGTCCGCCTTGACTTACTGAAACAGGAAGCGCTCAAACTGCAAGCTGAACTTCATCGTCCCATATCACGACTTGCTGAAAGTAGCAATCATCTCCCAGAAATTGAACTCACTGTACTAGACCAACCAGGACGGGAAGAACTGACGCAAGCTTTAGAGCAAGGTAGATACCACGTCCTACACTACTCTGGTCATAGTAATTTAGGTTCCAATGGTGGAGAAATTTATCTTGCTAGTCGCAGAACTGGCTTAACAGAAATCTTGACTGGGGACGATCTAGCAGGTTTGCTTGTTAACAATAACATCCAAATGGCAGTGTTTAACTCCTGCTTGGGGGCATACACAGCTGCGTCCGATCCCTCTGGAGATACTGGCGAACGTAATCTTGCAGAAAGTCTGGTGAAACGCGGGATCAGAAGCGTTTTAGCGATGTCAGAACGCATTCCTGATGAAGTGGCGTTAACCCTCACACAGTTGTTTTACCGCAACTTGAGTCAAGGATATCCAATAGATTTGTGCGTTAGCCGGGTGCGCCAAGGATTAATTTCTGCCTATGGTTCTCACCAGATGTACTGGGCATTACCAATTTTATATCTCCAGCCAGAATTTGACGGTTTTCTGAGCCAAGGAACTGGTTTATCCAAAAGCACGGAGTTGTTAAACCAGTATAATCAGCCTTCAGGGGCAACTTCCACGATGTACTCTGCGATGTCTACGACAGGCTACGCGATCGCAGATGATACCGAAGAAATGCCTTTAGGAATTGAGGATATGATTCCTTCTGGTTTAACGCGTGATTCTTCTGGGTTAGACTGGCTAGGTGAAGATACTTGGGGCGATCTCGTTGATGAAATTGAGTATGATGACCCAAGCTATGCAGAAGATTCTGCTATAGTTTCGGATTTGTTTCGTCGGCTGGATAATCAAAAAGCCTCGACTGAGTTAGAGCAACAAATTCACGAAAAGAGTCTTAACCAAAGGCAGGTTGCAGAAGAAATGACTTCCCCGCAAGAGGAAGCAGATTTGTGGGGAGAAGCCCCAGTACCAGCACCTCAAACTCCTGGTAACTTTGAAGAAAATTGGGAAAATTCTAATTTTTCGCGTAGGCATAGCCCGCCGCAGGCATCGCAACCACCTCCATCGCCATCCAGAAATCGTACCCGGCGGCGCAAGTTGTGGCCGATTGTTGGCATTGTGGGAATCAGTGCGATTACAGCTGCGATCGCTTTAAATTGGTGGTGGTCAAATCGACGCCAAGCAATGCCCAATATACCACCAATTCCTACCCAGTCTCTATTCACTCAAAAGCAGCCGAACATCGACTTAGAAATAGCTGCAACTGGAATTGTCACCGCGATCGCTACTGAAAAATTAAGCCAGGGCGATTTACAAGCTGGGTTGTTAGCTGTAGAAGAATTACTCAATCGTGGCGCACTTACTGCGGCTGGAACTGCCCTGAAACTGATTTCAAATAAGCAAGCTGACAATCCATCTGTCAACTTTTACAAGGGACGATTAGCTTGGCAATCTATCCAGACTGGCGACAATAATTATAGCGTCGATGATGCCCGTCGTTACTGGGAAACTGCTGCCAAAGCTCAACCAGAATCACTTTTGTATAATAACGCTTTGGGATTTGCTTATTACACAGAAGGCAATCTAAATCGAGCCAATGACTCTTGGTTCAAGGCTTTGAATTTAGCTCTCAAACAGCAAAATACAAACTCTACCGCCGCAATATCCCCAAAGACAGCAATGCTTCAGGATGCTTTAACTTCCTATGCTGGTTTAGCTATTGGGTTATATAAATCTGCACTTAGTCAACCTAGTATCAAGCAGACACAATATCTTAATGAAGCGATAAAGTTGCGACAAATGGTAATCAAGTCTGATCCAGTAAATTTCCAGGTAGATGAATTAGCTAGAAATTGGCTGTGGACGGAACAAGCAATTGTAGATTGGCGATCGCTCCTTCAGGAAAAAGGTGAAGAGCAGTAATATGTTGTGGTGGTGCGATCGCGGTTGATTAAATAGCAGTTCTCAATTCCATGTAATACAGTCGGTTTGTAGCCTTGGCGAATGGAATTCGCGGCTACACAAACAAAGCCCACCTCCGTGGGCTAAGAGAAAATAAAGTTGTAACTTAAATTCAGGGAGGTGAGTTTTTGCAGATGGGCGATCGCTTCTGGCAGTATCGTTAATTTGACAATTATTTCGTCTTCTTCTTGCCAAGCATAAGGAACATATTTTTTATGTTTCATGCAAGTAGAAATATGCAAATAACTACTTTGCACCGCCTAAATCTCTACCCTCTGCTTTTCCTTCATCCATAATACATTCCTGAAAACTAGGTTCGAGATAGGGTTTTGCTGGTGTAATAATCTCATCTTTTTTAAACTGGGATTCTCGTAATTTTTTATACGCTTCTGAAATCCGGGAGCCTACTTATGCAAGAGATCCAATCTTTGATACTCGCGGACGAGCCTTTGATACTCGTCGATGAGCCTTTGATACTCGTGGACGAGTCTTTGATACTCGTCGATGAGCCTTTGATACTCGTGGACGAGTCTTTGATACTCGTCGATGAGCCTTTGATACTCGTGGACGAGTCTTTGATACTCGTGGACGAGCCTTTTATACTCGTTGATGAGCCTTTGATACTCGCGGACGAGTCTTTGATACTCATGGACGAGCCTTTGATACTCGCGGACGAGTCTTTAGCCGTTTTTTACACTTCTCCAGCCCGAAAAATCTGTTCAGCAGTTAAATTCAACTCTGGGAACGCTAGCGACTGAATGCAGTCATTTTCCCTAAATTGCCTAACTTGATACTCACCTTCAATTAATTGATAAATCGAGATAGTTGGTTGTTTAGGATTACCAATAAACCACCTACCACCTAAACCTAGATAGTCTACAATCCAGTATTCAGGTATTCCAACCTCTTCATATTTACCTGCTTTAGTAAAATAGTCGTCGCGCCAGTTGGTACTTACCACTTCAATTACCAAAGGAATTGATGCAGCTTGGCTTACAGTAGATTCTTTTTTCCACAGAGGTTCATTTACTAAATTAGAGTTATTCAACAACAGTACATCTGGTGAGTAAGCTGCTTCGCTCTGGTTCGGTTTAATGAAAGCTGTTTTGGGAATGAAATAAGGTAGTTTTAAACGTTTGTATTCTGTAACTATTTCCCCAACTAAAAATCCAACAATCTGTTCATGTTCACCTGTGGGGGGAGCCATTTCAACAATTACTCCATCATGCAGTTCATAGCGTCGTTGTGAGTTTTCTGGATAACAAGCGATAAATTCATCAAATGTTACTAGTTTGCGTAAGGTTTGAGTCATACTTCCTCTTGCTTTAAAGTCAGATAAAAATTTAAACCTTAACCACCTAAATTACGCGACTTCTCCAGCCCTAAAAATCTGTTCAGCAGTTAAATTCAACTCTGGGAATGCTGGCGACTGAATGCGGTCATTTCCCCTAAATTGCCTAACTTGATACTCACCTTCAATTAATTGATAAATCGAGATAGTTGGTTGTTTAGGATTGCCAATAAACCGCCTACCACCTAAACCTAGATAGTCTACAATCCAATATTCAGGAATGCCCAAAGACTCGTAATCTTCTAGCTTCAAAGCATAATCATCACTCCAGTTGGTTGAAACAACTTCTACAACCAACTTGACGGAACTACCCCGCGTAATGATAGATTCTTTTTTCCAACGAGGTTCATCCCTAATAGCTTGTCTATCAAGAACAATGACATCTGGTTCATAACCTGAATCAGTGTTAACTGACTTGATGACGCATTCTTTAGGGATAAAGCAAGGGATAGACAACCGAGTGATTTCAATAAACAAAGAACCATTAATAAACCCAGCTATCTCCGAGTGCTTCCCTGTTGGCTTGGGCATTTCAACAATTACCCCATCATGTAGTTCATAATGCCTGTCTGAAGATTCGGGATACCAGGCGATAAATTCGTCAAATGTTACTTGTTTGGTTAAGGCTTGAATCATACTTTGCCCCCTTACTTTATGTCAAATTTGACCCCTCTCCAAACCTCTCCCCGACACAGCTACGGTGTACACACAAGTCGAAAAAAGCGCGATTCTCTCGTTCCCATGCTCTGCGTGGGAATGGCTGATTAGAGGCTCCGCCTTCAGTTAGACATTGAGCCAGAGACTCAATGAATGCATTCCCAGACGGCAGCCCAGGAACGAGGAATAAAAATGGAAACAAAGAAATTGCGATCGCTGCGCCAACGCCTGCCGTAGGATGCCCGTTCGCGTAGCGTCTCCTTTAGGAGAAGGGCTGTAGGGCGATCGCATATTGGCACAGATGGGATATTGCACATTCAGACACCCACTAATTATAAAGATACATCTGTAGAAGTGGTGGTAGTTGTGCAGCCGTTAGATAACAGGACTTACGCAAACAATAGCCGAAACCTTGATTTTCAGGTAGGGGCAATTCATGAATTGCCCCTACAGCGTGTAGTTTTGCGTAAGTCCTGACATATTACGATAATTATTATTGTTTGTTTAATTTAAGTTTAAATCAAGTTTAAATCTTCAAATACAAACATCAATCTCCTTCTTAAGATGCAAGTAATCTAAGTTTAAATTAGAGTAAATTTTTATTGTCTAAATTTAAAGCAGCTTTACAGCTATTGCATTGATGTTTAATTTTTGATGTATGAATGATTAACCTTATCATTCAAATGTGAAAATAATAATAATTTTGAATAATCATTATGTTGTCATCAAAAGTTTTAAAAAAAGCGTTGAACGGATTAGTATTGAGTATTTTAGTTTCAGCTTTGATTGTTACTCCTTCTATATTAGGAAAGAGTTTGCATTGGCTTGATGCACCATTACAATCTTTAGAAATTAGTGTTAATGCTCAGACTCCTGCTGGAGTAGAAGAAGTACAAAATAGAAACACTAACCAAGCTCAGAATACTAAGGAAGAAACGAAAAATAGTGAGCAGGGTAAGAGCGGTGAGTCTAAAGGAGAAGAACAGGGAAAATTAGATATTTTTAAAATCGTCACGGGTGCGCTGGCGGGACTAGTGCTGTTTTTGTATGGTGTAACGCGAATGGCGGAGGGACTGGAAGCGATCGCAGGGGATCGGGCGCGATCGCTAATTGGTAAGTTTACCACCAATCGCTATGCTGGCGTAGCAACTGGCACGGTAGCGACAACAATATTAGATTCATCTTCAGTGACAATTATTATTGTGATTGCAATGGTAAGCGCTGGTTTACTATCATTCGTGCAATCTTTAGGCGTGGTTTTGGGTTCCAATATTGGCACAACTATTGGCGCTCAAATAGTTGCTTTTAAAATTAACGAGTATGCGCCAATCGCAATGTTCATTGGTTTATTACTAATTCTTTTGGGTAAAAAAGAACGCTGGAAGCAAATCGGATCAATTATCCTTGGCTTCGGCTTGCTATTTTTTGGACTTGACACCATTGAAAACGCAATGGAACCTTTCAAGGATTACCAGCCATTTCTCAAATTGATGGAAACTTTGGGTAACAACACGCTGCTAGGTGCCGGAGTTGGGGCGCTGTTTACAGTCTTAGTTCAATCTTCTTCTGCTACCGTTGCGGTTATTGTTACTTTGGCTAGTCAAGGATTAATCTCATTACCCGCAGGTATAGCGTTAATGCTGGGTGCTGAAGTTGGTACTTGTGCTGACACACTGGTAGCTACCTTCGGACGCGATCGCCCAGCACTGCGAACAGGTGTCTTTCATTTGCTATTTAATCTTGTTTGTGCTGCTGTAGGGATTTTATTTGCCAGTCAATTAGCAGGATTTGCTCAGTGGTTTACTCAGTTACTAGGTGCTGGTGATGATGTTGCCCGTCAAATTGCCAATGCCCAATTAATATTCAACGTGCTGGGAGTGACATTAGCGATCGCATTTTTGCCCTGGATTGCCCGTGGATTGGAACGATTAATCCCCGATACACAAAAGCAAAGTCGGGAGGCTGAAACAGTAAAAGGGTAACTAAATAATTATTAATTCATAATTCATACTTCTAGCCCAATACACTTAGGTTAAGATCCCCCCGCCTCCGGCGACCCCCTTAAAAAAGGGGTAAAAGAAGTATGAGCAAGCCTTTTTAAGGGGAGACTTTGAGAGTTTCTTGCCCCCCTTTTTAAGGGGGGTTGGGGGGATCAAAAGCATATGGGTCAACTCTAAAAAACTTATACTCCTTTGGAAAACCCGCAGGGGTAGCAACTGACGTGCGTCAGTTGTTTTTGCTATCTACCACTTGGCTTCCATGACTGCGGGGATCATCTTGACTAGCAGTTGGTGCTACTGGGGCAGAGAATTTGGAAACTTCCCCGCTAGCTTGAGCATAGGGGAGAGCCGAACCAGTAACCAAAGCCTCTAAATTGCTAGCCATAATCGTGCGGGGTTGATCGCCGATCGCTTGTGCTACAGTTTCTCCTTTCTGACTCAAAAACACAAAATGAGGAATCCCATCCACCCGATATTTCAGTAGTTCCGGCAACCACTTCGTATTATCCACATTCAGCATGACAAAATTCATCTTGTCAGCATACTCTGTTTCTAGTTGAGTGATATCTGGTGCCATTTTTTGGCAGACAGTACACCAATCAGCATAAAATTCCACTAGAGATGGTTTGCCATTGCTGATTGCTACTTCTAACGGTATGGACGCATCACTTAATTTGGCAAGGGAAGCCGAGGTTGTTTCTGTTCGTAATCCTAAGACGAGGGCAACACTAAGGGCGATCGCTACCATTGCAATTAAGAAGTTTCTCACACGCGTCCCTAATGTAGATTTAGGTTTTTCGGGAGAACTAACAGGTAAATTTGTACTCATAACAGAATTATTAAAACTTAATTAAGCCATTTCTTCTTTAGTTTAGCTGACTTAAACCGCTCTTCAACTTTGGAAGCTTCAACATTCTACATTTTACTAGAGGGAGACTTTTGCTCAAATATAGAATTAATTGCTAGCGATCCTTTCCTCGTTCCCAGGCTCCGCCTGGGAATGCATTCATTGAGTCTCTGGCTCAATGTCTGACTGAAAGCAGCAGCCCATGCAGAGCATGAGAACAAAGAACAATGAGAACCCGAGCTTTTTTTAACTTATGTGTACACCGTAGCTTTTTAAGGGCGATCAAAATTTCAGGTTTTTAATGCGTAAACCCTGATGGTCAAACCATAAATCAACCTCCTTAAGTTAATTTAACTTAAGGAGGTTGATGCACCAATTGTGATTCACTCGTTGAATTCAGAAATATTAGGCTCAGTGCATATTTACCTAACTTACAAAATCGTGCCGATTTCTTTTAGATAAACCCGTGTAAATGGTTCATCTTCACCCAAAGTATAATCTTCAATCAACCCTTTGCGGCGAATAGAAATGTCCTTGCCTTTTTTAATCACCACAGTAGAACCGTCGAAGACATCCCGCACCAGCATCATCTCAGTTTCGGTAGGATTATCCAAGACAACCATATTACTACTTTGGTAAAACATACCCTCTTCCTGTAGGATATCTTCCGCGTACTCTGCAATCAGCAAATCAAGTTTGGGATGACGCAGTAAAGTTTGAACATTATTGTTGTAATCTTTGCTTAATACTTTTTTCGAGCGATTGATAAAAACTCCATCACGACAAACAGCGCCTATTGTCCAATTGGGATGTTGCAAAACGATATGGTCAATTGTCGCTTGCAGTTCTTCAACTGAGATTTTATTAAAGGTAATAATTGGTATCCTGGCATCTGTACCCGACTCAAAAAAGGTTTCTAAGATATGGGAAGGTACATCAACGCTTTCACCAACAGAAGGTTTAAGATGCATTAAAACGCCTGGTGCAGCATTGATTTCCAGAATGGCAAAGTTACTAGACTTCCAAGAGTCTGCGAGACTTTTAGTCATGACATCAATACCGAGGCAAGTCAGTTGGAAATGTTGGGCAATATCTTGTGCCAAAATAATATTGTCATCATGAACTGTGCGGGTTGCATCAATGCTTATACCTCCGGCGGAAAGATTGGCTACTTTACGCAGGTAAACGGTGCGTCCCTTCTCAATTACACTGTCTAACGATAAGCGCTGTTCCTGTAGGTAGAGTTCCATCGCATCATCGATCTGAATTTTACTCATTGGCGAGGTTGGCGTGTCTAACCGTGCAGGTTTCCGGTTCTCTTGGCGAATTAACTCTGCAAGCGTTAAATACCCATCACCAATAACCGATGCGGGACGGCGTTCTGTGGCGGCGACGAATCTGCCATTGACACACAACAAGCGAAAGTCTGATCCTGAGATGCTTTTCTCAACAATTATCCGATTTAGCTGATCTTCGGGAATCGCTGCCAATGCCCTATTAAAAGCAGATTCCAGTTCTTTTGAATCTTGGATGTCAGCCGTGACACCAATTCCTTTGTGACCTACTACTGGCTTAACTGCCACTGGGTAGCCAATTTTTCTGGCTGCCGCTAAGGCTTCCTTTTCGGAAAAGACAATATCACCTTCGGGTACTGGAAAACCCAAGGTTTTCAAAAATGCTTTGCAGTCATCTTTGCGGGTAGTAAACTCTGAATCTAGATGGCTATCACTGTTAAATGTTGTCGCTACCCCCCGGACATGTTTTTTTCCCAAGCCATATTGCATCAATCCTTCTTCCCACAAATAAAAGACGGGAATACCTTTTTCATGAGCTGTTCGCAATAGGGCGTAAACTGTTGGGCCACCGTAGACAGAGGCGCGAAATTTATTTTGTAACCTCTCTAGTTGATCCTCAAACAGGAAACCCTCGGACTGGGTAATGGCTTCAAACCAATCCCAAACCAAGTAAACTACCTCTCTAGTTGTGCGTTCATGTAGCGATTGGACGCTAATCCGCGCAAAATTTGGATATGGCTTGACACTCCAGTGGTTGAGGTGCAAATCCATGTCCAGCTTGCCGAGTTCTGACACAACTTGGGCAAATAGATGAGCGTGAGATTCGTAGCTTTGGTTGCCCAGTTTTGGATAGCGATCGCCAATACTTGCAATATAATCTTCTATGGGTAAAGGCTTTTTAGAGTCAACTAGAGCCAAGTCAAATACTAGCGCCCCTCTATCTAAATAGGGGTTGGGCCCAATGTAATGTTTGAAGTTGAATATATCGAATACATCTGTTCTTCTAGCATTAATCCGGGCTAAATCATTGCTTTTTTGTAGAACCATTGATTACGAACCTTTGGCTAAATACCCTGAAATTTAAATGCTGAGTTATGGTTACTCAGACTTCTCGATTGTAAATTAATTGACATTAATTGTGGAGACTGATGGCTTTGCCATTGATCTAATCAAAACTCAGACTAACTCTCTCAGTAAGCATCTTCAACTATCTCCAGGCATAATTAAACACCCATTCGTCAGCAACGAATAAATAACAGTAAATTCATCCTCATGACTAATAAAAGATATAACCTTTGAAAGGTACAATCCTCTCCTAATAATTTGTATAAATAAATATGCGGTATTGAAAAGACAGCAAAGCATGAATAGCACACAAGCTGATCTAAGAGAAGAAATTCGAGAACTTGCTGAGGAAGCTTTTCGCGAAAAGCTGATCTCTGGGCATGGTGATGGGCCAGACATAAATGAGTATCAAATTGTCTATCAAGGCAAACCCAGACATCTGCCACTAGAACAAGCACGTTTTTTCTTAACTAACTTGCTTTACAGAAGTCGGATTCATTAAGGCTTCCCATCAGACATCTAATTTTACTTAGTTAGGTTAATACCAATCAATTACTTACAATTGTCCGATAAATTTCCAATCGGCAGTTAGCAATCTGGTCAACAATGCCTCTAGAAAATCTTTCTAGAGGTAGTTGACGTAGTGGATTTTATCAAACAGAAGTCAGGAGTCAGGAGTCAGAATGAATTCTGTACGACTGGCAGATGAATAATCGGGTTTAAGACCCCCACCAAGTTGATGAAAGTTAATTTTGAGGATAGTTATTTTTTAGGTAATTTTTCCGAAAAATCTCTTGGTTTGATGCAATGTCTAACAACAAGCCGCTTCTCTAGGAGACGCTCCGCGAATGCGTCTACGCAAATTTTAATCCTACCTTGCATCAGGTAATCTACCAAAAGGATGTTTTGATAGTTTTGATTGTCATGGTTTAGTGAAATTTATTAACTCAAATTAAGAGGCATGATCGTGGAAAGTAATATCAAACGGCAGTTGGTAATTATTGGGGGAGCCGAAGACAAAGATGGAGATTCCATCATTCTGCGGGACTTTGTGCGACGCGCTGGGGGTACGAAGGCGTACATTGTAATTATGACGGCGGCGACAGAATTACCAAAAGAAGTGGGAGAAAATTATATTAGAGTATTTGAGCGGCTGGGAGCTGAGAATGCTCGGATTCTTGATATAGAAACCCGCGAAGATGCAGCTTCATCTACCGCATTGGAAGCAATTAATAAAGCAACTGGGGTATTTTTTACTGGGGGAGACCAAGCTCGGATTACCAGCATCCTCAAGGACACCGAAATTGATTTGGCGATTCATAAACGATTTTCTGAAGGTGTAGTAATCGCAGGTACAAGCGCGGGTGCGGCGGTGATGCCAGACATCATGATTGTGGAAGGCGACTCAGAAACAAATCCGAGGATTGAAACTGTTGAAATGGGTCCCGGTCTAGGCTTTCTACCAGGGGTCGTAATTGACCAGCATTTTTCCCAGCGCGGACGCTTGGGACGCTTAATTTCAGCTTTGATACTACAGCCTGCTGTTTTGGGATTCGGTATTGACGAGAATACCGCTATGGTAGTGATAGATAACCAAATTGAAATTATAGGTCAAGGCGCTGTCACAATTGTTGATGAATCAGAGTCTACGTATAACAATATGGGCGAAATTTTGAAGGATGAGCCTTTGGCAATTTGCGGAGCAAAACTTCATATTTTGCCACATGGGTTTAAATTTGACCTAAAAACTCGTCAGCCTATCCTAAATAATCGCTCTGTGGCAAATGCTTCTGTACCTGTTGGTTCAACTAACGCTTAACTTTTAGCAGCTGCATTTAAATTGATTGAGTCTGTCAAGACTTTTAGATTATTGACATTTATCAAGAAGAATTCAGGAGCGGAGCCGGAGACGCTCCGGCTCCGTTCAGAATCTACAGTATGACTAGTGGATTGCCAGAGCAATCTGTACCCAGTAAAGCTGTATTTAAATGTTGTGCATTCTCAGCGAAACCCGCCTCGTTTTGCGATCGCTTGCTTTGATGATACACCGAAAAGGCCTAAACTCTTCCAATCCCTTTTAACCCTGTTTTCACACCTGGTAGTGTAGTATTTACGTAGAATCTTTGATAAAAACTCATATAAATTGTATATTCTAAAGTAACTTAGCAAATCATTATTTAATTATTGCGAAAGTGAGGTTAACGTACCTCAGTCAGTGGGACTAAAGCAAAAGCTCCCAGTGCATGGGCTACGGCATAGCTTCTTTGACAGACGAGATCTTCTTGAGATGCCCGAAAGCTAATGACTGAAGCGATCCAAATCGGTAATCGTACAATCACAGCTAGTGAACTGATTTCTTTACTGGCAAGCTACCAAATGCTGCCACAATTGCAGCGAGAATTGATTATTGATGAGGCAATTGGACAAAGCCCAGACTCCGCAAACAAAACAATAGAGTGTACACCTGAGGAAGTAGCCCAAGCTAAACAGCAGTTTTACACTGAAAAACAGTTCAAAAATGAAGAAGACATCCAAGCTTGGATGGCACGTCAAGGGCTAACTCCCGAACAACTAGAATTTATTACCACTCGTAAGCTGAAAATTGAAAAATTCAAGCAAGCCACTTGGGGTAATAAACTGGAATCCTACTTTTTTCAGTCCAAGGCAAAACTGGACAAAGTAATTTATTGCCTACTGCGAACCCAAGATGTAGGAATTGCCCAAGAACTTTATTTCCGAATTCAGGCAAAAGAAAACTCTTTTGCTGACTTGGCGCGGGAATACTCACTTGGGCCAGAAGCCCAAACTGGCGGTTTAGTAGGCCCGATTGAACTAAATGCACTACATCCAATAATGGTGCAAATGCTCTCTAGCAGTCAACCAGGTCGGGTATTGCCCCCTACCCGCATTGCTGA
Source organism: Nostoc sp. WHI (assembly GCF_015714725.1). GTDB lineage: Bacteria > Cyanobacteriota > Cyanobacteriia > Cyanobacteriales > Nostocaceae > Nostoc. Next base: position 20,011 of record NZ_WBKM01000340.1, read on the forward strand.
GTGGTTCGTGATTTTGCGGCTGGAAAAACTTATCCCCGCACAATTAGATGAATTCATGAAAGTGCGTTTGCTGAATGAACTCTTTGAAACCTGGCTACAAGAACAGCAAAAGCAAATCATGTCTGCACCACAAGGGGAGGGAGGCACGGAAGGACAGGGAGAGGGTGAACCGTCAACCTAAACGTCAAGAACTGCGAAACCATCTGAGTGTCTTGATTGGACATTTACTAAAATGGGAGTACTAGTCAGGGCGTCGTAGCCGTAGCTGGTTAGCAACACTTCGTATTCAACGCTTAGATATTGCTGAACTGCTTGAAGACAATCCTAGCTTAAAGCCCTACGTTGAAGAAGCACTTTCCAAAGCTTACCTTAAAAGTGTCGAATTAGCTGTTAGAGAAACAGATTTGCCCAAGCGCAATTTTCCGGTAGAGTGTCCCTACAGTTTGCTAGAAATTGTGGACTATGACTTCTACCCTGGTGAACCAAGCAAGTTAGTAGATGAATCAGAATAGTAATTTGATGCTGATTCTGATCAATGTTGATAGTTATTTTAGAGGATGTTTGAAAAGTCCTCTTATCGGTATCAAAAGTTTTAGATCCCTCTAAATCTCCCGATAAATTGGGAGACTTTAATTCCGGTTTCCCCCTTTTTAAGCTAGCCTTTTTTAAGGGGGGTTGGGGGGATCTCCGAACACTAAATATCACTAACCGAAGCGTATTGGGAGCAGGGGAGAACTTTCTGTAAGTCTTTCCTCAATGCCCCATGCCCTAAACATAAAGACTGTGCGATCGCATTTACCAATGGGAATCATAACAAACAGATTCACCACAGTAAATAACCAATGGCTTACCAAAACATTACAGGCTCCCTTTCCCCAGCAGATATCCAAGAAATTAAAGCAGCCTTTGCGACTATCCAAGCAAAGATGCCTTTTCTCGTGACTCTCAGTGTGGAAGAACGACGTAAGTTATTTAAGATGGGCGATAAAAGCCTAGCCTTTGTCAACACTAGCCTGACTGCTGCCCAATCTAACCGAGAAATTCTTCCAGCCAGTTTTGATGTAGACGAATTTGTGCGGGATTATCAACTAGCCGCCACGCTCACCGAACTTTTGATTGGACTGCAACAACTGACAGAACAAGTAGATGATACTCTAATGGCAGTCGGTAGTGAAGCAATGGGTAGCAGTTTGACAGTTTACGACTATGTAAAGACAGCTGCTAAGAAAACTCCAGGGTTAAAAACTCTTGCTGAACAATTAGGCGATCGTTTTAAAGCTATTAAAAGTAAACCTGCTAAAACTGCTTCTGATTCATAGGCTGTTAACTTTGCCAGAGATAAGAAAAGAGTGAAAGGGGAAAAGTTACAGGTAGATTTAATTCCTTTTCTTTTCCCCTTTCTATTTTATAAACTGGTGAATGAGTCTTTGATACTCGCAGGAGAGTCTTTTATACTCGTGCGAGAGTCTTTGATACTCGTGCGAGAGTCTTTGATACTCGTGAGCGAGTCTTTTATACTCGTGCGAGAGTCTTTGATACTCGTGCGAGAGTCTTTGATACTCGTGAGCGAGTCTTTGATACTCGTGAGCGAGTCTTTGATACTCGTGAGCGAGTCTTTGATACTCGTGAGCGAGTCTTTGATACTTGTCGGAGAGTCTTTGATACTCGTCGGCGAGTCTTTGATACTTATTAAATAGCCTAAGAAAACCTCACCCTGGTTCTGCTACGCAAAACCTGTCCCTCTCCTTAGTAAGGAGAGGGATGTCCGTTAGGACAGGGTGAGGTTTTCAGGGACTTTTGGGTAATTGTATAACTTGTGTGTACACCGTAACTTATTGACAGAGGCTTTGAAACTCCTATTGCTTTGTAGGGAAAGAGTTAAATTTCGCAGGACTTGTACTTACCCTTTAGAACTCCGGGCAGACTGGGTACTATACCGTTAATCGCGTGTAATCTGCCACCTTGCCCCCAATTATGCTCACCATACCCCGCCACACCAGCAAGCTTTCCCTCTTTTTCATTTTCTGTTTCACCCTACTCCTGACTTTCCTCCTCTCCCTATCTTGGGTAAACGCCAAAGAAACCCCCAAACCCAACCCCCAAGATTGGCAGATTAATGGTATATTAGCAGCCCTTGATGATGGACACGACCAAGTGAAGGGAGGTGCTTTGTACCAATTAGTTCAATATGATCTAAAAGATTTAAAATCCCTGGGCAAGAAACCGGAGGATGTTGCTCAAAAAGCTGCCAAAATCCTCAAGGATAAAAGCGTTGAATCCGATGTTCGTTCCCGTGCAGCAGTAGCATTGGGAAATCTGGGGGAGGCAGCCAAACCCTACGTCAAAGATATCGCTGACTTCCTCAAGGATAAAACCGTTGACTCAAATCTTCGTTCCCGTGCAGCAGAGGCATTGGGAAATCTGGGGGAGCCAGCCAAACCCTACGTCAAAGATATCGCTGACTTCCTCAGGGATAAAACCGTTGAATCCGATGTTCGTGTAAGTGCAGCAGTGGCATTGGGAAATCTGGGGGAGGCAGCTAAACCCTACGTCAAAGATATCGCCGACTTCCTCAGGGATAAAACCGTTGACTCAAATCTTCGTTGCCGTGCAGCAGAGGCATTGGGAAATCTGGGGGAGGCAGCCAAACCCTACGTCCAAGATATCGCTGACTTCCTCCAGTATAAAACCTTTGACTCAAATCTTCGTTCCTGTGCAGCAGAGGCATTGGGAAATCTGGGGGAGCCAGCTAAACGCTACGTCAAAAGTATCGCTGACTTCCTCAAGAATAAAACCGTTGACTCAAATGTTCGTGGAAGTGTAGCAGTGGCATTGGGAAATCTGGGGGAGGTAGCCAAACCCTACGTCAAAGATATCGCTGACTTCCTCAAGGATAAAACCGTTGACTCAAATGTTCGTGGAAGTGTAGCAGTGGCATTGGGAAATCTGGGGGAGGCAGCCAAACCCTACGTCAAAGATATCGCTGACTTCCTCAAGGATAAAACCGTTGACTCAACTGTTCGTGGAAATGTAGCAGTTGTTCGTGGAAATGTAGCAGTGGCATTGGGAAATCTGGGGGAGGCAGCCAAACCCTACGTCAAAGATATCCTCGACCTCCTCAATGATAAAACTGTTGACCCCAATGTTCGTTCCGTTGTAGCACAGGCATTGGGAAAGATAGAACAACTGAACCTAAATAATATTGTTGTAATTCTGGATAGCGTCTATTATGCAGGTCAATCAGAATTTGAAACGTGGCGATTTTTTACCTATTTTCTTAGTGGCGGCACTGATGAAGTAAAAACCTTGCTCACATGGCTAGGCACACCAAAAGCAATTCCTGATAAGCTGACACACGCTGAAGGTGTAAAAACACTAGAAATCTTTCGCCAAACCTGGGAACCCAGCCAAGAACTAGATCAATTAAGAAAAGATTTAGCACAGCAAATTTCCGAAGTTGCTGCTAACAAAAACGTTCCTTGGAAATTACAGGATATTGGTTTATTGCAAAGCCATTACAACAACCTCAAAAAAGTCAACTCCACCAATGCTAATGCAGTGCAGTCAGCAATAGATAATTTGGAGGGGTGGCGGTGGTTTGTCAATAGCAGAAACACCATCCTCATTCACATTGCCTTTTGGCTAGCCCTCATCTTTGCCTACCCCAAATTTCCCCAAGTCCAAGCCATCTTCTTCTGGAACCCTTGGGTAAGACGCATTTTAGGCGTGGGCTATGTCGGCTTTCTCCTCACCTGGGTTCCTTTCCTGCGCCACAAATTATTTGAACCATTCAAGCCTTCCCTATTAGCCGATGCCGGGTTAGATAATTTTCACGATCAATCATACTTCCCAGAGTCTAAAGTCAAAGTTCCCGCCTCAGGAGACATCCAGCCAATTAGCGCAGCCTTACCCAGTATTCAAGGACAAATTATCTTAGAAGGAGATTCCGGCTTAGGCAAGTCGATGTTTCTCCGTCATCTCTTAAAAACCTCCCAGCGCATAGTCGTTTATCTCCCCGCCCAAAAATGTCATAAAGGCGTAATAGAAGCCATCCAAGACAAGCTACACGGACAGGCACAAGATGCCGGCTTCCTGAAAAACCTCATTTACAGTGGCGCCATAGATATCTGCATCGACGGACTCAACGAAGTCACCGCCGAAACACGGGCAAAAATCTGCCAGTTTGTCGAAAGCTATTTCCGGGGCAACATTATCATGACTACCCAGCCCCTAGAGTGGACACCCCCCTCAACAGCCAAAACATACTACTTGCAGCCCCTTGAGCAACAACAAATTCAAGAGTTTTTGATGTCCCGTCAGCCGCGACTCCCCAAAGATGCCAAAATTCAAGGTGCTGATTACGCCCAAGCCAGCACCAGCTATTTAACAGAAGTCCTCAAAGAGCAGCAAGCCAAAGAAGAGTTAAATGCTGTCCGCCGAATTCTTTCTAATCCAATGGATCTAACAGTGGTAGCGCTGATGTTATCACAAGGTAAAGATCCAAACTTGTTTCGCCTGCAAGAACAGCAATACAACCTGATGGCAACAGAATACCTGCAAGAATGGAGTCAAGAATTTCCGCTCAAAAGATTTTCCGCCGCCGTCTATCAAATGCGACTCGAAGACAAACAAGCCTTACCAGGGGATGAATTTCACCAAATTGTCATGTCTTTGGAAGACGAGAAATACAAGATGGTAGTCAGCCGTCAGTGGCAAGATGAAAAAAGCGCAGCGAAGAAAGAATGGTACTTCCGCCACGATAAAATCATGGATTTCTTCTTGGTGCAAAACTTTCTGGGCGAAACTGATGCCGCCGAAGGACTATTAGTTGATAGAATGGGCGATCCGCGTTTTCGTGGCGTTTATTTCTTGCTAGCAACCTTACTTCCTTTAGATGCAGCCAAAGAACTGCGGGAGAAGTTGATTCAATACGCTGCGGATACTAAAGACAATACGGTGAGTAATACCTTTGTGCAGTTGTTGAGAACTAGATAATTCGTAATTCGTAATTCGTAATTCGTAATTTTAAGGAACAATATTAGGGCTTCTCGTTTGGATGCAATAGATTTTGACCTCTCTCCAAACCTCTCTCCTAAAAGGAGAGAGGCTTTGAATCTTACTCCCCTTCCCTTGTAGGGAAGGGGCTGGGGGTTAGGTCTGTATTGAACTCAACCGAGAAAGTTAGTGTCGATGACCACTCGGAACGTCATGCTTGGTGAAAATGTTTCTACTTATTGCCGCACAATAAGCCAAACCGAACTAACCCACGCTCATAACCGCGACGCATCAACCCCAGTGACAACGCTCCTTGAATGGTAGTCCAACCGGCATTTAGTAAGCCCCAAAGAGCTTGGGGGGTGAACGCGGAATCAATGACGACATTCCAAAAGGGGGCGACGGCGGTTGACCAATCGGCGGTGCGGATATTATGTAATGGTAGTTGAAGTGCGATCGCTTCATACTCTGGCAAAGAAATTACATAAGGCAAACAATACACCCGATAAATATCCTGCAAGTGCTTTTCTTCATCCGCAGTCAGTGGTAACTTATCAGTCGGTCGATGACACCAAGTGACCATAATCAAAATGCCACCTGGTTTTAACACCCGGTAGCACTCCTGGAGAAACTTCGTTTTATCTGGCATGTGTTCACCACTTTCCAGCGACCAAACCAAGTCAAAAGAATCGTCAGCAAAGGGCATTTCTTGGGCATTGGCTACGTGAAACTGTGTTCTCAGACTCAAACCAGCCTCTATTGCGCGTTCCGTTGCTCTGGCAGCTTGCACAGGACTCAATGTAATCCCTGTAGCTCTAGCATTAAACTTTTCTGCTAAGTATAAAGAACTGCCGCCAATACCACAACCCACATCTAGGATATTTGACGCTGCTTTTACCCCTGCCCAATTGAGCAATTCTTCGATTAAATCAATTTGAGCCTGACGACGGTCTTTTTTCTGGCTACCATCAGCGCCGTAATAGCCGTGGTGCATGTGTTCGCCCCAAATCTGTTCCCACAGACCAGAGGAAGCATCGTAAAATTGCTGGATTTGCTGGTAAAGTGTTGCACTCATGAAAAAAACAGTGTTAAGACAAAGCCGAATTTAAAAAACATACTGGTAGGCTACCACGTATGTTTTTAATTAAATAAGGTGTTTTTGTTTCCAGAGAGGGTGAACCCCAGTTTATCTTCCCTGGAAAAAAGTTTATAAATTTTACCTTAGTATGACATGACCGTTGCTCGCACAATTTGTTTAGGATTTCTGGCTGTTATCGCTCTAGGTACTATTCTGTTGATGATGCCTTTCTCGACCAGCGATGGTACGTGGAATGACATAATTGTGGCGCTATTCACCTCCACATCCGCAGTTTGTGTTACGGGTTTATCAGTAGTTGATCCTGGTACTTATTTTTCCTTTTGGGGCCAATTTTTTATTGCACTATTAGCTCAGATTGGCGGGTTGGGTTATATGACAACTACCACATTTCTGATTTTGCTTCTTGGACGTAAGTTTAATATGCGGCAAAAAATAGCAATTCAACAAGCTTTAGACCGACCGGGGATGAGTGGTAGCACCCAAGTTATCCGTTCAATTATTGCTACAACTTTAATCTTTGAAATTACAGGCGCATTCTTACTTTTGCCAGCTTTTGTTCCTGAGTATGGATGGAGTCAAGGACTCTGGTTAGCAATTTTTCATAGTATCAATGCTTGGAATAATGCTGGTTTTAGTTTATTTAAAGATAACTTAATTGGGTATCAGTCATCTTTCTTAGTAGTCTTTACAATCACAACGTTAATTATCTTTGGGGGGATTGGCTATCAGGTAATTTTGGAAATATATCTTTGGTTACGTGATCGCCTTTTCAAACAATCTATGAAAATCCAAATATTTTCTCTAGATTTTAAAGTTGCAACTAGCACAACTATTATATTATTAGTAATAGGGTCAGTTGCCTTTTTCTGTATAGAGATCAGAAACCCTGAAACATTTGGTTATTTAAATTTACGTGACCAGATATTAGTAGCTTGGTTTCAATCAGTTACTCCTAGAACTGCTGGTTTTAACACCATTGATATTGGTAAAATGACCACCGCTGGTCTATTTATTACGATTGCGCTAATGTTTCTTGGTGCAAGTCCAGGTGGTACGGGAGGAGGCATGAAAACAACAACTCTGAGAGTCTTAACCAGTTGCACCAAAGCGATTCTCCAGGGTAAAGAAGAAGTTTTATTGTATGATCGCAAGATAGCAATATCTTTAATTTTGAAAGCTGTGGGTGTGTTGGTGGCTTCAGTAGCAACCGTGATTTTAGCTACTATCCTAATAAGCCTTACAGATCCAAGGTTGGATTTTATTAAAATTTTGTTTGAAGTGGTATCAGCCTTCGCCACCGTAGGGCTTTCTACAGGCATTACAGCAAGTATCTCTACAGCAGCAAAGCTCATCTTAATTGTCACGATGTACGTTGGACGAGTAGGTGTTTTACTACTGATGTCCGCAGTATTAGGAGATCCACGTCCTACTAGAATTCACTATCCTGAAGAAAATTTACTTGTGGGATAGTTAGGGAGTGAGGGGAGAATAATTATTGACAGATAACTAATGGCTAATGGCTAATGAATAAAGTGATAAAATATACAGTGGAAGGCAAAAAATAAAATTTTTAATTCAAGCGGTATAACCGTTTTTTGCTCTAAATACAGGGAGTCATAATAAGGATAACAACGGTGAATCTATCATCATTAAGTTTTTTTCGCAGTTTACGTAAAGATAACCACCAATTTGCTGTAATTGGGTTAGGTCGTTTTGGTAGATCCGTTTGTTCAACACTGCACAATTTTGGTTATCAAGTGCTGGCAACAGATATTGATGAAAAACGAGTTTCAGAAGCATTAACTGAGGGAATAGTTGGTCATGCTTTGCAACTAGACTCTACAGAACCAGCCGCACTCAAAGAAGCTGGAATTTTTGAATTTGATACTGTAATTGTAGCGATTGGCAACTACGTTCAGGAAAGTATTATAACCACCCTAAATGTTAAAGAGGCTGGTGTACCCCACGTAGTTGCCAAAGCTTCTAGTGAAGTTCACCGTAAACTGTTGCAGCGAGTAGGAGCAGATCATGTTGTTTTTCCTGAGTATGAAGCGGGTTGCGCTTTAGCGCGTACCCTTACCAAACCAGCAATCTTAGATCGGTTTGACCTCGACCCAGATAACAGTATTGTAGAGTTGATTGTGCCTGATGAATTTCACGGCAAAACAATCACTGAGCTTCAACTTCGTAACCGCTACGGTTTAAATTTGCTAGCAGTGAGTCAGGATGGTAAATTTCAAATTAATCCTGTCCCTACTAAGCGTTTAGAGCGTGGTTCAGCAATGGTAGTTATTGGTTGCAATAAAGATATCAATCGTTTGCCAATTTAAAAAAGTTAAAAGTGACTCCCAAGTTATAGTAAGCTAAGGCATTTTTAGGATTTAGGCGAATAGCTTGCCGATAAGTGGCGATCGCAGGCTCTATTTGACCGAAACTAGGGTGTAGGGTGTGGGGTGTGGGGTGTAGGGTCAAAAGAAAAAACTCTCTTATTTATGTACACCCAAGTACACCCTGATTTATTTCCTACCCCACACCCAACACCCTACCCCCTACACCCTGATTTATTTCCTACCCCCTACCCCCTATACCCAACACCCTTGTTTTTGACCTTGTTGGTGCAAGGCCGATCGCTAAGTTAAAATGAACATTGGCGTTGCCGCTATCTCGATTAATTGCTTGCTGGGATGCTGCGATCGCTTTTTGTAGCTGTCCTTGAGGTAAGTTAGGGTTTGACGCAAGGATATTATGTAATGTCAGCAACGCCAATCATTTAGACTTAAACTAAGCTAGAAACTCGGGTAGTGAACTTTGACATTGCAAATGTGCTATCGCTTTTAGACCAACGGCCAAAGAATTTGCTGACGCTGGCTAATTCTTGCATTAATTCTTCAAATGCTTCCAATGTCAAAGACTGCGGCCCATCAGAAAGTGCTTTGGCTGGGTTGGGGTGTACCTCAATCATCAAAGAATCTGCACCAGCAGCAATAGAAGCCATAGACATAGTTGAAACAAACTCTGATTTACCAGTGGCGTGGCTAGGATCAATCATGATAGGTAAATGAGTCAGCGATCGCAATACTGGAATTGCAGATATATCTAAAGTGTTACGTGTATATTCTCGGTCAAAGGTGCGAATTCCTCGTTCGCACAAAATCACATTGGGATTACCTGCTGCCAGAACATACTCGGCTGACATCAACCAATCTTCAATAGTTGCAGCTAGACCCCGCTTCAAGAGTACTGGCTTCCCAATAGCACCAAGTTTCTTCAGCAGTGAGAAATTCTGCATATTACGGGCACCAATTTGGATCACATCTGCCACTTCCGCAACCTTGTCCAACTCAGCTGCATCCATCAGTTCTGTGATAATTCCTAAGCCGGTAACTTCTCTAGCTTTTGCTAGTAAACCTAAGGCACTCTCACCGTGACCTTGAAAAGCGTAAGGAGAGCTACGAGGTTTATATGCACCACCTCGCAGAAACTGCGCTCCAGATGCTTTTACTACTTGCGCTGTTTCAATAATCATTTCTTCATTTTCAACAGAGCAAGGACCAGCAACTATAACTAAAGGATGCTTTTGACCAAAGGTTACAGGCCCATTGGGTGTGGGTACTACTACTTCACTATGTTCTCCATAGCGGAATTCCAAAGAAGCGCGTTTAAAGGGCTTTTTCACCCGGATAACTTGTTCGATAAAAGGACTGATGTTTTGAATTTGGCTAGGATCAAGTTCTGCGGTTTCGCCTACTAAACCAATAACTGTTTTGTGCTGACCCTTACATATTTCTCCTGTAAGTTCACGACGACTAATTTCTGCCGCTACGCGCTCAATTTCAGTGGATGGAGTACCCAGTTTCATAACTATAATCATAGTGATTAATTTCCTTAAAGATTTCAGTTTGTTTATGGACTTGTGAGAGTTCTTCGAATGTGTAAACTTGCGATTGAATCCTCAAATATCAATCGGACTACTTGGAATGTTTTACGCAAGTCTCTAAAAACTTTATATTTCTTTAATTGGGACTGTATATTTCTTTACATTCTGACTATCTGACGACAAGCCGCTTTACGTCTACGCCCACCAAATCTCAAAGCCTTAAAGCTACGTTGTCTATTCTCAATAAAAGTGAGTTTTTATCGAGAAAAATAAGGGCTAATTTGTCAAGTTAGCAAGAAAATACAAGCCTTGTAAGCTTTATAAAACAATGGTTTTAAGATTGTTAAGAAAAATGTTACTAATGGATAAGTATCTAGAGGATTTCTCCCTGCCCTCTTCCCCCTGCCCCCTCCCTCAAAAATTGGTGTTTAGACTAGAACATAATAAAATGCAGAAGATCAAACAAAACTCTTGTGCTGACATTTACCCAACTTAAACCACCTAACCCTGATGCCACAGTCATTTTTACTCTGGCGCTGACAGCAGAAGAACGTACCCGCAGCCGCCATCGCTTTGAAACGGAAGATGGCAAGGTTGTATTTTTGCATTTACCTAGAGGAACTGTCTTACACGATGGTGATATTCTCCAAGAAGAAACTCACGGCAGTTTAATCAGAATTATTGCCAAATCAGAACTAGTGCTGACTGCCTTTGCCCAAACACCGCTTTTATTACTACGGGCGGCATACCATTTAGGAAATCGCCATATACCTGTAGAAATTACCCTGACTTATTTACGCTTGTCCTCAGATTCCGTTTTACGCACGATGTTAGAACAACTGGGGTTAGAAATTAAAGAGGAAATTTTACCGTTTCAGCCAGAATTGGGAGCTTATGGACAACACCATGACGCTCACTGACAACCATCTTTTGAGTATTTTGCAGCTGGCTAGCCCCGCTTTGCCTGTGGGAGCATATAGCTATTCTGAAGGCTTGGAAACGCTGGTGGAAAATGGCATCATTGCCAACCAAGCACATCTCAAACACTGGTTAGAAGCAGAGTTGCTCTACGGGGCAATTCGGTTAGATGCAGCAGTGATGGTACGATCTGAGCAAGCTGCAAAAATGGGTGATATGGAGTCGCTATGTCGTTGGAATCTGTGGTTATCTGCTGCTAGAGAAACAGAAGAGTTACGCGCCTCTAGTTGGCAGATGGGGCGATCGCTGATTCAATTACTTGGTAAACTAGAATCGCAGATAGTGCCTATTGCCAAGGCTGTGGGTAATCCTTGCAATTATGCGATCGCTTTTGGCATTGCTGTTGCCCATTGGCAAATTAGTGTCAACGCCGGATTACTGGGATATCTGCATAGTTGGGCAAGTAATTTGATTACTGCTGGCGTGAAACTGATTCCTCTTGGACAAACAGCAGGACAGATTTTATTGCTAGATTTGCAGCCATTAATTAATACTGCGGCGTTAGAAATTCTAGCGTTGAAGGATGATGAACTCGGTTGTTGTAGTTGGGGTTTGTCACTGGCGAGTATGCAGCATGAAACGCAGTATACAAGATTGTTTAGGAGTTAGTCATTGGTCATTGGTCAGAGTGGGTTTGCCGAAAATTTAGACTTTTGACGAATTGTGTTAAGAGTGCGATCGCTGTACTTTAGATGTTAGTAACAGTAAAATACTCATCGACCCACTGCTTGGGCATCAGGAGAAAAAATGAGAGAACGCATAGGCCAGCCTAAAAAAGCTCCCACTGCTTCCTTCTCAATCCCTACACTCAAAGAACCAACACGCAATTTTGGTTTAAACTCCTCTGGTGCTTCATCCCAAGCAACAAGTGAGGTGCGATGCCTACGGCGGCAAGCTACGCAAAACTTACCTTTACGGCACGACATTAGTCGAATATCACTGCGCCCACAAACCAAACTCACAGTTAACCAGCCAGGAGATGTTTACGAGCAGGAAGCTGATAGAGTAGCAGGGCAGGTCATGCAGACGATAAGCGAACCTGTAAATAAACAATCTGTGCAACGGGAAGAATTGCCAGAGGAAGAAGAAGAATTACAAATGAAATCCCTGGTAAATTCCGATATTTCGCTGCAACGGGAAGAATTGCCAGAGGAAGAAGAAGAATTACAAATGAAATCCCTGGCAAATTCCAATATTTCGCTGCAACGGGAAGAATTGCCAGAGGAAGAAGAAGAATTACAAATGAAGCCCCTTACTGCTTCGCCCCAAGCAGTTACCGGGGTGCAACGCTCAAACAAACCTCTCACCCACGACATTAGTCGAATGTCACTGCGTCTACAAACAAGACTCACAGTTAACCAGCCAGGAGATATTTACGAGCAGGAAGCTGATAGAGTAGCAGGGCAGGTAATGCAGAAAATGAGCAAGCCGGGAAATCGCCAATCTATCCAACGGGAAGCATTGCCAGAAGAAGAATTACAAATGAAATCCCTAGCAAATTCCATTACTCCTGTAGTGCAGCGTCAGGGTGGTGGAGTGGCAGCTACCTCCGACCTGGAAACCTCAATCCAACAAGCACGCGGCAGTGGACAGCCACTCGCAGACGATATCCGCCAACCAATGGAACAGTCCTTTGGAACTGACTTCAGTGGTGTCAAAATCCATACAGATAGCCGCTCTGACCAGCTCAACCAATCCGTCCAAGCGCGTGCTTTTACAACAGGACAGGATATCTTCTTCCGTCAAGGAGAATATGCTCCAGAAAGTCATGGAGGGAAAGAATTACTTGCCCATGAGTTGACTCATGTTGTGCAGCAAAATGGCGGTGCTGTGCAGCGGAAAATACTTTCTAACCCAGAGACGAAGGAAAATAAAATACAGGCAAAAGCCCTAGATTCTGGACAATCACTAGCAACCGAACTCAGGGGAAACCCGCAAAAAAAAACTGAGCAGGATAACCAGGGACAGTCACAACAGGTAGATTTGCAGGCTAAAACTGAGACAGGAGAGTCCAAGGGTCAGGTTACAACAAAAAAAGGTGCGATCGCCGATACGCCTCCAAGTGATGGAAATGGTGCGTCAGCAGTAAATCCCCCAGCAGCGCAGAACAAAGACAATCCACAGAAACAAACTGAGCAAGATAAGCAAGGGCAGCTAGAACAAGCAGCTCCCAAAGCTAAAATTGACACAGAAGGGCAGGTTCAGGCAGTAGCAGGCAAAGGCGAGGTTGCAGGATTATCTGGAACAGCAGGTGGGCAAGTGAAGGAAGCGCCTGTGAGTAATGCTCAGACAGAACAAGTTGTTCATGATGCGAATGGTAAAAAGCAGCCAACTACTGAAGTCAAAGCTGATGCGACACCAAAGCTCGCATTGTTAACGCCAGATATAGCAGGTGTAGCAACCCAAGCCTTCGCTCCTATAACTAATGGAGTGCAGCCAGATACCCAAACTCCCCAGAGTACTACAGATAAAGAAGGCTCGGATGAATTTGCTCAATTCCTCCAGCAAGCAGATGCACAACGAGAGGGACTGCTTCAGTCGGCTGAACAAAAGAAACAGCAAATTCGGGCTGCTACTGAGGCACAAAAGCAGAACGCTCAACAGTCTATATCAACAGAAGAGAAACGCCTCGAAGAAATTTGTAACCAAGCAATTGAGCGCATCGAGCAATCAACAGCACGTATACGCACCCAAATTCTGTCAGATAGGGATGCAAAGGTAGAAGCTACACGAACTGGTACACAGAATGAGCTGAATAATCTTAAGCAGACAGTTCTGGAAAAACAAAACGCCCTAAGAAAAATGGGCGACAATAAAGCTACAGCAATTACCAGTGTAGGACAAGAGCAAAGTCAACGCGCCATCAACGTTAGCAACCAAAAGGCTTCTCAAGCTCAAACCTTTACTAATAGTAAAGTGCAGCAGTATGCAAGCTCAGAACATGGCAGTGATATTGCCCGTGGCGCTCAACAAATGGCTGCCAAAGCTACTCCAGGTATGCAAAAAGCCGGAGACGATATGGCTCAAGCCGCTTCCAAGGGTGCGAATGAACTAGCAAGCAGTTTCCAAAATGGCGCAAGCCAGCTTGCCCAAAAATTCAATCAGGCATTGGAAGAAGGACAGACAAAGATTTTGCAGGTACAAGACCAAACAATTTCAGTGCTGAATCAGATGGCTCAGGAGTCAGTGTCTCAGCTGGAAGCATCCAATAATGAGGCGGTAACGAAGCTCCAGGCTGGTAAACAAAATGCTGTGCAGCAGCTACGTAACAGCGCTCAAGGAGCTATATCAAACATTGATAAATCAGCAGAAAATTCTTGTGGTGAAGTGGATCAGGCGACAACCCAAGCAACAGGTAAACTGAGTAACTTTACAGCTGAAGTAAGTGCCAACCTGAGTACAAATCAAGGCGAGGCGGGTTTACAAACCGTGCAAGCGGCCCAAACTCAACTCAGCCAATTCCGCAAAGAGTGGGATGCAGGACTTAACCGCTTTGGTATTGATGCAACACAAATACTACAAGATCAAGCAAAGGAGATCCACGACCAGATAAGTAAACAGGTTGAGCAAGCTGCTGATCCTGTTCAAAAAGCAGCGACTGATTTCGAGACAAAGGGCGCTGATGCTTACAGTCAGGTGAGCCAGAAAATGGCAGAAACAGTCTCGAAGGCTACCGAGACCATGCACCAAGTCACAGGGGAGGCACAGAAAGAGCTTCAGAGACAAATCAGCGAGAGTGAGAGCAAATTCAATACTGGACTAGATCAAGGTAAGGTGCAATTAACTGGCATGGTCGATCAGGGTCTTGCCAAGCATGATGAAGCCCTATCCCAGTTGTCTACAAACGTCTCTAGTATGGCGGTACAAGCCGCTTCTTCATCAATTCTTGGCACAATTGGGAATTTCCTGAAAGGAGTTTGGGATGGCTTTTGGGATGCGATTGGGGATATCTTCAAAGGTATTGGTAGTTTACTTTCAAAATACTGGGAGAACCTGAAAAAAGGTGACTTTTGGACTTGGGTGATTACGATTGTTGTCGTTATTGTTGTCGCTGTAGTGATCATCCTAGCGATCGTGTTTCCCCCATTTGGTGCTGCTCTACTTGGAGTTCTAGCTGTTGTTGGCAAAATACTGCTTTATGGTGGAATAATTATTGGTGCGATCGCAGCTTTGTATTACCTATACAAGGCGATCTTTACACCTAACGTGAGCGCCTACGAACGTGGCAAGTATGCTGGTAGGGCATTATTTGAAATTCTCTTACTCTGGCTTTCCTGGAAGGGTATTGCTAAAGGAGCTTCTACGGCTGGAAAAGCGGCAACGGCTGCACGTTTAGCAGAACTCGTACCAGATGCTAAGTTACTAGCAAGGCTTGAGGTAATTGTCCAAGATCAAACCAAGCTGATAGAACTCCTAGAAACATGGAAGGATGCAGAAAAACTTGCTGAAATTTTGGAAAAAGCTGGCGATGTCGGAAAAGCTGAGGCACTTCTGAAGCAGTTTGGTAATATCGAGGAACTTTGGCAAATTTTACAAAAACCAGGTGTAACGGCGGTTGATCTCGAAGACTTGCTGAAGATTCCCGGCATGAACGTAGCTGAACTTAAGGATCTGCTAAAGCTACCCGGCATGACCGTAACGGATCTCAAGGATTTGTTGAAAGTTCCCGGCATGACCGTAACGGATCTCAAAGATTTGTTAAAGGTTTCCGGCATGACTGTAACGGATCTCAAGGATTTGTTGAAAGTTCTCGGCATGACTGTAACGGATCTCCAAGATTTCTTGACCAAGCCTGGTATGACTGTAGGCAAACTCAAGGACTTGCTGAAATTACCTGGTATGACAGCGACCGAACTCAAGAACTTCTTGACAATGCCTGGTATGACTGTAGAGCAACTTGAAAAGCTCGTGGCTCTCACAGACAATGCGCCTCAACTTAAGCGTCTCCTGCAACTGGTCACAGCAGCCGATCTTGAACTCTATATGCTGATGGCAGGAGGCAAAGGTCAAGCGGCTCGACTGACAACTCTCTTAGAGAAAGCCGCAGCATTGGGAGATGTCAAGCGAGTTGAGGATATTCTAAATTTAGCTAATGGAAATGCTGCTAGGTTCGCGAAACTGGCAGATGCTGTGCCGCTCTTTCAAGTGCCACCGCTACCAAATCCCGGTCTGACTCTACCGACACCAAAGCCTCCTTATACTGGATTATCTGCCAATGCGTCTCATTTCTTGGATCACACGTTCGAGTTTATTAATTTTCCAGCAAGGCTGAATAAGACACTCGGTACGACTTTCTGGCCACCGGGTACGTCTCCTGCAACCCTCGAAACGTGTTTGCAAGAGGTGGTTGATTTTCTAACTTCCACAACACCACCACAAGTCATCAGTTCTGGTACTCCACAATTTATTCCTATCAGTGGTTTTACTGTCCAGGTCGGTACTCAAGGAAATCCAGCTAATTTGAAAATAGGGCAGTTCTTCCCAACGCCTGGAGGTGGAGGAATTCACTTCACGATGGATGAAATAAGGGCATTTTGGAGATTACTGCAACCTTAATTGATACTTAATGCATGGACATTTCAAAAGGAGAGCATTGATGACTGTTAAAGTAACCTTTTGTGCACAGATTCGAGAAGGAAATGACTTTCTTTGTATTGCAGAAGACGACTTAGAAGCAAAATTTGAAGATTATCGCGAAAAATTATTCAGTAATACGGGCAATGATGGATTTATTATTATTAGTTCTCCAGAGCAACCTGATGTCCAAATTCAGGATGAACTATGGGCAATCATTCAGAATCTTTGCTTTATTGCAATTCCAGATTTAATTGCTCACAAATCTGTTGTTATCCGAATATACAATAACTATGGATATGTGAGATTAGATCCAGAAGCAGACTTGGTTCGCATTTCAGGAGACGGTCTGCCAGATGTGAGAGTAACCCGTGCAGAGTTAATTACCAGTCTTTATGCTTGTGGGAAAAGGTTTATACAGTTTCTGCGTAAGTTAGGAGAAGATGATCCAGAGTATAAAGACATTATAGAAGGTGTGGAAGAACACGCTAAACTAGCTCAACAGACACTAAATGAATACAAACCCTAAGAGTGGACACTATATCCTAGAGAAGAGGCGATGTCTAACGACAAACCGCTATGCGTCTCGCCAAAATCGAGGAACAAGCAGTGTGATCGCTGATATTATAGGCATCCAACTTCTAATAGCGATTTACGGCGCAAAACACAACAGATTCGTTTATATTGACCAAAATTGCGCCTAACGCCTTCTATCCAAAAACGATCGCCTCATACTGGCTTGACGTAGGATAATGTGTAGGGCGATCGCACTTTTTGGTCTTATATTATTAGTCCAAAAGCCTCGGTTAATCTGAGTTATAATTCTGACAACTGGTTGAATTGCAATTCTATGAAAGCTACTAAAACCATTGACGCATCTGTAACGTTGCCAATTGAGCTATGCAGGCGATGGCTGCGCCAACGTCTGGGACGAACGCAGAAGATACACAGTCTCCAGCAAACTTCCAAGGATGTGTTGCAATCATTAATTGAATTTGTATAAGTTGAATGTAAGTAAGGAGGAGTTAAATCCCCTTAGATATTCCTCCTGCTTTCTTCAAGTTATCTTTAAACAGCTCGGAAGCGATTAATCTCACCTGCGAATAAGTTTGCGTAGTACAAATTGCCATCCTCTCCACTGCTGATTTGTACAGGTACCCCCACACTGGAAGCAAACCGCCGAACTGAGACAACTTTACCCTCACTATTCAATGTCAAAGCATCAATAGTTCCTCTACTGGAATCACCGACGAATAAGGCATTGTTATAGATTGAAGAGAAAGTATTGCCTGTATAAAAGTCACCGACGATGATCGAAGCAGGATTACCAAGATGCCTGTAAGTATAAGTTGGGGCTGTAACAGGTTTGTCACTATTATAGAACTCTTGCGCTGATGCTAGATCGCTATATCTTGGTTGTTGTCGGCTGACGAGATTGCCTGCTGAATCTGTGCCACCCTCAAAGTACGGCCACCCAAAGTTAGCTCCTGGTGTTCCGATATTCAGTTCTTCCCAAGTAAGCCAACCAACATCACCAATATAAGGTGTATTGGTGCGCTCATCAATTGTGAAGCGGAAGGGGTTACGCAAACCAAAGTTATAAACTTTGGAACGATTGCTATCAGGATCGCCAGCTTGGTAGAAAGGATTACTTGATAGACCATCACCAGTAATCGGGTCAATCCGCAGAATTTTACCAGACAGATTATTGACATCCTGGACGCGAATTGCTCGCGGATCTCTTCCATTGTAAGAAGTGCCATCGCCAATGCTGACGAACAGGGAACCATCAGTTCCAAAACGCACAGCCCCAACTGAGTGAGATTCACTATCGGTTGCGATAAAATCCTGGATATTTTGGACTTTATCGAGATTATTCAGATAATCCTGCAAGCTGGTAAACGGCCTGCCGGTTTCTCTGTTAAGAATTCCTGATGGTGCGAAGTCAAGGCTGACATTTGTACTGTTGTCGTCAGGACGAATAATATTATCCCAAGTGCTATTGTTGCCCAGCAGCACAACTTCGCTACCTGCGATCGCAGTCTTGTAGTCGTTGTTGGCGTCGGCTGTCACCCGAATTAGCCGCGCAGCCCGGTTCCCCTCCTTATCGGGATTGTCCAATATGCTATTGGCATTGTTCTTGGAATTGTTTGGATTAGTTTCTACTGGATCGTAGGTAAACAACAAGTAAACGTAGTTCTTGCCGTTTGGATTTTGGCCAAACTCTGGATGTACAGCGATGCTTAACAAACCGCGATCGCGCGCATTATTTACCTGTCCAGAAATATTGATAAATGGCGTTGCTAATAATGTGCCATTGTCCAATACTCGCACTACCCCATCTTTCTGGGCAATGAACATGCGCGTATTGTCAGGCGTCCAGTCAAAAGCTGTAGGATCAACTAAACCAGAGGCCACCGTCTCTGAAATAAAGTTACCGGGGTCATTATCGATAATACTGATAGTTGTATATGAGTCAACTAGTTGCACTCCAACTGCATTACTAAACCTCAACCTAAAGGTTTCATTTGGTTCCCCAATGGTGTCATCTATAAGAGCGATAGAAATGTTTTTGCTTGTTTCTCCGATTGCAAAATTCAAGGTTTTAGGTGTAGCCTGACCTTGGTAGTCAAATGCACCTCTAGCAGTCACAGGCTCAGTTACGTAATCTACTCTAGCAGCCGCCGAAGCATTACCTCGTGTAACTGTCACTATAGCAGCACCGTCACTCTCATTAACTTCTGGCTGAGTAAAGCTTAGGACAAAGCCATCGTCATCTTGAATCGTAATTCCGAGAGTTCTTTGGGTTCCTAAATTTGCTCCTTCTGACTGATCAACGACAAAACCAAAAGTTTCATTTGACTCTATTAATGAATCATTCAGGATAGGAATGGAAACCTGTATGCTGCTTTCCCCCGCCAAAAAAGTAATTGTTTCAGCGCTTTCCGTGCCTTCACTTCCGTAGTCAACTCCTGCTGTGGCAGTACCAGCTATAGTCTGATACTTGACTGAAGATATGCCACTTAAATCACCACTTCGCAACACAGTGATGGACACACTATCATTGGATTCGTTCACAGTCGTGGCAGCTGATCCTAAGGTGATGGTCGCCTGTGAATATAGTTGAGACTGGGGAATGAATTCCTTGGTCTGAGAGTCGCTTGACCAAGCCAGTTTAGCAACGGCATCATATCTATTTTCGTAATACTCAAGTTTAATATCGTACTTCTGACCTGCAACTAGTCTGATTGAACCACTGTATTCTGTGGCAGATTGATTGACAAAGCGATTGATGATTTGCTGACCGTTGACCGTCAACCGTACACCATCATCACTAGTAGTGTAGAAGTTGTAAGTTTCACTGTACTTAGCCTCCACCTGACCTGCCCAACGGACTGAGAAGGTATCTGCATCTGTTATTAAAGGATCTGGAGAACTCTCACCCCAGTTAAAGTTCACTGTCGCATCTGTGCGAGTTAGCTTCAGATTGGTGAAGTCTCTGTTGTCGTAGTACTCTCCTTTGAGTCCGCTGCCATTACTAGCTATGCTGGCAGCACTATATAGTTGCGACTGGGGAATGAATTCCTTGGTCTGAGAGTCGCTTGACCAAGCCAGTTTGGCAACGGCATCATATCTATTTTCGTAATACTCAAGTTTAATATCGTACTTCTGGCCTTTAACTAGGCTGATTGAACCACTGTATTCTGTGGCAGATTGATTGACAAAGCGATTGATGATTTGCTGACCGTTGACCGTCAACCGTACACCATCATCACTAGTAGTGTAGAAGTTGTAAGTTTCGCTGTACTTAGCTTCCACAAAACCTGTCCAACGCACTGAAAAGGTATCTACACCTATTGTGGAAGGTTGTGGAGAACTCTCACCCCAGTTAAAGTTCACTGTCGCATCTGTGCGAGTTAGCTTCAGATTGGTGAAGTCTATGTTGTCGTAGTACTCTCCTTTGAGTCCATCTCCCTGAGAAAGCACACTGCTAGCCCGAGCGGAAATACTCGGTTGTGCCTGATCAATGGCTGCTAGAGATGATGATTGAGAATCAATTATTGGAGTTGTAAATGTTGGCGACAGTTGATTAAGACTTTGTAAATTAGTCATTGAGATATATCCCTCATAGTAGTAATAAAACTAATTGCTATAATCAATGGTTCAGAATTAGTTTTATGTTGAATCTTTTGAAAGAAAAATATATTAATAGGTTAATCATAATTGATTTATTAATATATTAATTAATGCTGATGTGACATACCTTCCTATATCTCCACTAAAAGCAGATATATAGGAAAATTATGTATAACCAAAACTACTAGAGATTATTTTTAGGGCGCATTAGTCCTGATTAATCTCTATTAAAAAGGCAGAGGTCAGAAGGAATTTATTCTTTTTCTGATTGCCCAAACCGTCTGGTCTACGGTCGGTCTCCAGAGGTTTAAGATAATAGCACCAAATTAAAAATTTGGTTGCTATCGTTTAGGTGAGGTTTAAATCTCCATCTGAACAAAACCTTCTGCCTTCTGTCTTATCCAATTTTCCGAGTTTTTAATGTATGTAAATTCAGTTTGGTTAATTTAGTTAGAAATTATAAACTACCATTCTTGAGACCTTCTAGTCTAACTGATGTACAAGTACATAAAGTTTGAGATCAACCAACGCCTAATTAGGGCAGATACATACTTAAGTGCCTGAAATATTATATCTTTACCATTATTTACGTTTAGATGTTTTTCTTGAATTAATCAATATACATTTGAAACTACATCACGTGTTATGTCTATCTCTTTGGCAGAAATTTGTTTAAATATTCACATTAATAGATGGCTTTTTAAAGCTATCTCAAAGTTTTGATGATGTTTAAATAAAATTACTGATATCCTGAATGATCTCATATTTTTATCTGGATAAATATTAAATATATAAAATTTGTATGAAGAAATTTTATATATTTAAAGATTTCAAAAAGTACTCTTAATCCATCGCTTCATCCTAACTGTCAATTTATATTTTTGTTACACAAACTAACACAAATAAAGTAACAGCCTAAAGTTCAGTGGATAGAAAAGTTTTGCAAAAGCCTTACCAGTCATTCATTTACACCGCTTTTTAAGTAAATACACTACTGGGTAGCACGGTATTGGCCATTGGTGTCAAATTAACGTGAAAGCCAGTATAGAACCAGGTTTTAGAGATTGTCTCATTCCTAGTCAGAGACTGGGAATACCTACAAATACGGTTCGGTTAAGAAAAGAGACGCGATAAATCGCCGTCTCTGCAAGCCGCCTTCCTTGCTCATGGCAGCAGCCCAATGAGGTTTTAAAGGAGTTTTAGCTTAATTGGAATCCCAGAATCATCTACTTTTCGAGCAACCTTGTTGTTGGTGGACTATCCAGCGATCGCAATTATTCACATGAAACCCTTATTCTTTCGTTAATTTAACGAAACAGTGCTAAGTAAAAAAGCAATAACCGCAATCAACATCAAACTGGTTTAGAGCAAGAACATGCGGCATGGAAAATATTAAGATTTGTACCCTTGACTGAAAAATCACAAGTTTGATGTTCGACATCCCCACTTTCCCCTAGACTAAGGGCAGCAACCTTGTTCAAACTGGCTGAGGAAAGTGGACTTTGACTGAGACAAACAATTTAAACTCTACCATCCAGAATGTCTCACGCTGGGAATTGCGAGACTTAGTGCGGACTCAGCTGCAAATGCTGCTAGAAGCAGGGGACTTGCAGGCAGCAAAAGCTATTCTCGTACCTGTGCAGCCTGCGGATATTGCCGAGGCGATTGAGGGTTTACCAGAAGCAATGCACGCTTTGGCTTTTCGCTTGCTTTCTAAGAATGAGGCGATTGAGGTTTATGAATATCTCGATTACAGCGTTCAAGAACGATTAATTGGGGAACTGAAAAGTCAGGAAGTTTGCGATATTGTCGATCAAATGTCGCCCGATGACCGAGCTAGGTTATTTGATGAATTACCAGCAAAGATCGTCAATCGCCTGCTAGAACAACTAAGTCCGGCGGAACGTCAAGCTACAGCCCAATTATTGGGTTATGAAGCTGATACTGCTGGGCGAATCATGACGCTTGAGTTAATTTCGCTGAAAGAAAACTTTACAGTATCTCAAGCCCTAGAGCGAATTCGCAACTTAGCTAATGCTAGTGAGATGATTTATTATCTTTATGTCACTGATGCGGAAAAGCGCTTAACGGGGATTGTATCGTTACGGGAGTTGGTAACATCTCAACCTGAACAAGTTATTGGCGAAAGTATGACCCGTGATGTGGTGTTTGTCCAAACTGATACAGATCAGGAAGAAGTTGCAAGATTAATCCAAAGATATGACTTTCTGGCTGTGCCTGTGGTAGATCGAGAACAGCGTCTAGTAGGTATTGTCACGGTGGATGATGTGATTGATATTCTGCAACAGGAAACCACCGAGGATATCTATGCCTTGGGTGGTGGTGTGCAGTCGGGGGGCGACAACTATTTTCAGATGAATTTATTAGAAATTGCTCGGAAGCGGGTTGTGTGGTTATTGGTTTTACTTATAACCAATACCATTACAGGAACGATTATTAAATCGCAAGAAGATATTTTGACAAAAGTGGTCACACTGACAGCATTTATTCCTTTGTTGACTGGTACGGGTGGTAATGTGGGTGCCCAATCTTCTACAGTGGTGATTCGCGGGATGAACACCGACGAAATCCGATCGCTTGGAGTATTGCAGGTAATCGGGCGGGAAGCGATCGCTGGGGCATTATTGGGAGGTATGTTAGGGACGATCGCTACTGTCTGGGCTTATTTTCTGCAAGGACAATTAGAAGTAGCGATCGCTGTAGGCGTCAGTCTAGTAGCTATTTCTATTTTAGCTTCTATCTCCGGTTCAGCACTGCCGTTTTTATTTCGCTACCTCCGTTTAGATCCGGCACTAATGTCAGCACCATTCATTACCACAGCAGTTGATGTGGTAGGCGTTTTGATTTACTTCAATTTAGCGCGGGTAATTTTAAAGTTATGAAAAGAGTCATTGGTCATTTGTCATTTGTCATTAGTGAATAACAAAGTACAAATGACTAAATTTTACAATTCTGATGCTGTATCTGGAGCAACAATTTCGCCACCACCTAATTGTAATATCAAGTCTTGGTCAGTAATCAATCCGCTAAGTTCCTTCACTTGTAAATTCATTTCTTCACAAGCTTGTCTGAGTTCTTGGGCAAATTTATTGAGGTCTTCACCATAGCCACATTGATAAGCAGCAGTTTCAATTCCTTGCTTGGCATTTGCTCTAGCACAATCTACTAGTTCTGTGCCATGCAGTGGTGTAAGAGATGCCATAGACGTAGTTATTCTTTCTTAAATGTTTGCTGTTGGATAGACTATCAATATTTTAACATTAATTCATCCCTCCAATGGATGACGATGAAGGTAGATTAAAAACTAATCTTGTATGTGGCTAAAGCCACTTATCGGCTTATCCCCATGTCGCATCTTGGGGCTTGCGCCTCGTTTTTCGGTCAACCGTATTCAAGACTTTGCTAATTAAAAATTAAGTAATATAATGCATATTATTACTAATCAAAGATGATCCAGTATACATCCTTAAACAGGTAGGCTTTGCATCGCTGACAGCAGATGTTGATGAACGGATTTTGATGCAGCTATTATCAATCCAGGCAGACTATAGTTTTTACAAGTATGCAGTGGCGGTAAAGTCGAACCGTCCAGAGTAGTTACAATACAGCCAGCCTCTTTCGCAATAAAAGCGAGTGCAGCACCATCGATAAATTTGCCCGATTTTATGACTGCTCCACTCAAGTCGCCACTGAGAATACCATTGAGATTAGGAATTTGAATATCACTGGAGTAGTCAGTTGCGATATCAATTACTTGATATTGGTCTTGTATTAAAGGTGCTATGGAATTCATTCCCCATCCCAACAATACAGAAGGTTTGGCCGATGTTATATGTAATGGGGCGCAGGCTTCTAAGTTCATCTCCAGCGTTCCTTTAAAAGCACCTTCGCCTCGAAGAGCATAAAAATAAACGTTTTGGGCAGGGGAAATGGCGAGTACTGCTTCAAAATCATCCGAATTTAGAATACTGAGAATAATTTGGTAGTTAGAATGTCCATCCATGTAAAATTTAGTACCATCGATTGGGTCAAGGGTGACTAAATAATCACCTTTTGAACCAAGTTCGGTAGCGCGAAAATACTTGGTGTTGTTAGAACTTTCATACTCCTCCCCATAAAAGCGAATCTCTGGGAAAGTACCCAGTAGTACTACCTCCACAAGGTTTTGAATAGCCACATCCGCATCAGTAAGTGCGGCGGCAAAAAAGTTTTTTGCTTGTTCTTTGGCAGGAAGTGCAGCAATTTTTGGTTGCAGAAAACGGGCATAAGCTGCTGCTACTTTGAGATGGGGGAGTAAAGTCTCCAAAATCAGTCGAGCCGTCGGTGCTGTGGACATTGCAGCAAACTCCTTTGAGAAATAATCTACCGTTGATAGGACGATAAAACTTTATATGTAAACACAATTACAGTATCATTTTGATGCAATGATACTACCGTTGCTATATTACTTTAATATCTGTGTCTCAATGAAACGACAGGGACATTGCAGTTTTTATGGAACGAAAAGATGATTGCAATAGTTAAAATGGTAGGAAACTTTTGGTCTGAATTTCCAAAGGTTAATAGAGTAATACCATTTATAAAAATGCCCCTAATTAGCCTGGGGTAACATAATTCGTATTTATTTGGTCAAATAGCCATGCCAAAGCACCATCAACATTAGTAACCTGCTCCCCTGGTGGTATGGCTGGACGATTTACCATCACAACCTTTACCCCAAGTTCTCGTGCCGCAATAATCTTGGGCTTTGTTGCATCGCCACCGCTATTTTTGCTCACAATGGTGTCGATGTTGTGGTGAATAAGGATTTCCTTGTCATTATTGAGAGTAAAAGGCCCGCGATCGCACAATATAATTCCCAGTGGCACTAAAGCACCATCGGTAGGAGGGTCAATCATCCGCATCAGAAACCAAATTTCCTCTAAGTGAGCGAAGGCGGCGAGTTCTTGCCTACCAACAGTCAAAAATACTCGCTGTGCTTGGTTTTGCAAGGTTGTGGCTGCGGCGTCAACGCTGTCAACTTCAATCCAGCGATCGCCACTTACTTTTTCCCAAGGCGGACGAATTAACATCAGACGGGGTACTCCAACTTTGATTGCAGCATCTACTGCATTGCAGGAAATCTGACTAGCAAAAGGATGGGTTGCATCAATCAGCAAGTCGATTTCCATCTGACACAGATAGCTAGCCAATCCAGCCACACCACCAAAGCCCCCAACCCGGATATCGCCCAACGGGACTGATGGTTCACGGGTGCGACCAGCTAGAGACGTGATTGCTTCTACCCCTTCGATAGTCGCTACCCTAGCCGCTAATTCTGCTGCATCTCCCGTCCCACCCAGAATCAAAACGCGGATCATTGAGATAAAGGTAAAGGTGGAATCTTTGCCAAAATGCCCTTTTTTAAAGCTTCTGGACGCTCTGACCAAGGCAATAAACCACTTGGTTTTGCATAGTATTGATTAGCACACTCAAGTACCGCAGATGCACTGCTATCACTAGCTAAATCACCAAATAGATATGTTAATTTACCTTTGGCAGCAAAGGCGACTACGCAGGAACGATTACAAGCACTCATGCATTCAACTTCCTGAATTGGAAATTCATCTCGTAAGTCCCAATCTTGTGCCAGGTGCTGAAGTTGATGTAGTAGTTGTTGACCACCACTTTCACCTAAGGGTTTTCCATCTTGCCAAATGGTTGCACAGGTTTTGCAAACAAATAAAGTATGGTCAGCAACACCAAAACAACTAGTTGTAGGAATATTTGCAGTAGTAGTCATCTGTACCTCGCAGATATGTGGAACTGATAAATTTAGTTCGGCGGGCATCCTGACTCACTCAATTTTGTTAGATTTTGGATTACTTAGTTTGCTAATCTTAAATCTCAAATAAGCTCACAGTTGCGGGACAGTGCCGGATTTGCACCGAACTTTCCCCGTTACCTCTGGTAGCTGACTCCCACCAGAACCGAATAACTTTAACAATCATACACTGCACAAGTGAATGTTGTTGTAGCTTTGAGTGCCAGTGCAATGTTTTTGCTGTTTTGGAATCACGGGAAGAAGGCGATCGCATTAATTCTCAAGTCAAATTATATATCTTGCCTTTATCAAGAAAATCTATGCTATTATTAATAATTGTGTGGTTAAGGACGTATAGCTCAGTTGGTTAGAGCGCTACGTTGACATCGTAGAGGTCACTGGTTCGAATCCAGTTACGTCCATTTGTTGTACAGTGACTAATTATTTGTCGTTAGTGACAGATTAATGTCGTTTGGACTAATTAACTGTCGTCGGGACAAATTGATGTCGTTTAAGTACCAGTGACAGATTAATGTCATTTATTTACAGAGACTATAGCGATAATGTCAACGTAGCGCTCTCTTTCAACCCTCCCTAATAAAAATTATGATAACCCACCCAGTACCTGGAGGGTTGTTGCCACATAATTGACGGACTTACCAGCAATAATCTGCATATACTTTCAACCCACCCAGTACCTGGAGGGTTGTTGCCACGATGCCCTGGTAAATAAGCACCTCCAAAATCCAACTTTCAACCCACCCAGACCTGGAGGGTTGTTGCCACCTGTACATCATGGGTGAAAAGGCGTACAAATGCACTTTCAACCCACCCAGTACCTGGAGGGTTGTTGCCACTGTAATGCCAAAGGAAGATTGCAGGTTCATCACCGCTTTCAACCCACCCAGTACCTGGAGGGTTGTTGCCACATAGTGGAATGCGTAGTTTACTGAATTTGCACCACTTTCAACCCACCCAGTACCTGGAGGGTTGTTGCCACTTTAATGCACATATTGACTGGGCAATAGAGAACAACTTTCAACCCACCCAGTACCTGGAGGGTTGTTGCCACCCACTCAGTTTCAAAATATTGTAGGGCAACTTTTCTAGATTTCCTCAGCGCGTATGTCTCCCAATTTCCTATTTGAGCCTCAGTCACAAGAATCATATCTGGATGGAAAAACGATAAATTCAGACGGGGCAAGGTATCTGGAACTTGCGCGGAACTCTTAGAAATTTTGCCTTGATTTTAGTCCTTCAAATGAAGAATTGGGGAGGGTTCCCCCTTGATCGGGGGTGATTCAGTAGCCACTACAGCAGTACATCCGCGCCCTTATTGCTGGGAGCGCACCTATCCTGTCATAAAGACAGCAGCATCAGGGTGAGCAGCTACTAGGGTCAGAAAGCAAGACTGTATTTCTACAGTCAAACTAACCCTCATTTAACACAATTCAGAGGCTGCAAGCAGCATGAATTGCGGCGCTATTAATATTCTATTATCAAGGTTCAGATATTTGTCAACTTCGCCTAGCTAGCCGATCATGGTAAGTAGAAAGTGCTAATTCTTTTGCTTGTTCATGAGGGCTACCTCTAACAGGTTGTTTTCCCTCTTCAATCACAATTCCTGCCTGGGTAGCTTTACTTTGAATACTCTGTATTAATCTGCCATAGCTCCACTTGTGAACATTAACCCGGTATTGTTTAGCGTATTTTTGCTGACCTTCAACGTAGCCAGGAAATTTTTGTTCGGCTAGGGCTTGAATTTCACTTTGGAGAATCTCTCGCATATCCCCTAGCTTAGGCAAAACGATGCTGCCAGCTTTATAGGTTTGTGCGATCGCAATAATTTCTTTAGCCAATAGTCTGTCTATATACTGCCCTAACTCAGATGTCCCAAATTGATTAGGAGAGAAGCTTTTCTGTGCCTTGTGGCGATCATGGGATAACGATCGCTGTTGTTGTCTCTGGCGATTTAGGAGTTCGTAATTTTCACCTAGTAATTGCCTAATGCTACGGTAAGCTAAGACTTTGTTTGCGATCGCATCTACTACGGCGACAGTTGCAGGTTTTTCTAGTCCCAGGCTGACTCCAACCAAAATGTGTGATTGACCTTGGTAAAGGGGTTGACTAGGACGCTCAAAGCTATTATTCATTCGATTAAGCGTTGATTCTTTACGTTGAATAAAAGCTTTCTGTGTATCCTTTAGGTCACTTTTTTCTTTCATCTTCGTGATGAGTTTGCTAATTTCTTCTGCTTTCTCTTGGCGAACCTGTTCTGTTCCGTCAACAGTCCATAGGCGATTGTCAACACAGCAGTAGAGGTTCAATCGGTTAAGGTTCCAAGGTTCGCCCTTACCCTCTCCTTCTTGCCAAACTAGATGACCATTTCTGAGAGTGAATAAGCCACTAGAATACTGGCTTTTACTTTGGCGTTTAGTTTGTTGATCTTCTAGGAAACGTTGAAACCAGTGAAGTTGGCGATTGTCGCAGTATACCTCAAAGCTAAGATCGCTCAATCCATTGAAGTGAACACACAGCCTACCTTTTTGATTCTTTGACCAAACCATATCCTCGTTCGTTTCAAAAACAAGGGGGAATGGAAGAGAACTTGGTCGAGTTAATAGAATATCCTGCCAGCGCTTGGCTTCGGCGTTATCTTCAGGAAAGGTGGTTGTAGCAGTGAAGAGTGTCTCTAACCATTTACCATTGGTCAAATCTCGACCTTTAGGCATCCGACTTATTAACTTTTCGGTAAGCCTTTGAATTTGGATTTCAACTTGACGACGACGTTTAGCAAATTTTTCTGAATCTTCTTCTTTATCGCTAAGTTTGCAGCCATTTTTCAATAAGTAGCTGATGGCGCTGCGGCTAAGGATGTCTTCTGTCTCTTGGTAAGCTTCAAATAATTTATTGGATAAACTGCGGTCAGAACTAGATGACGAGGATTTTTTAGCCTTCTTGCCCTTTTTTCTTTTGGGTTGAGAGCTATCTGAGTCAGATGTTGACATAGCTTTTGCCAAAATTTCAGAGGCTTTGGTACGAATAGCCTCCATACTAGAACCGCTAGTTTCCACAAGTTCAACATCACTGTTGAGCATTTCTAGCCAGCGCATTTTGCCGTCTAGCTGTTGCTGTAGACGTTTTTGTATAGCCAGCCAAGATTTGTAGATGTAGTCCACAATATGAATCGCCGACATATATAAACGGCTAGGTTGACCTACAAAGCGAGGGTCAGTCTTGAGAGGTTGGCACAGTTGACTAACAACAGTTGTTGGGAGCTTACCTTGTTGTCGCCAATTCTCGAAGTCTGGGTGTTTACCAAGTTGTTCGACTAGTTCATTAATTAAGGGTGTGTTTAAAGTTGCCATCAATTTCCACAGTTTTTGGCGGGCTGATTCACTGGCAATAAAACGGCACTGAATAGTAATCTGACTCATAAAAATAAAATATCATATAAATACACTATGTATTCTTAAAAAATTTAAATTTAAAAAATTGCTTCTGTAGGATGATTTCTATGGAAGAAAAATTCTACACAAGCACAGAAGCTGCTGAAATTACTAATTGTTCCCGTCGTCAATTACAGTATTGGCGAGATAAAGGTGTTGTTATACCAACTGTGAATACCACAGGTAAAGGACGTAATGTTTACTACTGCGTAGCTGACCTGTTGACGCTAACTGTGATGCATTATTTATTGTCTGTTGGCTTAAGCTTTGAAGTTTGCCGGGAAGCTTTGGCTATGTTGCAAGATAAGGAGCCTTGGCTGTTTGAGGAATTTGTGTCTAAAAAAAAGATGAGGCGACTGATGCTGATATCTAACGCCTCTCAGCAAAAGTATTTAACACTAGCAGAATTTGATAAAGAGGCAGCGCTAAAAGCTCTTTGTCAAGGGCAGACTGTAATTCCTTTTTGGAGCGATCGCATTCACGAAGTCTTACACCAAAACCTCAAACGCTTTAGCGAGTAATATTAAGTACTATTACACCGCATAAGAATACTTGGGATTCAGTAACATTATGCTTTACCCAGAATCTGAAAAAGCCTAGACCTCTCTAAAAACTCAACTACAGCAGATCAAGCCTGTTGACATCTAGAAAAATACAACTTGTTAATTGCCTAACAAAAGCCGTAATTTCACATACAGCTTGTAGCCATTTACCGATTATCCTTGATAAAAAATATTGAGGATATATTTTGCTGTGTATATAAATAAGCACTTGAATACAGCCAATTTAGCTGCGGGTTAATGCGGAAGTTATGCCCACATTGACCATTAATCAGCGCCTTGATGCACTGCTACCAAAGCTGCAAGATGCACGCCTGCTGAGTAACCGTGGCATTGGTAACGAAATTGGCTTTTATATTTTTGATTATGACGCTGAATATGAACCACTGGTGCAGCGCTACATTGATCGCCTGAAGCCACAATTGATGAATTCACCAATTCAGCTTATTTTGCTGGAAATTGACCTTTACAAGACTATTCTCGACATCTTGTCAGAACGAGGGGTACTCAAAAAAGCTTTTGAGTTAGAAGCAACTAAAGGAAATGCTGCCCTGGCTAAGACCGTTGCGCCTCTTGTCCGACCTGACCAGGTTATTGCCTACATCCAAAAAAAACTTAGGGGTGATGAACAGCTTGTAATCATGACTGGAGTTGGTGCTAGCTGGCCTCTTTTACGATCGCACAGTATTCTCAACAACTTGCACCCAGTACTTGACAAAATCCCTCTAGTGATGTTTTTCCCTGGTTCTTACGATGGGCACGAACTACGCCTATTCGACACCTTTAAGGATGACAACTACTATCGGGCTTTCCCTCTGATTCCCCACCAACAACACCACCTATGAATATCGCCGAACTCTTCCAAAAGGACATTCACCGTAATATTAATGGCGTTATTAAAGTTGGGCAGAAGGACGACGAGAATATTCGTCAAGAATTAGAAGAGTATGTCGTTACCAACGAACTGGATAGGCACTTTCGGACATTTTTTGAACGCTACACCAATGCCCTAAGCAATCCTACGGATAAAATGGGTGTATGGATTTCTGGATTTTTTGGGTCAGGGAAATCTCACTTTTTGAAGATTCTGTCATACCTATTGGCTAATCATCAACTAGAAACTAGCCGTGCCTTGGATTACTTTGATGAAAAACGTATTCCTGATCCGATGTTGCAAGCCTTGATAGCACAGGCGGCACATAGTTCTTGCGATGTGATTTTATTCAATATTGACTCCAAAGCTGATGCCAATAATAAAAATCATAAAGAAAGCATTACCAAAGTCTTTCAAAAGGTATTTGACGAGCATTTGGGGTACTTTTGGACGGTTCTTCCCATTGCTGACTTTGAACGTCAACTAGATCGCCAAGGTAAATATGCAGCTTTTCAACAAGCTTTCTTGGCAGAGAGTGGCTTGGAATGGAAGGAAAACCGAGATGCTTGGGGTTTTCATCAAGATGCGATCGCTAGTGCATTACAAACTAGCACGGGTATGAGTGCAGAAGCGGCTAACCGCTTACTGGATTTCAGCGAACAAAATTATACTTTGAGTCCAGAAAAGTTTGCTGGCATGGTAAAGCAGTATCTGGATAGTAAAGGGCCGCAACATCGCCTAATTTTTATGGTGGATGAGGTAGGACAGTATATCGGTGAAGACAGCAAACTGATGCTGAACCTACAGACTGTTGTGGAAGATTTGGGTACTTACTGTTTGGGAAAAGCTTGGGTGGTGGTGACATCCCAAGAGGCAATGGATGAGATTACCAAAAACAAGATTAAAGGCGAGGACTTTTCTAAGATTATTGGTCGTTTTTATCGCCCACTGAATTTGTCTTCTGCTAATACCGATGAGGTAATTAAGTTACGCTTGCTGGGCAAAACTGATGCGGCGCGGGCTGGGTTGGAAGCTTTGTATAGCCAGAAGATTGCTATTCTGAGAAACCAAATTGCCTTTACTCAGGACAGCGCCGATATGCCGGGATATGGCAATCCTCAAGACTTCTTTACCGCCTATCCCTTTATTCCCTATCAATTTAATCTTTTACAAAAGGTTTTCACTCAAATTCGCCTCATGGGTTCTGCTGGCAAGCACTTGGCATCAGGAGAGCGATCGCTATTGGATGCATTTCAGGTTGCATCCCAAGCGGTAGCCGGAGAACCTCTTGGTGTGCTGGTTCCGTTTCACACCTTTTACATGGCAGTAGAAGGCTTTTTGGATAGTTCGATCAACCAAGTTATTATTCAGGCAGGTCGGAATCCGCAACTGCATTCTTTTGACATTGACCTATTGAAGACTTTGTTCATGGTCAAGTACCTGAAAGAAATTCGGGCTAACTTGGATAACTTAACTACTCTTAGTCTAAGTAATATTGACCAGGATAAACTAGCTTTGCGGCAGCAGGTAGAAGCAGCTTTGGGGCGGTTGGAACGTCAAACTCTTATCCAGCGTAATGGCGATGAATATATTTTCTTAACCCATGAGGAGCAAGATATTGGCAGAGAAATCAAAAATACTCAAGTTGATTCAATCAAAGTTCTCAAAGAATTACAACAGCTTATCTGGGATTCAATTTTTACTGACAAAGAACTACGATACAGCCAGCGTCATAAGTATCCATTTAACCGCAAGCTGGATGAACAAACTTTTGGGCAGCAAACTAACGACCTAACCCTGCATATTGTTACCCCATACGCCGAAAGTTACGCTGCTATGCAGGATGATGCTTTCTGCATTGGTACTACGGGATCTCGTTATGAAGTCTTGGTGCGATTGCCTGATAACCAGCGTCTACTGGATGATCTCAATATTCTAATCAAAACAGACGAGTACTTGCGTCTGAAAAATAGCAGCAACCTCAGCCCTAGTATCCAGAGAATTTTAATTGCACGGGGAGACGAGAATAGCAAACGCCGTCAGGAATTGAAAGTTATCCTAGAGGATTTGATTGCTCGTGCTGATGTATTTGCCTGTGGTAGCAAGTTAGAAATTCGCAGTCGAGACACTAAAAGCTTGCTGAATGAAGGTTTGAGCTATTTGGTAGGTAATGTGTATCAAAAGCTCGGTTACGTGGCTAGTGGTTTTGAAAACGAAGATCAGGTAAGCAATGCCCTAACTCGTGAGAGTCAAGAACAAGATATTAACGGACAGCCTGTTAATGTGGCTGCTCATAGTGAAATGCGAGCTTGGTTAATGGAAGAAACCCGCCTTCGCCGCCTTGTCAGCATTAAAGCATTGGTAGATAAGTTTGCAGTTCGTCCCTATGGTTGGTCGGAATTCGACACTTTGGGGGTGATGGCAGAACTTGCTAACAAGGGTTCAATAGAACTGCGACACGCTCAAGGCAACGTTAATCTGCATGATAAAGGATTAGTGATGCAGTTGCGATCGCGCAAAGAAATAGATAAATATACCGTCCGCCTTACCGATGAAATTAACCCAGCAAACTTGAAGATTGCCAAAGATATGGCCAGCGACTTACTCAATGGCAATATGTCTAGCGATCCACAGTTGCTATTTGAACAATACAAAAATGCCCTAACAAAACGCTCTCAAGAACTAGAAAGTTGGTTAATCCAAGCAGAAGGTGGGCTTCCCTTTGCTGAATTACTACGTACTAACTTAGATTTGCTGACTGAATTGTTAAGCAAGGACAGTGCGGCTAAGTTTTTCGACACATTTCGTCAACGACGGGATGATATAGAAGAATTTATCGAAGATGTGCAAAAGCTGCAATCCTTCTTTAGCACACAAATTAAGCTGTTCCAGCAAGCTCGTAATGACCTGAAAACCCTAGAACCAGAACTACGCCATATTAGTGACCCAGATTTGCTTAAGCGGGTGGATTTAGTTAAGCAAATTTTGGCGATGTCTGACCCCACTGCCAAGATTCCAGAATTAGCAATGTTACTCCTACCTATCAAAGATAAGGTGCAGGAGGCGCTAAAAACTCAAATCTATCAGGTGGAGAGTAAAAGCAAGGCAATGCGGGAGAAATTAGCTGAGTATGTGACTTCCGCTCACGAAGACATTTCTGCACAGCTAGACCTCAGCAATATCACCCAAGACATCGATAAAGTTGTCACCTCAGTTAACCAAGTAACAAGTATCGATTCTGCGATCGCACGTCAAAGTGAACTAGAAAGCATCCTCCCACAATTGCTGCAAAAAGTAGATCAGCAAGCCAATGAAATCATTCAGCGTCAGTCAAACAATGGCAGTAACGGCAAAGCTACTTGTGTCAAACCCATCG
The DNA here is from genome assembly GCF_015714725.1 of Nostoc sp. WHI. Classification (GTDB taxonomy): domain Bacteria; phylum Cyanobacteriota; class Cyanobacteriia; order Cyanobacteriales; family Nostocaceae; genus Nostoc. The sequence continues at coordinate 54,754 of NZ_WBKM01000340.1, forward strand.
TATCGGTGCAGGTAGCGAGAGTTGCGCCTAAACCCCTACTGGAAACACTCCAAGATGTGGATGTTTATCTAGAGGCGTTGCGGAAAACCCTATTGGATGAGATTCAACAAAATAATCGCGTTCGTCTTGAGTAATATTACTTATTTCTACCAATCATTTTCCTACCTTTATTGCATCACCCTATTCCCTCATCAGCTTATGAACCGCACTGCTATCAAAAACTTTGCTATTTGGGCGCGTCGTTACCTACGAGAACAAGTTAAAGCCCGTGCTGCTCAATTTGGCATAACTCACAAAAGTATTACAGAACCTCAGACAGTTGCAGGTGGACTGCTGGTAGCGGGTCAAACGCTAAATACCACGGAAGCAAACCAATATCATCAACTGCAAAATCGCTTGCAAGATTTAACCCTAAGTTCCAGCCAACCCCAGGCGGTAGATGCGCTGATAGATGAAATTGCCTACACCTGGTTTAACCGTTTGGCGGCGTTGCGGTTTATGGAGGTGAATAGATATATCGGGCGGGTGTTGAGTAGTAGCGACTCCAATTTGGTAGACCCTGATTTGTTACGGGATGCTAGTTCTATTGCCGAAATGGGGGATTTACCTGGACTTGACTTGGATACTCTCAATGAGTGGCGCAGTTTTGCCAATCACGATCCCAATCCCGATGAGTTTCTTTACCGCCGTCTGCTGTTAGCTCAGTGTAAAGCTTTGGCAGAGGGAATTCCGGCACTGTTTGACCCTCGCCAGAACTACCAAGCGCTGTTTTTGCCTGGAAATTTATTAAATCAGGATTCAATTGTACGGCGGCTGGTAAAGGAGATTCCAGAGGAGGACTGGCAGAATATTGAAGTAGTGGGTTGGCTGTATCAGTTCTACATTTCGGAACGCAAGGATGAGGTAATTGGGGCAAAGTCGAAGGTTGCGGCCGCAGATATTCCAGCAGCGACTCAATTGTTTACCCCCCACTGGATTGTTCGGTATATGGTGGAGAACAGTTTAGGGCGGTTGTGGTTAGAGGCGCACCCGGAATCACGCTTGCGTGAATATATGCCTTACTATTTGGAAAATCCTAACGATAATGGTGAGGGAGAAAAACCGCAAGCTTTAACGCCTCAAGAGTTGACAGTGATAGACCCTGCTTGTGGTAGTGGCCATATTTTGGTGTATGCGTTTGATTTGCTGTTTGAAATCTACAAAGAGCAAGGTTACTTAGAGCGCGATATTCCGGCGCTGATTTTGACGCACAATTTATATGGTTTAGATATTGATGAACGTGCTGCACAGTTGACAAGTTTTGCGGTATTGATGAAGGCAAGGGCGAAGAATTCGCGGATTTTGCGGAAATCTCTGGCTTTGAATATTATTGCGGTGCGTCCTACCCATAGTCAGACTTTACCACCTGCTACAGAATTGAATGCTGAAGATTGGCAACCGTTAATTGAGGCTTTTAAGGATGCAGATAATTTAGGAAGTTTAATTACTACGCCAGCTTTTGATGGTGAGAAGTTGAAATGGCAATTAAATAACTTAGAGGCAAGTGATTCACTATTTCGAGAGTGTATTCCGGCTTTACAAGCGTTATTGTTACAGGCAGAGTTGTTGATGAATAGGTATTGGGTTGTGGTTGCAAATCCGCCTTATATGGGAAGTAAAAGTTTAAATGATGTTTTAAGAAGTTTTGCCAATAAAAATTATCCTGATTCTAAATCAGACGCTTTCTCTATATTTATTGAGCGTTTTTTAAATATGAGTTTACAAAACGGGTTCATCGGCTTAATGACACCATTTACTTGGATGTTTTTAAGTTCTTATGAGAAATTACGTAGACGTATATTAAGTGAAAATACAATAACTAGCCTTATTAGACCGGAATATCATGCGTTTTTTGATTCAGCCTTTGTACCAATATGCGCTTTTACTCTATTGAATAAAGCTTTACCTGAATATCAAGGGACTTTTATTGACCTTAATAAATTTTATGGGGCTGATTTGCAACCAGTTAAGGTTTTAGAAGCAATTAAAAATCCTGATTGTGGATATCTTTATTATGCAAAGGCGGCTGATTTTGCAAAGATTCCGGGAAGTACAATTGCTTACTGGGCTAGCCAAAAAATTATTAAACTATTTGAAAATTGCTCTCCTTTGTATCAAACTGCAACACCAAGAGCAGGAATGATTACAGGTAATAATGATAGATTTATTCGATTATGGTACGAGGTAAGTTTTTTCAAACTTGGTATAGGTTTTGAAAGTAAGGCAATAGCTCAAGAAAGTAAATTTCAATGGTTTCCATATCAAAAAGGTGGTGAATTTAGGAAATGGTTCGGCAATGTTGAATATATCGTTAATTGGTACGATGATGGCAAAGAAATTAAAACAACAAAAGACAGGAACGGAAAAGTTCCAGCACATGCTTTTAATGATAATTATATTTTTAAACCTAATGTAAATTGGACAGGAGTAACATCTAGCAGTTTTTCTACAAGAATTACTCAAAAAGGAATGTTATTTGATGCTGGAGGTTCGGCAGTTTTTCCTGAAAAAGAATTTATCGCTATACTGGGTGGATTTCTCAATTCTCATATAGCCAATCATTTGTTAAGTCTAATTAACCCTAGCCTTAATTTCCAAGCATGGAACATTGGTAATTTACCATTAATCAAAATAAATGATAATACAAAAAAAATAATCAACTCTATTGTTAGCCAGTTATTTCAACAATCTCGCCAAGACTGGGACGACTTTGAAACATCCTGGGACTTCCAAACCCACCCCTTATTACGCCACAATACCAAACACATCTCCGAAGCCTTCACCATTTGGCAAAGCAAATCAGAAACCGCCTTCCGCGAACTCCAACGCCTAGAAGAAGAAAACAACCGCTACTGGATAGAAGCATACGGCTTACAAGACGAACTCACCCCAGAAGTACCCGACGACCAAATCACCATTCGCCGCGCTGACTTAAACAAAGATATCCGTTCCCTCATCTCCTACGCTGTCGGCTGTATCATGGGGCGCTACTCCCTCGACAAACCCGGACTCATCCACGCCGGACAACCATTTGACTCCACCCTACACCAAACCTTAAGCGCCAGCAGTGATGCAATTATTCCCATCACAGACCAAGCATACTTTGATAACGACATAGTTACTCGCTTCATAGAATTTCTGCGCGTCGCTTACAGCCCCGAAACCCTTACCGAAAACCTCAACTTCATCGCCAACGCCCTCACCCTCAAAAACGGCGAAAGCGCCCAAGAACGCATCCGCCGCTACTTTCTGCAAGAATTCATTTCTGACCACATTCAAACTTATAAAAAACGCCCCATTTACTGGCTGTTTACCAGTGGAAAAAAACGAGCTTTTGGCGCATTACTATATTTACACCGTTACAGCGAAGATGCTCTTGCTCGTATCCGCACCGATTATGTTTTGGAATTGCAAGTCAAACTAGATGGGGAAATTGCCAGGGCGCAACAACAGCTAGATAATACCACTTCTAGTGCTGCTAAAAAAGCTACCACAAACCGCCTGAAAGAACTGCAAGCCCAACAGCTAGAACTGCGAGATTACCAAGCCAAGCTGCAAACCCAAGCCGATGCGCGAATTAATCTTGACCTTGACGATGGTGTAGCGTACAACTACACGCGTTTCAAAGGTTTAGTTTATGAAGGTGCAGATTTGAAAATAGCCGACCTAGAGAAAGCCGCTCAATGGAAATTAGAGCTATTGAAACAGGCTGAATAAAAGCCAATACATTTTTTTAACAACTATGTAGGATTGGCAGAGAGTACTTACCATATATGAGTCTGGTTACATACCTGTAATGCCGTAGGCGTTAGCTTGCCGCAGATTACTAAGTGAGAGCATTTATAAAATAAATGCTCTCACTGACTACAGAAATTCATTAGGTATTAAGCTTTTTATTTAGTCTATTGTTTCAACCCTTTTTGCACGTGCTTTAGTATCATTCTCCATTTCAAAACAGACCTTTGTTTTAGGAATTAACTTTGCTATATCTCCTTTATAAGCCCGATTGTCAAAATATACATTTTCATATTGAAATCCGCGTCTGATAAAAGCATACCACCAATCATTAGTAGGTATAATTTTCAAAATAGTTCCTTCATACATTGTTATGACATCTTTTTCTTTTGTTTGAAATGTATTGTGAATAAAATGCTTGTGTGCTTGTTGAATAAGCAAATCAGTAAATTCTTTATTACCTCTAACATTAATCAGACTTTTACTTTCTCCCCATAGGCTTTGTGTTGCATCAAAAACTTGTAAAACTTTATGCATTTGGTTTTCAAATTGCGGTTCTCTTAAATTACTTAATATTTTATCGCAATAGTTTTCTAAGCCTTTTGATTTTGTGAGTTTCTGTGGGAAAATGCCTATACTATACTTAAATAGTAAATAAAGGTGAGCTTTATATGTCCTATATTTCTTATCAATTTTCTCTTCTCTGAAATATTTTTCAAACATATACCAAGTCAAAGCACCAAGATAGTAAGGATAGGGATAATGATCCTCTCTAAAAATTTTTCTTTTTTCTTTATCCCCAGCATATTCTTCTAATAACTTTGCTTCATGTTTATGTGAGTCATGAGGAGCTTCAAGAAACATAGCTACAAATGTCTGAGTTAAAATTCTCAAATTTACTATTTGTGTTTTCTTGATAAGTGAATCATTGTTATATTGTTTTGCACGTCTCTCATAATAAATCTTTATATCATTTTCAAAAGCAATAAAGAATGGCTCTAAGGTTTGTTGATGAAAGGGAAGTGTTGTTTCAAAAGCCTCTTCTAAAACTTGATTTTGCTTATTTGTACCTCTAACTATTTGATTTGATATGTTGAGATTTTCTGTAGAAATTAGCCTGACTATAAGTTGTACTCGGTTAATATTAGGATTTTCTTTTAGATTGAAAAGCGAATGGCTAGTTTGACAACCATTAACAATCTGAGGATTTTCTATTTTAACTAACTTATCCTTAACTTGTTCAAAGTCATTACAAACTATTGTGATACCGTTATTGCAAAGCAAAAACATCTCAGGACTATCTATAATAGTTTGTTCAATTTCACTATTGACCGTGCCTTTTTCACCTAAGTAATCACGAACATTATCATTAAATAAAGAACGGCGTAATGCACCATCTTCTTTTGTTAAAATTTTCAATAATTCTATAGCGTTACAAGTAAAGGCATAAGCTTTTTTAACATCAGCTTGAGAATCAACTATCAGTGGAAAAATATCGTTAATATTAAGCTGAACTTCAAACTTATTTTCTAATTCCCTACAAAACTTAATTAATTGTTTTGCACCTACTGATTTAATCTCTATATTATCAAAAGAATATTCGTTTTCTGTAAGTTCATCTTTTAATAATTTTTGATTACCTACAAAATGTTCATTAGTCTGTTCTGTCCCAGTGGTAACATAATAAAGAGAGAGACTAGGGTTTTTATCCCATTTTGAAATTACCTTTTCGTCTGAATAAATGAAATCTTTAATCTTTCTTAATTCTTTTATTTTACTGTTTTCCGGTAAATAACTTTCTGATGAAAAGAAGTTTTTAACACCAGCACCAAAACAATTAAATTCTGCCGTATCAAACTTTTGACGCATTTTAGATTGAATAAAAACAAATTCAATATTGATTTTTTTGTTGTTTTGATAAATTTCTCGTATTTCGTCAATATTGCGTATTAATCTGTCATTAACTTTGATTCCAATCCCATCGAGACCAGTATCGTTACCACCGCCAATACCTACAAAATCTAACAATTCTGCATCTGCTGTGAAAATATCTGGGTAGTCTAAACTGAACAAAACATAATTCACGAATTTTTCAAAAGCATTTGCCTCTTTATCTCTGTTTTCTTCAGAGGATGCAGTTGTAGTATCTATTTCAAATGATTTCTTAAAGTTATTGAAATGGCTTTTCAGAATAATGTCCATAACTTGCTCCGAAATATACACTTAATTTAGTGTAGTGAACTATACTGTAAAATGTCCAGTGTAATATTCACTAATTTATGGCATACTTCGCTATCAAGCCAAAAATGCTTAATCATCAAGTATTAAACATAATTTTTCGTGTTGAACTATAACTAAAGCAACAAAAATACTGAGAAATAAGAGTATGAAGCTAAACTAGAATAGATTTTTTGCTAAGTAAAATAATTACTAAGCATTACTTTGACTTAGGTGGTATTATTTAATTAGGGCAAAAAAATCGTAAATTTTCTCTGCAAATCCCCAGACTAACGGAATTTCGGAATTAATGAACACCGCTCGTATCCAAAACACCCTACAAACCCTGTTTCAAGATTCTGCCCGTTGGTTACACCCAGGACGGCGGATTGTGTTTTGGTACGACCCTGACCAACAATTTGCCAGCAGCTTCAATGAACTCCAACTCCAAGGCGTAGAAAAACTCCAACTTGCTGATACTGCCTTTACCGTCAAATATCACCTGCTGGTCGAGCAACCCAATCAAGCTTTTCTACTATACGCCCCCTTTCCCGAACCTGCGCCCCAAGAAAACTGGCTTCTAGACATCCAAAAAAGCGGTTTAACCTTCTCTGCTGACCCCGCCGCCCTCATCTATGCAGATTTAGGATTGCGATCGCGCCGCCTGGAAATTGTCATCCGGGAATATGATAAATTCTTTAAAAGCCGCAAACGGACAGAAGCCCTGCAAGCAATGGGTATTTCCCCCGATAGCGACGAACGGGGATTACTCCTGGCTATGCTTTCCGTCCTCGCAGGCTTAAAAGTACCCGATGCAGGGACACTGATTCGGCGGGTGCTGCTGGGAGGGTTATTAGAGTCTGATAACACCCTCTGGTCTGATATTGAGCGTTTTATCTCCCCTGAAGCCTTCTGGGAGGTAGTCCAAGAACACACGGACTTTCCTAAGCAAAACCCCAGTTTAAACAAGTTATTCGTGCAGTTGCTAATCACCCATTTTGCTAAATCTCTGCACGGTACCATCCCGCCCCAGGTAGCCAACCAAGTCATCACTCCTGGACAACGGGCTTATGCCTTTATCGACCAGTGGATGCGCGACCAGCAGGATTCTCTAGGCTGGAAGATCCTTAGCAGTGAGGTAGCAGAACAATTACATATATTTGATGCTATAGAGAATTTAGAGCCGGAAGTTTTATTTGAAGCAGCGAGTTTCGAGGTAGTGGATAAGGTATTAATCCGCACCTGCGTTAAAACACTGCAAATGCAAATGGGGCAACAAATAACGGAATTGATACCCTGGCGAACTTGGTTACAGGCACGTCATACCCTGATTTGGTTTCCCCAGTATGAGAAGATTTATCAAGCATTAGAAGCTGCGATCGCTCTGTTGGAATTTAAGCAGCAGTATCCAGAAGGATTCCGCCAGCCAGCCCCACTTCTCTTCAAAGCCTACGCCAGCGATTTACACTCTTTTGACAAAGCTTACCGCCACTTTATCGTCAAGAGCGATGATGCCCAAGGGGATATCCTCAAGGGTTTAATTGACGATGTGGAAAATCTATATACCCAATGGTTCCTAGATGGTCTAGGAGAAGCTTGGTCTGATGCCCTTGGCGAAGAAGGCAAGGGGGCAAAGGGGCAAGGAGAAAAGGGGGAAATCCTCCCCCC
>NZ_WBKM01000360.1 GCF_015714725.1 Nostoc sp. WHI
GTGGGGAGTGGGGAGCAGGGAGCAGGGGAGAGTTAAAACTAAATTCATCCACCTTTGATACTCGTTCATCCACCTCAAAGACTCGTTCATCCACCTCAAAGACTCGTTCATCCACCTCAAAGACTCGTTCATCCACCTCAAAGACTCGTTCATCCACCTCAAAGACTCGTTCATCCACCTCAAAGACTCGTTCTTAATGCCCAATGTCTATAGAAAGAATTTGAGAAAAAATTGTCTATTGACGTTTAAAAAATCCTAGCTAGGGGAACACTGAAATTAACCCAAAGCCAGTTTAGGTAATGGCTATGGGTACTGTTTCCCAAGGAAATGTCACCGTGGTATTGTTTCGCAAGCGTACTAGTTTATTAATTACTTCTATTTTGCTGGGGTTGATAGCTCTGCCAAGTTTAGGAATTGTGGCAATGGCCAATCCGGCGATCGCACAAAAAACCTCTGACATTGATTCATCTGATTTACCCCCCGCTTATCCAGCTTCCCCACCGCCGCCGCGAGTAGATCCCTTGCCCAATGAGCGAGGGGTGCAAGAAAATTCGCCAGAAACCGATTATCGTGTCGGTAATTTACTAGAAGATGTGACAGGCAATCTTTGGGTAGGTTCTTGGCGAGGACTATCGCGGATTGATCCAAAAACCGGCAAGATTGTTTCTCGTGTTAGCTTACCAAGTGTTGCCATTGGTGCTTTAGCCCAAGACAAAGTAGGACGCTTGTGGGTAGGAAGTTATGAGGGACTAATCCGAGTTGACCCCCGGACTAGCGAAATAACGGCACAAAATTTATTTTTGCCTTCTAAACGGGTGTTGTCGCTGTTACTTGACAAGCGGGGTTATTTGTGGGTTGGAACTGATAGTGGTTTAGCCCTAATTAGTCCCGACCAAGGCTTGATTATGACAACATTAAAAAATCTGCCTGGTGTTAGCGCCAACGCCCTGACTTTAGATGCTCAAGGTCATCTGTGGGTGGGTACTCTTGATGGATTAGTGCGGGTTAATACTGCTAGCGCTGCAATCATGAAGCGGATCGTCGATTTGCCGGGGACAACTGTACAAGCTTTAGCTATCAGTCCACAAGGGTTAATTTGGGCGGGAATGCCCAATAATTTGCTAGTTATTAACCCAAAAACTGGTGCGGTGTTGAGGTCTGTGACTCGCCTGCGCGGGCGTAACGTGACAGCAATACGTTTTGCTAAAGATGGTAGTGTTTGGGTCGGGACTAACAATGGTTTGTTACGATTAAATCCAAATACAGGAGCTGTTTTAGACTCAGAAGTTGCTGGACTTCCTTCTAGTCGGATTCTTGCCCTTGCACCTGATGTCGGCAATAAATTATGGATCGGCACTAGTGAAGGTCTAGCTTGGTTAATGCCCAAAACGAGCGGTGCAAAACCTCATCTTGCTTTCGGTCGCGCTGTTAAATGATTAGTCATTTGTCCTTTGTCATCTGTTCTTAGCTAATGACTAATGACTAATGACAAAGGACAAAAATCCAAAATCCAAAATCCAAAATCTAAAATCTAAAATTGGCAATGGCAATCACTACCCAGCAATTAATTCAATGGAAACAACAAGGACGTTCAATCGTGGCGTTGACCGCCTGGGATTATACGATCGCTCAACTCCTCGACGCAGCTGGTGTAGACTTAATCCTCGTAGGGGACTCAATGGCAGTAGTTCTAGGGTATGAAACAACACTGCCTATAACTCTAGATGAGATGATATACCATGCCAAATCCGTGCGCCGAGGAGTTAAACGCGCCTTTATGCTTGTTGATTTACCGTTTTTGAGCTACCAAGAAAGTATCCAACAAGCCATACATTCAGCCGGTAGGGTATTGAAAGAGACTGGAGCGCAAGGTGTCAAGTTAGAGGGTGGTTATCCAGAAATGGTGGAAACTGTAGCTCGTTTGGTACAAGCCGGGATTCCAGTCATGGGTCATGTAGGTTTGACACCCCAATCGTTACATCAACTTGGTTTACGACAACAAGGAAAGACGCAAGAAGCGAGTGAAAAGATTTTACTTGAAGCGATCGCCTTAGAACAAGCGGGTGCTTTTGCCATGTTGTTAGAGCATATACCCGCAGATTTGGCAATGCAAATTTCCCAAAAACTGAGTATTCCCACAATTGGTATCGGTGCCGGAATTCACTGCGATGGACAGGTTTTAGTTACCTCAGATGTACTTGGGCTTGCAGAGAAGCATCCACCATTCGCCAAGGTTTACACGAATCTGCGAGAAACGATTACTAAAGCTGTGCAAGATTATGCTGTGGAAGTGCGCGATCGAAAGTTTCCATAATAGTAGAATCTGAATTGAGTCAAAATTTTTATGACTACTACACCTGAAATACTTCCGACGACCTTACCCGACCATACTCAGTTACCTGAGTCAGACGGCAAATTTGTGAAAAATTTTCAAGAACATCCCCAAAGTATTCTGCTCACAGATTCGATTCAACCAGTATTACAGCAACGTCATCCAGAAGGTAATTATTGCGTTGGTGGGATGAGCAGGGAAATTTATTACTCTCTGGTGAAGAAAGAGCAGATTTAGAAAGAGAGCAAAAAGAACAAGCTCAACAACAGTTACAGCAGTCCGAATTATTGTTAGAGCAGGAACGTCAACAAAGGGAATTAGCACAGCAACGTGCAGAACGCTTGGCGCAAAGGCTGAGAGACATGGGTGTAAATCCAGACGAGTAAGCCTTAACTTTGAGAATCTTGCTTTTTTTTATTTGCTTGCTCAATTCGCTGATTTATTTTTGATCGCCGACTTACTTATAGCTAAAATCAATATTAACGTCAGCGCTATATAAACTAGAAATATCAGCGAAAAACCCTATACTTGGAGGTGCAGCAGTGGTACAACAAGTCACACCAGAAACCACCATCGAAATCATCTACCCAGAAAGCGACGGGCAGCCAATGGCAGATAATACAGAACAATTTGCATGGATTGTCAAAATTAAAGAAAACTTAGAAATCCTATTTACATCGCCAGATGATGTATTTATTGCCGGAGATTTGTTTTGGTATCCAGTTAAAGGAAACCCGAATATTAAACAAGCGCCCGACACGATGGTAGTCTTTGGCAGACCAAAAGGAAAACGGAGTTCCTATTTACAATGGAATGAAGATAATATACCCCCACAAGTAGTATTTGAAATTCTATCTCCAGGTAACACTCTCAAAGAAATGAGCAAAAAATTGCAGTTTTACGAGCGTTATGGTGTAGAAGAATATTATATTTACGATCCAGATAAGAATGATTTAAATGGCTTGCTCCGTTCTGAGGATAGTTTTGAAGTCATTGAAGAGATGAATGGCTGGATAAGTCCGCGTTTGGGAATCCGTTTCCAACTAACATCAGATACCCTGGAAATTTTTTCTGCCTCTGGACAAAAGTTTTTGACTACTGTAGAAATTGACCAGTTACGGGAACAGGAACACCAACGCGCAGAACAGGAACACCAACGTGCAGAACAGGAACACCAAGCAAAGGAAGCGGCTTTACAAGAATTAGAAAAAGAGCGCGATCGCTATCAAGAATTGTTAGCTAAACTCAAAGAAAAGGGAATTGATACAGATAATCTGTAATTGCCCAGAGTTAGAGATATATAATTTTCACAACTGATTTAGGACTGCTATAGATACTTAATAATATGGAAATAAAAATTTAACTATGGAACAACAACCGATACAAGTAATTGGAGGTGGACTAGCTGGGACAGAAGCAGCATGGCAAATAGCCCAAGCTGGAGTGCCTGTAATTCTCCATGAAATGCGCCCAAAACGCTTTAGCCCAGCTCATCATACAGAGCATTTGGCAGAATTAGTGTGTAGTAATTCCTTTGGAGCAATGGCAAGCGATCGCGCGGCGGGATTATTGCACGAAGAGTTACGTCAACTGGGTTCTATCGTCATTTCTAAAGCTGATGAACACGCCGTACCTGCTGGTGGGGCGCTAGCCGTCGATAGAGGACAATTTGGCCAAGACTTGACTCAAACTTTAGCACATCATCCTTTAATTGAATTCCGCCGGGGTGAAGTGTCTGCGATTCCTGAAGGAATTGTGGTTTTGGCGACTGGGCCTTTAACCAGCCCTGATTTGGCAGAAGATTTACGCCGCTTTACGGGGATGGAATACCTCAGCTTTTTTGATGCGGCTAGTCCGATTATTGTAGGAGAATCGATTAACCGTGACGTTGCTTTTATGGCATCACGTTATGACAAAGGTGAAGCTGCTTATCTCAACTGCCCAATGAATAAAGAGCAGTATTTGCAGTTTCGGGAAGAACTTTGTAAAGCTGAACAAATAGAACTCAAAGATTTTGAACGGGAAACGGCGAAATTTTTTGAAGCTTGTTTACCAATTGAAGAACTAGCACATCGGGGAGAAGATACCATGCGCTATGGCCCCCTAAAGCCAGTGGGATTGTCAGATACTCGTACAGAAGAACGTCCTTATGCTGTGGTGCAGTTGCGACAAGAAGACAAAGCCGGTCAACTGTGGAACATGGTAGGATTTCAAACTAACCTGCGCTGGGGTGAGCAAAAGCGGATATTTCAGCTAATTCCAAGTTTGGAAAAGGCGGAGTTTGTGCGGCTGGGAGTGATGCACCGCAACACTTTTATTAATGCTCCTCAGTTAATGCATCCGACTCTGCAATTTAAAGAACGTCCGACATTGTTAGCAGCTGGACAGTTAATTGGTACTGAAGGCTACACTGCTGCGGCTGCGGGTGGTTGTTTGGCGGGAATTAATGCAGCGCGGTTAGCTTTAGGTAAAGAAACTTTGATTTTACCTCCAACAACAATGATGGGTGCGTTATTTGAATTTATTAGTTCCGCTTCGCCCAAGCATTTCCAACCAATGCCGCCCAACTTTGGGATTTTTCCCGAACTTGGTGCGAAAATTAAAAGTAAACAAGAGCGTTATGGACATTATCGCGATCGCTCTTTAGCTGACCTAGAAAACTGGAAAGCAAATCATCATTAACAATTCAAAATTCCAAAACTCTTCATCCTCTCTGCGCCTCTGCGTCTCTGCGTGAGATAAATCATCCCACATCGAACGCCGGGATTTAAACCCCAATTATTAACCTGCTTAATAGGTGATATGCCGCAATATTTTGGAAAACTACCCACTACTAACCAACCTTGGACAACTATTAGCAATGTCAAAGCTGTAACTTGGGATAATAACGCGATCAATTTTGACTGCGGCGACTCACGCCTCATCATCAGCGTACTTGCTCCCAATTTAATCCGCGTCCATTTTGCACCAACTGGGGAATTTATGCCGCGCCGCTCTTGGGCAATAACGTTGGATGATGCAGAATGGGCAACAACACCTTTTGCAGTACAGGAAACTGAAGCAACCGTAGAAATTGAAACAGCACAGATTCGTGTGTGCGTTCAGCGAGAAAAGTGTCGCATTGCCTGTTTCGATAAAGCTAATCGTTCCTTTGCCCAAGATGCAGACATGGGTATGGGTTGGCGCATAGGTGCAGTTGCAGGCTGGAAGCAAATTGCAACTGATGAACATTTTTATGGCTTTGGTGAACGTACAGGCTGGCTTGATAAACTCAGCGAGGTAAAAACTAATTGGACAGTTGATGCCTTAGATTATGATGCACTTACTGATGAAATGTACCAAGCCATACCGTTTTTTATGGCTCTGCGTCCAGATGTGGGATATGGCATCTTTTTTAACACCACTTTTTGGAGTCAGTTCGATATCGGTGCTGAACAACCAGGTGTCTGGAAAATGGAAACTCGCGGCGGTGAATTGGATTATTACATGATCTACGGCCCCGAACCTGCCCAAATCCTAGAGACTTACACCCAGCTAACTGGGAGAATGCCATTACCGCCGAAATGGGCGCTTGGTTATCATCAATGTCGCTGGAGTTACGATTCCGAAATTGTTGTGCGGGAACTAGCGCAAGAATTTCGCCAGCGCCGCATTCCCTGCGATGTCATTCATTTAGACATTGATTATATGCAGGGTTATCGGGTGTTTACTTGGAGTAAAGAGCGTTTCTCTAATCCGGCAAAACTCGTTAGTGACTTAGCACAGAATGGTTTTAAAACAGTCACAATTATTGATCCTGGTGTGAAATATGAACCAGAAGCTAATTATCACGTTTTTGACCAAGGAATAGAAAACGACTATTTTGTGCGTAAAGCTGATGGCGAGTTGTTCCACGGCTACGTTTGGCCTGATAAAGCTGTTTTTCCTGACTTTTTACGTCCTGATGTGTGTAATTGGTGGGCTAATTTACACAAAAGCTTGACTGATATTGGTGTGGCAGGAATTTGGAATGATATGAATGAACCTGCTATAGATAGTCGCCCTTTCGGCGATGATGGGGAAAAGATTTGGTTTCCCCTAGATGCACCGCAGGGAGCAGGGGGAGCAGGGGGAGAGGAGGAAAACTTTCAATCCAAAATCCAAAATCTAAAATCTAAAATTGATGTGACTCATGCAGAAGTGCATAATTTGTATGGGTTGATGATGGCTAAAGCTTGTTATGAAGGATTGCAACGGCATCGAGGCGTAGAGCGATCGTTTGTGTTAACGCGATCGGGTTATGCTGGTGTGCAGCGTTGGTCTTCTGTGTGGATGGGGGATAACCAATCGTTGTGGGAGCATTTAGAAATGTCTCTGCCGATGCTTTGCAACATGGGACTTTCGGGTGTGGCGTTTGTGGGTTGCGATATTGGCGGGTTTGCTGGTAACGCCACAGCTGAATTATTTGCTCGGTGGATGCAGGTAGGAATGTTGTACCCATTGATGCGTGGTCATTCGGCAATGTCTACTGCTCGTCATGAACCTTGGGTATTTGGCGATCGCGTTGAAAATATCTGTCGAGAATATATTAATCTCCGTTATCAACTACTTCCCTACATCTATACTCTTTTTTGGGAAGCGGTAACAACAGGTGCACCAATTTTAAGACCATTATTGTACCATTTCCCCAACGATCCGAAAACCTACACTCTTTATGATCAAGTATTGCTAGGTGCGTCGCTGATGGCTGCACCAATTTATCGCCCTGGAATTGAGCATCGATCAGTCTACTTACCCGCCGGCACTTGGTATGATTGGTGGAGTGGCGATCGCTATGAAGGCCCAATTCACATTCTTGCTCATGCACCACTGGAAAGAATGCCACTGTATGTCCGTGGCGGTGCGATCGTTCCCATGCAATCTGTTAAGCAATACGTTGATGAAACTCCACTCGAAGAGATCCGGTTACGGATTTGGCCTGGTAATAACGAATATCAGCTATATGAAGATGATGGACAGACAAAGGAGTATCAAGATAAAAAGTTTTCACTCACAAACATCTGCGTATTTACACAGACAAGCCAAACAGTTGTGGAAATTGAAGCAAGAGTTGGGGAATGGACACCTCCACCGCGTGAAGTGATTGTGGAACTTGTTGGTGCTGGAGAACAACGTTTCCAAGACGATGGTAAGCAACATATTCTGCAATTTTGAAATACTCGCAAAGGTGGTTTTTTCAACCACCATTATTTATTACTCTAAATTGTCTAAGAAAAAATATACACAAGGGTAGATGAAAGGCAAGTCAAGGGGTAACGTAAAATACAAGGAGTAGAAATGATTAACCCGTAAGAAATACGAAAGTTTACTTCTCTAGATAGATGCGGTTAGAGAACACTCCATGTTAAAGATTAACCGCTTGCAACTGCAAGATATATTTAAAATCCCTGCAAATTCTTCAATGGCAAAAGTCGCAAGTGCGATCGCTGTTTTTGTTGGCAGCTTGGTACTAATTGGCTGGTATCTTGGCATTGAAGTTATTAAGGGCGGCTTCCCTGGTAGTCCTGTCACAATGAAAGTTAACACAGCGCTGTGTTTTGTGCTGTGCGGTGTGTCGCTGTGGCTATTTTTGAAAGGGAAAGAGGATTCAGGGGAAAACAATTCAAAATTATTCCCCCACTTCCCCGCTCTGCTAATTTCTAAGGTCTGTGCAATAGCAGTTACTACAATTGCTGCGCTCACATTCTGTCAATATCTGTTTGGCTGGAATCTTGGTATTGACGAGCTGCTATTGCCTGACTCACCAATCAGTTTGGCGACATCGCATCCGGGGCGAATGGGGATAAACACAGCACTGAACTTTATGCTGGTCAGTGTCGCCTTACAGATTTTGATTCATTCAAAAACCCACCGCAGTTATTGGTATGCCCAGATTATCGCTCTGATCGCTACTTTGATTTCCTTTCAAGCGCTCATGGGCTATGCTTACAAAGTAAAAGTTCTTTATGGACTTGCCCCTCATACAACATCAATGGCGTTACATACAGGGGTGTTGTTCAGCTTACTAAGTATAGGGATTCTGTGGGCGCGGGCAGAACAGGGGTTAATGAGGATAGTTACAAGTGATACTTACGGCGGCTTACTTGCACGTCGTTTGTTGGTTGCTGCGATCGCAGTACCTTTTATAATTGGGTGGATAATTGTTGAAGGTCAACGGGCTGGACAATACGATCCGGCGTTTGCATTATCGGTGTTTGCCATCGTCCTGATTGTAATTTTTACTATTTTGATTTGGCAAAGTGCGGCAGTTATTGAACGCCTCAGCCATCAACGCGACTTCGCCCAAGAAGCACTGAGAACCTACGAAGATAAACTGGGGAGTTTAGTAGATGCGAACGTCATCGGTATTCTCTTTGGCGACGTGTATGGCGGTATCCAGCAGGCAAACGACGAATTTCTGAGGATGATTGGTTATACGCGGGAGGATCTGTTAACAGGCAAGATAAGTTGGAGAAATATCACACCACTAGAGCATCTATACTTAGATGAACGAAGTATCGCCGAAGCCCAAGGAAACACCAACGCTGCTTGTACGCCCTACGAGAAAGAATACATTCGCAAGGATGGGAAGCGCATCACAGTTTTAATTGGTTACGTGCTGCTGGGAGAAAAACGGGAAGAGTCAGTAGCCTTTATCCTCGACTTGAGCGAACGCAAGCAAGCAGAAGCAGAACAACAAAAATTAGTATCCCTGGTAGAAAATAGCTCTGACTTTATCGGCATCGCCACCCTTGAGGGTGAATTAATCTACATCAACGATGCGGGTAAAAAGCTGGTAGGGCTAGCTAACCTTGACGAGGTGAGGCAAAAATCAGTATTAGATTACCTAATGCCCAAAGACAAAGCCTATTTTCAAGAATATATAGTGCCGAATGTGCGATCGCAAGGACACTGGCAGGGAGAATTCTGCTTTTGCCACCTCCAAACGAATCAACCGATACCAGTTGATTGCAACATCTTCACTGTTACAGATAACAACACAGGTCAGCCAATTGCCTTAGCAACTGTGACTCGCAACATCAGCGAGCAAAAGCAGTCCAAGGAAAAAATCTTACAACTAAATAAGGATTTACAGCGCCGCATCACTGAGTTACAAACTTTGTTGGAGGTAATTCCCATTGGAATTGGCATTGCCGAAGATTCAGAATGCCAAAATATCAAGGTCAACTCTGCTTTTGCCAAGCAGTTGGGGATATCGCCAGATACAAATGCCTCCCTCAGCGCTTCTTTAGACGAAAGACCAACAAGCTTTAAAATCTACCGCGAGGGTAGGGAACTGTCAGCAGAAGAACTCCCAATGCAGTACTCTGTTGCTCATGGTGTTGAAGTTCTGGATTTTGAAGTCGATATAGTACATGAAAATGGAAAAATTGTCAATTTGTTGGAATCCGTTGCACCTCTGTTTGACGAAGAGGGTAAAACTAGAGGAAGCGTTGGTGCATTTTTAGATATTACGGAGCGTAAACAGGCAGAAGAAGTACTCCTAAATCAGCATAAATGGCTGGAGGATGTCTTAAATCTGATGCCAAGACCATTGCTGTTTATCGAACCAGGAACGGCGCGGGTAACTTTTGCCAATCGTTCTGCTAACGAATTAGCTGGGGGCGAATTTCCCAAAGGTGTACCAGCCGCAGATTATCACACAGTTTACCATTACACAGATGCGGCTGGCGATCGCATTCCCAATGACCAAATGCCCGGAGTACGGGTTGCCCTTGGCGAACGCCTGAATGGATTGGAGGTGGACTGGCACACCCCCACTGGTGTGCGGTCTCTACTGATATTTGCTGATACTCTGCCTGCAATGCACGGTCATCCGGCTACCTGTATTTTGGTATTCCAAGAAATCAGCAACCTCAAGCAGGTAGAAAAAGCCCTTTCGTTAGGTTACAAAAGGCTAAAGCTACTATTTGACACAGCTAACGATCTACTATCGAGCCAGCAACCAGTAGTATTAATCGATAGCGTCTACCAAAAACTCTCACAGCAAATTGATTTAGATGTTTACTTTAACTATTTAGTTGAAGATAACTCTCAGGTAATGCGGCTAGAGTCTTACAGTGGCATTTCTCAGGAAATAGCAAAGGAAATTGAATGTTTGGCATTTGGTGAAGCGGTTTGTGTTACTGTAGCCCAGGAGCCTTGTGCAATAGCTGTAGAGAATGTGCAGCAATCAACTGAAGAGAAAACAGAATTGATTCGCTCTTTAGGCATTACTGCTTATTATGCATACCCATTGATCGCCCAAGGACGACTGTTAGGTACTCTTTCTTTTGGCAGCCGTGCTCTATTAAGCTTCACCGAAAATCAAAAGGGGATGATGCAAGCAGTATGCGGCCAAATAGCGATCGCAATGGAACGAGCTAGTTTAATTGCTTCTTTGCAGCAGCAAACCGAGCAGTTGCAAGAAGCCAACCACATGAAGGATGAGTTTCTAGGGGTATTGTCCCACGAATTGCGATCGCCCCTCAATGCCATCCTTGGCTGGGCACAATTACTGCAACGAAGCAAGCTCAGTGCAACCCAAATCGCTAGGGCTACGGAGACAATTGAGCGCAATGCAAAAGCACAAACTCAGCTAATTGAAGACTTGCTGGATATATCGCGGATGATGAGAGGCAAGTTACGCCTCAATGTCCATACTTGCAATTTGGTTCCGATGATTAATTCAGCGATTGAGACTGTCAGTTTAGCTGCCCAATCTAAGGAAATCGATTTGAGGTTTTCCCTTGTTCCTTCAGGAGAAAGGCGAAATGCGCTACCGGGGATACTCCCCGTGGACACTTTCGCGCAAAATTTAGATTTGGGATTAGGAATCAATAACGAAAATCTAGAATCAAGAGAAGTACAATTTCAAACCAGTCAACATTCAGACGACAGCAAACTTGGCGAAAATTCTCAATTCTTAGTTTCCGGGGATTTTGATCGTTTACAGCAAATCATCTGGAATCTGCTATCCAATGCCATTAAATTCACACCCACAGGAGGACGGGTAGAGGTGCAATTGTCAGTAGTTACTGCCCAAGAAAAACAACAGACAACGGACAAATATGCCCAAATTCAGGTGATTGATACAGGCATTGGTATCAATCCTGACTTCCTCCCTTACGTTTTTGACCGCTTTCGTCAAGCTGATAGTTCTAGCACTAGATCCTATGGTGGATTAGGACTAGGATTAGCGATCGTGCGTCATTTAGTAGAATTACATGGCGGTACTGTCCAAGTAGCTAGTCAGGGTGAAAAGCAAGGAGCGACATTCACAGTCAAACTACCACTTTTGAAGAGTCCCACCTATATGCCTCCCGCCTTCTCCTCTTCTCCTCCCTCCCCCCCCTCTCTCCTGGGCGTGCGCGTGCTGGTTGTAGATGACCAAGCCGATAGCCGTGAATTCATCACCACAGTCCTCGAACTGTACCAAGCCGAAGTTCAGACAGTAGCATCAGTTCAAGAAGCATTGCAGATAATTCCACAGTGGAAACCAGATGTTTTAGTCAGCGACATCGGTATGCCCCAAGAGGATGGTTACTCTTTGATCCGCAAATTGCGATCGCAACCACCAGAATTAGGGGGAAATATTCCAGCAGCAGCGTTGACAGCTTATGCCAAAGCAGAGGATCGAATGCGAGCCATACAAGAAGGTTATCAGCTGCATTTACCTAAACCTATTGAGCCAGCTGAGTTAGCTACAGTAGTCGCTAGCCTCGTTAGACGCACTTGAGAAAATGGGGCATTGGGCACTTGTACTGAGCGAAGCCGAAGTATTGGGCATTGCCCTATCAAAATTTATTCAAAATTCCAAGTTCTTCCCAATTACCAAGAAGCAGTTTCATTTCTTTACAATTTAGCGTAGTTGGTGAATACTTGCATTGTCAAAATATTCATTATATGTATATTTTTTTATTTCAATCCAAATAATGATTGTGTATTGGGGCGATCGCTACTTAGTATAAGTGGCTTCAGTACAAGAACATTATTTGAAGCGTATTGAAAGCGGCTTCCGAAATAGGCAATTTCAGAGTTGTATTTAAATCATGTAACCTTAGCTAACTAAGCTAGCCTACATCAACTGTAACTTGGTATTTTCAGTAATTAACGTTAAAAATAATACTTTTGTTTACCTTAGTCAGCCTGATTGGTCTCTAGTATTCTCCCGTCGGGTTCATATTCCAACTCCGATGAATCTAACAAATCAGCAGTATTTTATACATGATGAAACCTCAGATGATTCCTCTAACCAAGACATTAATCAAAACAGTAATTGAACCACAATATCTAGATAGTATTAACTTACATGACTCAAAGCGATCTGATTTTTTTCAAGAAGTAATTGAAGGCTTAGAAGATGGTATATTAATTTTAACTGAGACTGGTCAAAAAGTTCATGCGAATGCATCTGCTCATCGGCTGTGTTGTCAATTCAATCAAGGCAATTTCAACCAAAATTTTGTACCGCCAGCCATCTGGAATGTTTGTAAATCGTTACTCAACAGTCGGTATTTGTTTCCTGATAAACTCATCATTCTGTCGGATGAGATTGTCCTTGACAAGTCAAATGTTTTTCGGATTAGAGTGAGACTGCTAGATTTAGATAGGTTTGAAATGCCTTGCTTATTAGTAACCATAGAAAATCAATATGATTCTCTGAAAAATGTAGCACTCACCGAAGTAAAAAAATTTGACCTGACGCCGCGAGAAGCTGAAATTTGGTTTCTCTATAGAAGCAACTACAGCTACAAAGAAATTGCCACTAAGCTTTATATCACCATAAACACAGTGAAGAAGCACATGAAAAATATTCACACCAAGCGACAAGCAAGCATATCTTGTAACTGAATACTATTATCACAATTAGAAGTGATTTTTCAAACGTAATATCATATCCGACTTAATACTTAGATTATTAGTCATTAACCCAGTATCCACAAACAATTATTTCATCAATCAATACGGAGAGTGTTTAGTAGAAAAGCAGTACTAGCCCTCGGTTTCATGCGGGGGTGGTTATTATTAAACAAGTTTTAACTATTAAGGCTCAGGAGTTTTTTGCAGGCGTAATAAGGTATTGTAAACCTGCCGTTTTAAGATATTGTTATTTTGTAGTTCTATAGTAATTTTGTTGAACTGATCAAAGGTTAAACCATTATCTTCGACAATTTTTTGAGCGCGGGTACAATAATTAACTGCGATGTTTTGAGCCTTCTTTGGAAGACCATTGATACTATTAGAATCGTTACAAACAATCTTGGGAATTTCTCCGTTACCAATAAGTTTTTTAATTTCTTCAAAAGCATTTTGACGTGCCGGCTCCATTGCTAGCACAGCTTGAGCGTAGTTGTTGATTTCAGTATTGTTAACTATTGGTGGTGGAGTTTGAGCGTCAGCTTTTGAACTCGATGAAAAAGTATTGCAAATTACGCCAGCAGTGGCTATAACGCCGAAAAACAATGATTGGCAAAGAATTCGCCTTCGGCTAGGTCGGTAGACTAAATCGGAAATTTTCTTCATATAGTAGATAACACAGAACGACATCAGGGATATTATTAAGTACTTTGAATTATTTTTTGAGGTGGAAGTTCCAGCAACTGGTCAATATATCAAGCCTTTGTATTGATTGTTAATTTCCTTGGCATACTTGACAAAGTTCGATTACTTTAGTCTGGAGTACTGACATTTCCGATGCTCCTTGTTTGAGGCTGACTTCTAACTCTAGTAGTAGGGGTAAGCAAGAGATTAACTGTTGCACAGTAAGAAGCTTGGTTTCTTGCTGTAAAAAATAGATCCTTTTAGGGTTACCTATATCAGCAGCTTGAGCGATCGCTTGTTGATTTCGTTCCCCACTTTCCATCATAATCTTGACCCATAGCCACGTGCGAAATTGTCCAATTAGTGTGGCAACTATCCGTAATCCCGGCTCGGAAGCATTGATCAGATCCGCTAAGGTTGTCAAAGCTTTAGCTGTGTCTGCTGTTCTAATTGCTGCTGCTAATTGTAAACTATTTTGAGTAGTATTTCTTACTAACTTAGTAACAGTATCTACGTCTAAAGGCTTGTTTTTCCCTTGAGCATATAGCTGCAATTTCTCTAACTCATTGTAGAGGAGCCGTGTATCATTCCCTACGGATTCTGCTAACAAGTGGGAAGCATTGGCACTCAGTTTAACGCCCACAGCCTGAGCTGCTTGATTAACAGATTGCACCAGCAATTCTGTCTTCCAGGGGGGAATGAGGGGAAATTCTCGGAACTCGGTAGCAAATTGTTTTAACAATTTTGTGGATTTGAGACGTTCATCTGGTTTGTTACGGCTGGTGAGCAATAAAAATGAGTTTTCAGGAATTACTGATAGCGATCGCCCCAATTCTGCTAACACATTCTCTGGACAGTGCTGGCAGAGGGTAGTATTTATCAGCCATACCAAGCGCCCACCAGCGCCAAAAGCTGGTGTCATGACTTGATTTAAACCCTGGATCACAGCATCGGCTTGATCTGGGGGGAATGAAGTGTAGTTAAAACTAATCCATTGGGAATCAAGGACGCGATCGCGCAGCATAGCGATCGCTTTTTCTATAGCAAAATCATCTTCACCCCAGTAAACATGGATTGGCATAGATAAACCTCTTACTGGAACATTGGCATAGGGCATGGGGCATTGGTGAAGAATTAATATTTATAACTCCTAACTCCTAACTCCTAACTCCCCACTCCCCACTCCCCCATCCCTCAATCATCACACCCAAAAACTAAATACTTTTTAAATCATTCTGTCAATCTGAGTAATTTTCCCTAAAATCTATCAAGTGAGAGAATGAGGCTATGAAGATTGGACGACAACTATCAAACTTACTTAAATCGGTTAGCACGACTGACGCTGCCAGAAGCCTACAGATTCCAAGTCCAGCATATTCAGGAATCTTCTAAATTTCAGCCACATTCTGGGTTGAGACAAGCAGCGTCCTTTCCTGGCTATAGCCTAATTACCCCGCCAGCAGAAGAAGAATCACAAAACTCTGCTTTCTATGCCAAATTACAGGCTTACCAACAGGAACTTTTGCAGTTGCCTGTAAACTGTGATTTGATTGTGCCTCTACCTCCTGCTAGCTTCCATCTGACTTTAGCAGATTTAATTTGGGACAGTGCTTACCTTGACACCTGCGAAAAAAATCCCAAATTTGACGAGGAGTTACAGTCTTGTTTAGCCGAAGTGTTTCAGCAATATCAACAAATGATGACAGACAGGACTCATCCTATTCAATGGCAAATGCTGGGACTGATACTGATGCCAAGATCTATAGCCGTTTGTTTAGTACCCCAAGATGAACGCTGCTACGAGGAAATTATTAAATTTCGCCGAACAATTTATCAAAGCCCCAAGTTAATTGCCTTGGGTATTGAGCAGCATTATCACTTGACAGCCCACATTACATTAGCCTATTTTGGGGAGGTTTCATCTGACTTAGACCGCACAAGCTTCAGCACGATGCTTTCTCAGTTAAATCAACAGTGGCTGTTGAATTTGCCAGAATTTTTGATTAATCGTGTCGAATTACGAAAGTTTGATGACATGACCCGCTATTATCGTGAAGCGGACTGGCCGAGTTTAAATTTTTAAGTAACTAATGAGTTAGTAGTTAGTGGTTTCCATTCAATAACTACTAACTACCGATTATTAGTATTGCTCAAATTAACATTTATGCCGTAAATTTGACGCAGAAATGGAGGAATACTATAAACAAACAACTTGCTTTCAGGAGATTGATTTTTATGACATATATCTCCCCAAAAAACCTCACATTTGAAGATTTTCTCTCCCAATACCGAGACAATCCCCGCTATGAACTAGCAGATGGAGAACTAATTGACATGGAACCCACTGGCCCGCATGAAACGGTGAGTGGCAAACTCGCAACCCAAATTGGGATCTACCTTGTTGCAGAACAACTCCCCTGGTTTATTCCTCGCACTTGTTTAATTTACCCCTTTGCGGGTACAGCTACAGCTCGTCGTCCTGATGTCGTGGTTCTCGATGAAACCGTTCTCGACCGTGAACCCCTTTGGGAGCGAGAACCTGTAATTACTCTTGGACGCTCAATTAAGCTAGTGGTGGAAGTCGTTAGCACCAACTGGGAAACCGACTATGCGCGGAAAATTGAGGAATATGCACTCTTAGGCATCCCTGAATATTGGATTGTGGATTATCGGGGATTGGGCGGCGTGGCATTTATTGGTAAACCCAAACAACCTACTTTCACCGTTTGTCAACTAGTTGAAGACACTTATACTCAACAACAATATCGACTCAACCAATTGATTAACTCGCCGCTTTTGCCTCGTCTTCAACTTCGCTTAGATGACATTCTGCCTCGTTAAGTGTAGAAAAAGAGTGAGAAGCGATCGCCTAATTCTCACCCAATTTTAGGAATGCGATCGCCTTTACGAGAGTATGAATTTTTATTTGTATCCTTGTCTGTACTTTTATAAATTTTTTAAGTTGTTTAGATGCAGCATTAGAAAATTCAATTTTATACTTATTCACTGGCTAATTCTTGTTTGACTTGATCCTAAGGAATAGTGCCATTTTTCTTAATATCTTCCCGTCCTTCATGTAAAGCTTTAATATCTTCAAAGTGCGATCGCCTGTAGTAAAGTATTAGATGCGATCGCCTGCTTTAAACCTATCACCAGAAGTGCGATCGCCTTTACAAAAGTGTGAATATTCAAGGATTTTGCTAAAGCCAGCATACCTGCTCTATACAGAGAATATTTTACGAAATATCTAGACTATGTGTCAATACGGTTCAGTTAAGGCTCGAATAGCTATAAAATAGGCATTGTTTCCAAAAATGGAAATCAAGCACAGTGCATCTCAAAGAATTCTCATTAGTGTCTCCCAAGATACAAAGTACGGAGATATTCAAAGCGATAGAGGTCGCTATCCCAGTAAGTTCAATCGAACAAGCGATCGCTAAAACTAAAGTAGAAGAGGAACGCCATCGTTCGTTACCAGCACATCTAGTCATTTGTCTAATAATAGCAATGAGCCTGTGGTCGAGAGATTCAATGCGAGATGTACTAAAAAATCTCATTGATGGTCTTTCAGAGGCATGGGTAAAAGTTGGTAAATATTGGCGTATCCCGTGTAAATCAGCTATTACCCAAGCCAGACAGCGACTAGGTGCGGGGGTAATGACGCAATTGTTTCATCGCTTGGTGCGACCAATGGCAAACAGCGAAACAATTGGAGGTTTTATAAACGGGCTACGAATTGACGGGAATTGATGGAACTTGCTTAGATATCCCAGATAGTGATGAAAATGCAAGGGTTTTTGGTCGGGAAAGGTAGTCGTCCTGGTACACGAGCAGCATTTCCCAAAGTTAGATTAGTTATTTTAGTAGAGGCAGGGACACATTTAATTTTTGATGCATTAATG
>NZ_WBKM01000158.1 GCF_015714725.1 Nostoc sp. WHI
GTAGGCACGAATTAACCTAACTATGTAACAAAATATAAAGCCGTCAAAGTCCTTGTGATTGCTTCATTACACTCCGTTTCACTCGCAATGACATATAAATTTTCCCAGCCACCTACTTAACTGTTTAAACATATATTTTATCTAGAGAAATTATACTAACTTGATATTAAACTTATAGTTCCTGTTAAACCAATACTAAATTTTTACAGTCTAAATAACTATTTAGACAAAAAATTTATAATTTTGTTCTGAAAAATAATAGATACTTAAAAATAGAAACATCGACTGCTTAATAGATGTTTCTTATGGCTCTAATGCCAAAAATAAGTGAATGCAAGTTGCTTGGCACAAAAATCTATTTGTGTACTTTTTGGCGTAAATTTATTTGGATTCACAAAAATAAATGGGAGAAAATTTTCATCTACTAGAAGCTAAAGATGAACCAAAAATAAAAATTTAAGGCATGTTTCATCTACTTAAATAATTAGTTTTACCTACATATCTATTGTAGGCAAAATTGCTTTTGAATAAAAAAATAGAGAATTAGTCACTCCATTTCACTCAAGATTATGCAGCTCTATACAACTCTTGAAATCGAACAGCAATACAAAGACCTTCCTTACTTAATTGAAATTATGGAGTGGGTGAAAAGTTTTTTAGGAAGACCTCATCCTAACTTAGGAAGACCCGGCGTAGTTTGCCCTTTTGTACCTCATTCTCTCAAGTCAAACAGTATTTGTCTGGCAGTTATTCACACAAAAGATTTGTGTGCAGAGCAATTAGAAGAAGTTGTTGGACGCTACCGAAATATCTTTCTTGAGATGGATGTTAAAGAGCAAGAATTAGCACCAAACAGAGCTTTTTTACTTATCTTTCCTGACATCCATATAGAAGATGCTTCTAAACTGGTAGATAGTGTCCAACAAAAACTGAAACCTTTGTTTGTTGAGTCAGGACTGATGATAGGAGAATTTCACAAACGTAATGAAAGTCCTGGTTTGCACAACCCAAACTTTCGTCCGCTTCGTAGCCCTATCCCCTTAATAGCTATCCGGTTTATGGTTGAAGCTGACCTCCCTTTTCTTCAAAGTCCGGCTGATCCACACCTACGTATTAGATATCTGGAAGCTTATTTAAAGCATTTTGGTGATACATTTACAGATGAAACCAAGTTTAAAAATGCTCATCAAGCATTGGCTTTAGCGAAAGAAGAAATTAAACAAGAAAATTTGGTACATTATTGACTTTAAGACTGTAATGTTTATTTCTTTTGCAGTTAGCTAAGAAAAGCTTCTCTTGGTATTTGTATCTCCCATCGACATTTGGGCTGTTCTTAATAGAACTCGGTTCAATAGCCTGGGTTTTTGTTAATTTAAGCAATTCGACGACTCTGACAGATAGTTGAAGTCAGGCGTGGCACTACACCATCATCATGAACCGTGATAAAATCAGCCCGTTTACCTACTTTTAGACTGCCGCGATCGCTAAATAGATGAATAGCCTTCGCTGGATTACTGGTGAATAATTGCATCGCTTCGTAAATAGGCTTACCAGTTTTGTGAGCAATGATAAAGATGGATTGCAGCAGACTTTGGGGAACGTAGTCGGAAGAAATGACATCGACTAAATTCTGCAAAACCAATTCCATCGCCGAGATATTACCAGAGTGAGAGCCGCCCAGCACCAGATTAGGCGCACCCATCAAAACTTGCAATCCTGAACTGTGTGCTGCCTTTGCTGCTTCGAGGGTAGTAGGAAACTCGGCTAACACAACTCCATCTTGTACTGCTTCTTCGACATGTTCGACTGTTGCATCATCATGACTTGCTAGGGAAATACCTTTAGCTTTGGTCATTTCCACCAAAGCTATCCGGTTTTTTTGGGCATATATTTGCTGCTGCTGCTGACGAGTTCCGATGAACTCATCAATTTGCTGTGGTGTCGCCCCATGTTTGCCCATGTAATATTCTTTGAACTTGTCTAAACGGATAAACTGCCGTTGACCGGGGGTATGATCCATTAGAGAAATCATTGATAAAAGGGGATTGTCTGCGTATTGTGCAGTAATTTCATAAACTTGTTCATAAGCCAGTTCACATCGCAGGTGAATCCGGTGTTCAACAGAGAAACGTCCGGCTTTTTGCCCCTGACAGATGACATCAATCATTGGCGCAAAGTTAGTTAGGCGTGGTGAACCAATAGCTACATCACCGATCGCGATCGCATCACATACGGTTGTTACCCCAGCACTGGCTAAATCTCGATCATGGTAAACGGCTGCTGCTTCTAAAGGCCAGCGAATCCCTGGACGCGGAGATACACAGCGTTCCAGGTTGTCGGTGTGCAGTTCAATCAACCCCGGCATAAGATAATCTCCTTCACCATTCTGCCCATGAGCAACGATTCCTGGCTGAATGTCAGTGATTAATTTATCTTGTACTACAAGAGTACCAAGCACTTCCTCATGGGGAAGTTGAAGGCGATAATTTGTGTAAACTTGCTCATTCATAACAATTTGGGTATTGGGCATGGGGCATGGGAATCTCAGACAATATTACGATAGTGAAGCGTAAAGCCCCCGAAGAACAGGTACGTAGTACCGTATTCTGTGCTTTAGCCGGGGGATATAAGCGAACAAGCTGAATTTATTCAGCCATCAAGATTTAGGCTTAGGCAAAGTAGAAATATATTTTCTGATCAAGTCAGACATTGGAACGTCCTGCCTGTCAGCCTCTAACTTTAGCTGTTCATACTCATAACCAGAAACTCTCACTTTAATTGATTTTTCCCTAGACATGTACGAACGCTTGAGGGTACAATATAATTATGCCACAGGTAGAATAACCGCTAGCACAAATGGATAACCAACCCCAAAATGACTGGCTAGGAAAAAATAATGGATAGTGGGTAGCGAAATGCCACGATAAAAAAAGCCAGGATGACAACGAGCATTCGTTCCAGTAAACAAAACTATTAGTTGATTAAGGTACGGTAGGGCATACCGGAACTAGAGAATTTATTCTCTAACGCTTAGGGAGATGAGAGCCACCTGGGGTTGTCTAAATTAAACTAGATGCTTGGTTGTATAGACGGGTATCAGGTTTAAGTATTGCCGCAAGGATAGACAGTTTTAAGGCACATCGATGAACTAAGAATCCCCGTCACTTTAGTGCGGGGAGTGTCAATATCAGTTATTCTTGCCAAAGCTTAATTCGCGGTTACAGAGTTGATCTCGCACTTCTTCGTCGTGAAAAATGCCAACTAAAGCACAGCCGGCTGCTTTGTGTTCTTCGAGAAGTTCTATCACCACTTGGCAATTAGTTTTATCTAGGGCTGATGTAGGTTCATCCAGTAGTAAAATCGGATAGTTGACACAGAGAGCGCGGGCGAGATTTACCCGTTGCTTTTCGCCTCCAGAAAAGGTGGTGGGAGACAGTTTCCATAAACGTTCTGGCAGGTTGAGGCGATGAAACAATTCCTTTACTCTAGCGATCGCAACTTCTGTTTCTACTCCTAAATCTAACAGAGGTTCTGCGGCAACTTCTAGCGCGGGAACTCTGGGAATCACTCGTAAAAACTGGCTGACATATCCGATAGTTTTCTGCCGCACTGCTAGAAGTTCATGGGGTAGAAGTTGGCACAAATCTACCCAATCTCCTTGATGCTTTACCCAAATTGAGCCGCTATCAGCGCGATAATTGGCGTATAAACAGCGCATCAAGGTAGACTTACCGGAGCCGGATGACCCAGTTAGGGCTAAACATTCCCCACCATTCACACTCAGGGATAAGTCTTCTAAAACTGATAGATAAACACCTCCTTGCTGATGCAAAGTAAAACCCTTTCGCAAATGTTCTACTTGCAGCAGGGTTTTAGCGGAAATATTAGCGCGTGGATAATTAACAGTTAATGATTGCATTGCTGATAAATTTATGGCGTTAAAGCGGCACTGACCAGTAGTTGAGTGTAGGGATGTTGAGGATCATCAAGCACTTGATCAGTTAAACCTAATTCGACCACCTGACCTTGTTGCATTACTAGCAAGCGATGAGCCAGCAGCCTTACCACGCCGATATCGTGTGTAACTACAATGACGCTCAGGTGAAAATTCCGTACTAGCGATCGCAACAAGTCTAATAACCGCGCTTGCACCGACACATCCAACCCTCCTGTCGGTTCATCCATTAAGATCAACCGGGGGCGCGTCACCAACACACGAGCCAGTTGTAACCTTTGCTGCATCCCTCCAGAAAAAATTACTGGCAAGTCATCCATCCGCGCCGGATCAATTTCTACTTGTTGCAACCAGTGGGCAGCCTCATCCCGAATGTTACCGTAGTGTCGCACCCCAACATCTAGAAGGCGTTCGCCAATATTTGCCCCTGCACTAACTTTCATTCGCAAACCATCACGGGGATTTTGTTGGACAAAGCCCCATTCAGTTCGCATCAATTGGCGGCGTTTGGCTTCAGGAAGTTGAGTAACTTCTAAGTCTTCTCCGTTACGATTTGTATAAATAACATTACCTTGGTCAATAGAGAAGTGATTGGCGATGGCACTGAGCAAAGTAGACTTGCCCGATCCTGATTCTCCGACGATACCCAGAACTTGACCAGGGTAGAGATCAAAAGAAATGCGATCGCACGCTTTAATTGCTCCGTAAGATTTACTTAATTGGTGAACTTGTAAAAGGGGTTTTGTCATTAGTCATTTGTCATTTGTCATTGGTCATTTGTCAAACTTAAAATTTAAAGCTCGAAGGTTTACTCACAAAACTCGAAGGTTTACTCACGAAGCTCGAAGGTTTACTCACGAAGCTCGAAGGTTTACTTACAAAACTCGAAGGTTTACTCACAAAGCTTGAAGGTTTACTCACGAAGCTTGAAGGCTCAATAATAAACCTCTTGCAAAAGTCCTTCTTTTCGCTTTCTTCTTTGCGCCTTTGCGTGGCAGTCGCTACAACGGGGGGAACCCCCGCAACGCGCTGCCTTGCCTTTGCGTGAGATATTCATCCCTGTTGCTGATTACAGTAGTCTGTATCCGAACAGATCCACATCCTGCCACCTTGGTCATCAATTATCACCTCATCTAAATAGCTTTTTGTAGAACCACATAGCTCACAAGCTTTATCCCATCGCTCCACTGTGAAAGGATAATCTTCAAAATCAAGACTTTTAACTTTGGTATAAGGCGGGATTGCATATATTCGCTTTTCCCGTCCAGCGCCAAACAACTGTAGTGCAGGATTCATCTGCATTTTAGGATTATCAAAGCGCGGGATCGGACTAGGACTCATCAAATAGCGATCGTGCACCATCACCGGGTAGTCGTAGGATGTGGCAATGTGTCCGTGTTTGGTAACATCTTCATAGAGTTTGACATACATGGGGCCATATTCTTCCAAGCTGTGCATTTTACCTGCTTCGACTGCGGAAGGTTCTAGCCAGCGCAAGGGTTCGGGAATGGGTACTTGGTAAACCAAAATCTGTCCCTCGCGCAGAGGTGTTTCCGGAATGCGGTGGCGAGTCTGAATCAGCGTTGCTTCTTCCGTTCGTTCTGTTGTCTGCACACCACAAACCTTTTTGAAGAAGCGGCGAATGTTAACTGCGTTAGTCGTGTCGTCTGCTCCTTGGTCAATTACTTTTAGCACATCGGTTTGACCAATCACAGCAGATGTTACCTGAATTCCGCCAGTACCCCAGCCGTAGGACATAGGCATTTCCCTAGAAGAAAAGGGAATTTGATGTCCTGGAATGGCAACGGCTTTGAGTAAGGCGCGGCGAATTGAGCGCTTGGTTTGCTCGTCTAAATAAGCAAAGTTGAAGCCGGTTTTGGGGGAGTGGGGAAGAGTGTTGTCCATTGTCCAGTTTGTTTACTTATTATCAATACTGAGCAAGCAGTGAGTCAATACTTTTCGGTTAAGGTGCACAGTCCTTAATGATCCCCCTTAATCCCCCTTAAAAAGGGGGAAATAGAGTCATTCTTAGCCCCCCTTTTTAAGGGGGGTTGGGGGGGATCGAGTCTTAACCAAATCGTATTGAGCAGTAATTAAGAGTTGGAGTGAAATGGTTTAAATCAAGAGTTTGCAGATTTACCATTTTTGCTTGGTCATCATAAATCCTTAACTGCACGGCATCTTGGGCGAATGGCTGAGAAATAAATGCATCTGCCGCCTCACGCGAAAATGTGCCCCCTTGTAGTTCTAAACTGCGCTTAGATCCACTAGAGAGGCTGTCCCAATATTCAGGATCTACTGTGCAGAGGTAGCGTTTGGCGGCAACATGAAGACGAATTGGTTCTGTCACCGCTAGCCCAAACATCTGATGCAATAAGGGCATGGCTCGATTTTCGTGATGATCGTCAATTCCTTGGGTGGTAGCATTTTCTCCTAAATTATGGATGAGATGCCCCACATCATGCAGCAGACAAGCAGTGATTAATTCGTTGCTCTCACCTGCTTTTTCTGCTAAGGTAGCGCATTGCAGGGCGTGTTCTAGCTGACTGACGGCTTCAGATCCGTACAACTGGGAACCTTTTTCAGTGAAGAGGTTAATAATGTTTTGAGTTGTCGGTTTCATGGTAATTATGGTGTTGTATAATTGCGGGATGATTTTTTTCACGCAGAGGCGCAGAGGCGCAGAGAGGATGAAGAGTTTTAGATTTTAATACATACAATTTCATCCCATGATTAGTTGATGGGATATCTGGCGACTTCTTTGCCTGTGATGTAGACGGATACGATCGCCGCAGGTAGAGAATTATTGGGAGATATCAAGAGGAAATCTGCATCTAAGCCAGGGGCAATTTTCCCTTTGCGATCGCTAATTCCTACTGCCGCTGCTGGACGACTCGAAACCAATGTCCATGCTGTTTCAAATGACATCAAACCTAATTCATTTAGTTTAAAGGGTGCATGAAACAACGAAGGATAATGGTAATCTGAGCAGAGGCAATCCAAAACATCATTTTTAGCCGCCTCAGCTACACTCATGTAACCCACATGGGAACCGCCACGCACCAAGTTAGGCGCACCCATTAGCACAGCTGCTCCGTAACTGCGGGATTGAGCAGCTAAAGCAATACTCCCAGGAAATTCAGCGATCGCAACCTGACGGCGTTGACTTTGTGCCACCTTATCTTCAGAATCATCATCATGGGAAGCTAAGGGAATATTGTGAGTATGGGCAAGCTCAACTAATTGCTCTATTTGCTCGCGTCCCTGATGTCGTTGTGCTTGTACTTGAGTTATAAGTTCTTTAATTTCTTCGTCAGATAAAGATATTCGCTGCCGCAAACCTTTAATATATCGGTTTAACGTTTGCTGATTTCCCAGAGGTGGTAAGTGATCATTAATAGATAAAAGTTGAACGCGCCCAGATGTTAGCCAATCACATAATTCTTCATGCCCTTTAGTATTTGCTTCCTCATGCCTAATATGAATTTGATGATTGCAACTTAAAACCTGCTTTCCTGTTTCCAAAATAAAATCAATCAAAGCACGCGCTGAATCTCGGCTTCGCAAACCCGGTTCATAAGAGTCTGTAATTGAGCAAAAGAAAGTTGTGATTCCAGCAGACAAAAGATTACGGTCATTATCAGCGATCGCAATAGGCAGAGGAAAATTAACCCCAGGACGAGGACAAATCATCCTCTCAAAGGCATCACCATGCAAATCAATGATCCCAGGTAACATCTGAAGTCCCTTAGCATTTACCAAATCAAACCCATTCGGACTACTCACCTGATCAACACTCACAAACCGCCCATCTTCAATTAAAACCGTTGCATCCTTAATCCACCCCTCCGCAGTCAACACATCCACCCCTTGAATAGCAACCTTCATCTTTGCGCCTTTGCGCCTTTGCGCGAAACAATCCATACTCTTAACTCCTACCGTCGCAACTCCCGCACCAAATTCAACTCAGCCTGAAAATCAATATAGTGAGGAAGCTTAAGATGCTGCACAAACCCCTGTGCTTCAACATTATCCGAATGAGAAAGTACAAACTCAACATTTTGAGCTGCTCCTTCAACCGTTTCATCCAACTCGTCAGCGCGCATTGCCCGATCTACCAACGCCATCGACATCGCCTTGCGTTCGTTATAACCAAACGTCAGCCCATAGCCACGAGTAAACTGAGCAGGTAACTCCTTACTACCTTTAAACTGATTTACCATCTGCACCTCAGTAATAGTAATATCAGCGATCGCAACTTCAAATCCCAACTCTTCCGGGCAAATCACCACCTCCACTTCCCCCATCCGAATTTCACCAGCAAAGGGATGATTTCTGCCATAACCTCGTTGAGTAGAGTATGCCAGAGATAGCAAAAAGCCCTCATCCGCCCGCGCCAAATTCTGAAGTCTCGCATCCCGTCCCGCCGGAAAGCTCAGAGGTTGACGTGTCAAATCAAAAGGTTCCGATGAAGCAGAGTCCCCTTCTCCCTTCTCGGACTGCATCAATCCCTCTCGATCTAGAGTGTCAATCACACGGGGAACAGGTTCATTAATTACCTTTGATTCCGGCGCTGTAGCAACTTCTCCCTCTGCCATCAGCTTAAAGTCCAGCAAGCGATGAATATAGTCAAAGGTGGGGCCTAAACTCTGCCCTCCTGGAACGTCCTTAAAGATAGAAGAAATCCGCCGTTGAATCTGCATTTTACTGGTATCTAGTGGCTGACTGTAGTACAGGCGTGGCAGTGTTGTACGATAAGCTCGTAACAAAAAAATCGCCTCGACTAAATCGCCCCAAGATTGTTTAATAGCAAGGGCTGCTAACTCTCGGTCATATAGACTGCCTTCACACATCACCCGCTCCACAGCTAGAGTCAGCTGTTGTTCAATCTGGTCTAGCGTCAGTTCAGGAATAGCAGGATCACCCCGGCGTTTGCTCCCAAGCAGGGTTTCTGCATTCTGGATTGCCTGTTCACCACCTTTAACTGCAACATAAGGCATAAATTTTCACTTTTATCAATTGTTAATCTTGTTCAAAAACCTCAGATTTTGCCGTGCGTGGTAGTCCCATCACTGCATTTTCCGTAAATAAAAATACATCTAAACCCTGTGGATAGGCTAAGTTATTCTTCGCCCAGAAATCCCAAAAATGACGAGGAAGTTTGGGTAAAATCTTTCTCTTCTCCAAAATTCCTGGCCCTGTCAGCACTACAGACTGCCCTCCTTCCCAGCTTTCCACTTGCACCAGTAGCGTTGTTGAAGCTTCAGGTTGCTCTGCTGTACCCCAATTGAAACTAGATAATTCTGACAATGCTGCCAAATCTTGAATTAGGGCAAAGTCAGCCTCTCCAGGTTGCTGCGTGAAGCGACAGCCAGTATGGAACAGCAACCAAGCCTTGATTTGGGGAGCAAAACTAGACTCAAGCCAAACCTTAACGTCTAAATCTAGTAGCGTTAGACAAGCTGCTGCACAAGCACGAGATAAACCCGAAGGCACAGTCATACTAGCAGTTATCGAGTATGGTCTTCCCGGTCGGGCATTAGCATCAAGTAGCGCTCGAAATGTCTGCTGGGCATCGTGAATCGAATCTTCAAAACCTGGTAAATGGGTAAGTTTTGTCATTGGTCATTGGTCATTGGTCATTTGTCAAGGCTCAACTTTCAATTTTCAACTGCCTCCCCTCTAACCATCGTGAAGAAATTGACCTTAGTGGCGGCAGTTTGACGCTGTTTTAGTTTCTGTTGATGCTGGCTCTCTACTTGCAGAGGTTGAATTACCTCAGCTTGAATCTGGTCATGCCATTGGGGACTTTGTAATAGGGCATCACAGAAGGCAGCTAGTTCAGCATGACGGTGCGATCGCCCTGCAACATAGCCAAAACCTGCGATCGCCTCATATCCTGGTTGGCTCTCTAGTTGCACTACACAGCGAGTTATGGTAATTTCTCCCAAGTTAAATAGCTCTCCTGTACCCCCAGCGCGTCCCCGAACCATTGCTAGGCCAATCTCTGGGGAACGTAAAAAACTATAGCTGGGTAATGTACTTAGTTTGTTCACCAGTTTCTCTAATAGCTCTGGTTCAGCTTTAGCTAGTGTTGCCATCCATGTTTGTCTTTGGGTCACGACATTAAGGGTTGAATTTAAACGCAAAGGGGCGCAGAGGGAAGCGCGGAGGTACGCAGAGAGTTAATGCAATGGTAAATATTCAATTAAAATTACCTTAAACTATTCTTAACTTGTCTAGACATCTAGATGAAAATAGACTAACGCAATTTTAACAAGTTGACAATCCAAATATTGATAATTGATACATGAACGATGAAGCAATGCCCATTTATGCCAAAATTGCTGCCCAGTTGCGGCAAAACATCCACCAAGGGGTTTATCAAGTTGGAGATCAATTACCAACAGAAACTAAGTTAGCAGAACAATTTGCAGTCAATCGCCATACGATTAGGCAAGCGATCGCATTGCTAAAAAATGAGGGATTGCTACGAGTTGACCGAGGACGCGGAACTTTTGTAGCAGCTAAAACCATTCGCTATCCTATTGGTAAGCGGGTGCGTTATAATCAAACATTGAAAGCACAGGGTTGGCAAGCTAGGTTCCAACTACTTCGTACCTTAGAAGTGTCCGCAGACATTGCCGTTGCCACAAAACTAGAAATTAATTGTGGTGAGCCGGTAGCTTTAATTGAGCGTTTGGGTTTAGCCGATGAGGAACCAATTAGTGTGGGTACAGGATATTTCCCCTTAAAACGCTTTCCCGATTTGTTAGAGCCAAAAAACATCAAGATTTTACGAGAACAGCAATCAATATCTCAGTTTTTGCAGCAGGTATATGGATCTGATCATATCCGTCGCAGTACTTGTGTTTCTGCCCGTTTAGTTCAGCCTTATGATGCACAGTGGTTGGCACTTGGACTCAATCAACCCATCCTTTTAGCAGAGTCGGTGAATGTTGATCAAACCGGTAATGTGATTGAGTATGGCGTAACTCGACTCCGGGGCGATCGCATGGAATTATTTTTTGAAAATGACTTGACAGAATAACTTGTTTGTAATTTCGGTTAATTATATGGTACGTAGATTTTAGATGAATAGACCACATTAGTGTGGACATTAAAACGCACACACAACAAGCTAGATGTTACTCTGGAAATAGCTAGAAAACCAGCTATTTCAGGCTTCTGCACGATTTAGGTGCAACCGCCTTCAAAGACTCAACTTCCGAGTTCAGAGGTTTAACGTCCGAGTTCAAAGGCGCAACTTTCAATTTCTAACTGCCTCCCCTGCTCTCTCATCCTTCGCCTCTAACCATAATAGTTTTTAAGATAATGTGATTGAGTATGGCGTAACTCTACTTTGGGTACTTTGGGGCGATCGCATGGAATTATTTTTTAAAATGACTTGAGCAAAGAATTTAACAATCTTAGGCAGTATTCCCCCTGCCCCCTACCTCCAGACTACCTCTATTTTTGGCGAAGGTATTGGATAGGTAAACGAGAAATTGTCCATAATATCACCAAGAAGATTAAGTAAATCACCCCAACCAGCCCAAACTCAATTAGAGGGATATACGTTACTTCGTAAATTCTTCCTAAGCCGCGTTCAGTCAGTCCGTAAACGGCCAGTACACTCACTAAAAAGGCTCCGTAGACAGTCCGTTTAGTCCAGATACCCACAGGTAGACCATGAAGCTGAGTAAGCACCAGAATACCAAGAAAACCAAAGAGAAATGTTGGCCACTTGGTTTGTCCTAGCATCCACGACACAACGACACTATGGAAAAGCACCGTAATTTCCAAAGAAAATGTCCACCAACGGTTGACATGACTGCGGTTAAAGATTAACGACGATTGCAGCAGAAGCAAGAACATATAGAGAAAACCAATCAAGTGTCCCCAAGTCGCCTCCATTGGGTGATACCAAAAGGTGTAGATAGCAGCGAAGGAGAAAAAGTAGCCGTGATACAGCTTGATAATTTGCAAAAACTGTTGATGGAATGGAACAGAATTGCCAAAAAATAGCCCTCGTCGAGGCGTTTCCAAAATCAGTACGAAGACCAGTAGGATCACAACCGCACCTTGGGAAGCCCAAATTGAAGTATCCTGAGCTAGAGCATCGTACCAAATATAGGTCTGGAGAAAGTGTAAACCGATGAATACACCATTAATGGCTAGCATCAGGTAATTAATCGGATGTAACGCTGTTTTGTATTTCAACTGCGTTTTCTGCGCCCACAAGATACACGCCCAGATGCCAAACTGATGCCCAAGATACATTCCCCAAGCCGTCGCTCGGCTCCAAAAGGTCGGATTGGGAAGCTTCCAGTAGTACCAGTTTAATCCTTGGTCAGGAAGTTTAATGATGCTTGCAGGAATGCTCCCACCTACCCAAATTGCGTAGGTGAGGAGGATGCTTACAAAGATGCCTAAAAATAATACTCGGCGACCTGTCATATTAATTCCTAATTCGTAATTTAAGATCAAGATTTTCAAGCGATACGTTCTGCCTTTGGTTCAGATGCGCTTTTAGTTACTCGCAAACTAAGGGTCAAAGCTATCAGCATGACTAAAGATCCACTCAAAAAAGGAGCAGAACTCCCAAATTTCATAAAACTAGCCCCTGCCCACGTTGGCCCACCGATGCGTGCTAAAGCAGAGCAAGAACTGGCAATTCCTAATATTTGTCCCTGTTCTTCTGGGGCTGTCATCTGGGAAATCAGACTATTTAATATTGGTTGGCTGACACTAATTCCCCATGCTACAAGGGTGGTGGCGACTAACAATAAAATTAAACTTTGTGAGAATCCAATTAGTAGTAATCCTAAACCTAACCCTAATATCCCCAAAGTAAGTAACTTTATTTCACCCAAATGTTTCTTGAGAAATCCGAGGAGTCCTCCTTGAATGATCGTGCTGACAATCCCCATGAAGGCAAAAAGATAACTTGTTTGTTGAGGACCCCAGTTTAATTCCTGCTTAGACCATAAAGCCAATGTAGAATCCATAGCCGCAACAGCGAATGTCACTAAAAAGTAGATGCCAACAAGCATACAGAACTGTGGACGCTGTGACAGCTGGAGCAAATTCAGCCGTCGCTGATGGTAGCGATGAGCTTTGATTTTGGCTTTAGTCTCAGAATTTAGAGATTCTGGAAGAAACATCAAAGCACAAAGCAATGCCAATAAAGATAATCCGCCTGCGAACAATGACGGTAGATGAAAGTTAGCGTTGTTCGGATCTGGCCCGATTAGAAGACCTCCAATAGCTGGGCCAAGAATGAAGCCAAGACCAAAGGCTGCTCCGATTACGCCCATGCCACGAGCTCGATTAGTTGGGGTGGTAATATCTGCTATGTACGCCTGAGCAGTAGAAATATTCCCTGCCATAATCCCAGCAAGACTACGAGCAATAAACAAAACCCATAATGAGTTAGCAACGCCTAACCCTGTGTATGCAATTACAGAACCTAATAAAGTAATTAATAAAATCGGACGGCGACCGTAGCGATCGCTAAAACTGCCCCATAGTGGTGCAAATAAGAACTGCATTAAAGAATAAATAGCTACAAGTAGAGTTGCTTCATTAGGTTTTGCTCCGAATTGTTCAGCATACAAAGGCAGTATTGGCAAGATAATTCCGAAGCCGAGCAAGTCTATAAATACAGTCAAAAATAAAACGAATATAGCCCTGCCATTATTTTTACTCTCCATAGGTACAATTCCCTTTTATAAAAAATATTTAGTTTTATGGACATCACGGAACACTTGATCATAAAAACTCATTAGACGTCTTGCAAAAGTCCTTCTTTTCGCTTTCTTCTTTGCGCCTTTGCGTGAGACAAAAAATTACTTATGCAAGAGGTCTATTGAATGTAACCAGTAATCAGTTCAAGCAAAGTGCTTTAATTTCAGTGTGGTTGAGCGAAATAGCATGGAACAAACCCACTATAAAAATCAAGCCAATAATACCACTAATGAAAGCAACTATCATTTCGTGCTTCCGTATAGCTCTTTGTATTTTAATGTCTATGATGTTTTCTAATTCTTTGTATGACATTGATTTCAATTTGGTTAAATACAATAATTACGTCAAACTTATGTACTTACATCAGTTTGAATATACCCGAAACCTTGAACTTTATTATAATGAAAGCTATTTCGACGCCCTGGCAGTATCAAGGGCGTTTGCGTAGTTTCAAAACCGCACCTGAAACACCAAAAGCTAATATCGCCAAGGTATAAGTTGGTTCGGTAACTGCAATAATGCTTACCTGATTAATGGCCAAGCCGTATTGTGGAGCAGAACTGCTAAAAACCAGTTGCGAGATGTTTGGAGTCTCACTACGAATCCCCAAAAACACTGCCGAATTATCTAATGCTAGTGACGAAGTGCTTGGAACTGAGAAACTACCTAATAGGTTATTGACATTATCAAAAGCACTGATAAAAGTTTCAACTTCCAAATTACTAATGTCTACAGCTATCTGAGTACCAGCGCCAAAAACAGGACGGTCAAAACTAATGCTAAAAGGCCCTCCATTCCCCTGAGTACCAGGATCAGGAGTACCAGGAGGAAGAGGGATAAAACCTGTTGGGTCTATACCTCCGAAGAGAATAAAATCTCCTTGGGCGAAGTTAGTCCGAATGCCTGGTGGAGGTAAAGTTTGAAAGACAAACGGTGGAGTAATCTGAGGATTATTAGTTGGAGCTATATTTATAGCCAGCCCTAAACCACCTTGCGATGTTGCTAAAAAAGAGTTAGGTAAAAAAGCAGAAAATCTAGGAGCAGAGGGATTGAATACTTTACCTAAACTTGCCCAATTAACTTCATCATTGCCTCCTAAAACAGCGCGTTCAGTCACTAAAAACGTAGCTGCTTTAACTGGTAACGGGAGAACGGTTATTATTGCTGTAATTGCTGGTAAATATTTGACAGATAACTTTAATAATTGATTGATCATAAAATGCCACAAATCTGATTACTTAGTTTCGTGTAATATCATAAAAATATGAGAATCCAAAATCTAGAATAAAGCAATGTCTTGTTTTAGTCAAGAAAGTTGAAGCAACCACCGTGTTCAATGGTTCTGTTGCAAAAAACTTGTGAGAGCTAACTGGTGAAAGTTGACGCAATTCACGTCTTTTCCCAGCCCAACATCATTTTTGCGGCACAAATTTTAGCCGGGGTACAAACACAATTGCTCGTGTTTGTATCCCTCTCAATTTATTATTGGTAAACTACTAACCAATGCTTCCAGAACAAACTGCAAAAAGCTTTAACTTGTCATTGGTAAACTACTAACCAATGCTTCCAGAACAAACTGCAAAAAGCTTTAACTTGTCATGGAGTTGTGACTCGTAGTGGTTTTAGGCGATCAACTGAATACTCACATTGGCTGAGAGATTTTGGAGGAAGGCTAATTGCTCTCCTAAGAAAGACAAGTTACCGTTAGAGGCATCGTAGGAAAAGTCGCTAGTATTAGTAATACCAAACCCTACTTTAGAAACTTGAATTACGTCGCTCTGACCAAAGTTATAATCAAGGATGGTGTCAAGACTGTCGTCGATGCTGTTGAAGATAAACTTATCTGCACCAAAGCCACCTTCTAGACTATCTTTACCTAGTCCACCAGTGATGGAGTCATTACCAAAACCACCGGAGATAGTGTCATTGCCAGCATTACCGACTAATTGGTTATTTTGGCTGTCACCAGTGATGCTGTCACTTTCATTAGTACCGATGAGATTATCAAAGTTGAGTACACTAAATGTTATTGTATCCAGATTAGGAACGTTAAGGGCAGAGATAGTTTGCGCCTGTAAGTTAGCGATGACAGATACACCAGCAACAGATTGAGATGCATCTATGGTGTTGTTAGAAACGCTAGCATCAGCAATAACGGTTTCTACTTGAAATACTGTGTCTGTTCCGAAGCCGCCAGCTTTGGTAACTGTTCCTGTTCCTGAGAGGGTGATAGATTTCTTGAGTCCACTGTAGTCTACAGTATCAGAGTCATCACCACCATCAATGCTGTCGTTACCCTGACCGCCCTTAAAGGTGTCATCGCCAGCACCACCGGACAACTTATCATTGCCTTGTCCCCCATCTATAAGGTCGTTGCCACCTCTACCATCAATCACATCATTGCCAGCAAGACCAGTTAATTGATTAGCTTTGCTGTCGCCCTTAAGTGTGTCAGCGTTAATTGTGCCGATGACATTGTCAAAGTTGACTACATTAAATGTCAATGTTCCAAAAGCAGAACCAGTGGGAGCAGAGATAGTTTGGGCTTCTAGGTCAGCGATCGCAGGTACTCCAACCAAAGATTGAGACGCATCTATGGTGTTGTTGGCAACACTGGCATCAGCAATTACCCGATCTACTCTAAATACTGTATCTGTTCCGAAACCGCCAGCTTTGAGAACTGTTCCTACACCTGACAGGGTGATACGTTGACCTAAGCCGCTGTAATCTGCGGTATCAAAGCCATCTCCACCATTAATGGCGTCGTTACCTCGAGTGCCCTTAAAGACGTCATCGCCGCCAAGACCAGTTAATTTATTACTTTGGTTGTCGCCTCTAATGGTGTCACTTTCATTTGTGCCGATGACATCATCAAAGTTGATTACAGTAAATGGCAATGTCCCCAGACCGGGAACGTTATTAGCTGCCAAAGTTTGGCTTTGTAGGTTAACAGTGATAGATACACCATCTAAAGATGCAGAAGCATCTATGGTGTTGTTAGCAACACTAGCATCGGCAAGAATTCTTTCTACTGCCGATAGTTGGTCTTGACCCAATCCACCAGCTTTAGTAACTGTCCCCGTTCCTGAGAGGGTAATGGTTTTACCTAGTTTGCTATAGTCTGCTGTATCAAGACCATCATCACCATTAATGCTGTCATCACCCTGACCGCCTTTGAAGGTGTCATTGCCAGCACCACCGAACAACTTGTCATTGCCTTCTCCACCATCAATCAAGTCTTTGCCACCTCTACCATCAATTAGGTCATTACCACCAAGACCAGTTAATTGATTATTTTGGCCGTCGCCCTTAATGCTGTCATCGTTAATTGTGCCGATAACATTGTCAAAGTTGACTACATTAAATGTCAATGTTCCAAAAAGGGAACCGGTGGGAGCAGAGATAGTTTGGGCTTGCAAGTCAGCGATCACTGGTACTCCAACCAAGGATTGAGATCCATCTATGGTGTTGTTAGAAACACTAGCATCAGCAATAACCGTTTCTACTTTCAAGAGTTGGTCTTGACCCAATCCACCAGCTTTGATAACTGTTCCTACACCTGAGAGGGTGATAGATTTCTTTAGTTTGCTGTAATCTGCTGTATCAAGTCCATCATCACCATTAATGCTGTCGTCACCCTGACCGCCTTTAAAGGTGTCATTGCCAGCACCACCAAACAATGTGTCACTACCTTCTCCCCCGTCTATCAGGTCGTTACCACCTCTACCATCAATCAGGTCATTGCCACCAAGACCAGTTAATTGATTATTTTGGCTGTCGCCCTTGAGAGTGTCATCGCTAATTGTGCCGATAACATTGTCAAAGTTGACTACATTAAATGTCAATGTTCCCAAATCAGGAACGTTAAGGGCAGAGATAGTTTGGGCTTCTAAGTCAGCAACGGCAGGTACTCCAGGCAAAGATTGAGACCCATCGATGGTGTTGTTGGCGACACTGGCATCAGCAATTACCTTTTCGACTTTAAATACTGTGTCTGTTCCTAAACCGCCAGCTTTGATAATTGTCCCTACACCTGAGAGGGTGATGCGTTGACCTAAATAGCTGTAGTCTGCGGTATCAATGTCATCTCCACCATTAATGCTGTCGTTACCTTGACCGCCTTTAAAGGTGTCATTGCCGCCATTACCAGCCAACGTGTCATTGCCAACTCCACCATCAATTGAATCATTTCCAAGACCAGCGGAGATATTGTCATTGCCTCCACGACCAAAAATCTCATCGCCAGCATTAGTACCCAGCAAAAAATCATCGTTAGCAGTACCAACAATAGTAGCCATAATAATGTATACCTTTGCAATAGTTTTACAGATCAAATATCAATGTGTTTGATCACTTATAATACTTACATAATACAACGAGCTAAATTATAATTTTATGATGAAGTATACTTGAAGTATACTTAAAGAATGAGAGTTATGTACTATACAAATTTGCTATGATGTGTATTAACGAAAATAGGTTGTTTCAGGCTTTTCTTAATTATTC
Source organism: Nostoc sp. WHI (assembly GCF_015714725.1). Classification (GTDB taxonomy): domain Bacteria; phylum Cyanobacteriota; class Cyanobacteriia; order Cyanobacteriales; family Nostocaceae; genus Nostoc. The sequence goes on from NZ_WBKM01000158.1 coordinate 18,212, forward strand.
TTAATTATTGTATGACGGTAAATATACTATGTTATGGTACTACAAAAAATGTATTTTTGAACTAATGCATATTTAGTATTTATTGTCAATGCTTAATTCCTAAAGAATAGCCGTTTCAAGATGTTCTGTGATGGCTTGATTTGTATAGTAGAGCTTACGCATTGGCAAAATAAATAGACAAAAAATGAAGTAAAAGAGGGAAGACAAAAACAGGCGATGCCCACGGTGAGCTACGCCTAAAGCCATGTCTGTGTAGCAGCAAATTATATTTATTTGCTGCATATTTTTACAAAAACTGGATACTCTCGATTTAAATTAGCCAGGCTCTAACTTTTGCCGACAGTAGATCAATTGTACCAGTAGCAATAATCAAAATAATCAGAATTGCACAGACTTTTTGGTACTCAAAAGATCCAAAACTCTGATAAAGAGAAACCCCAATTCCACCAGCACCCACAATTCCTAATACAGAAGCTGAACGTACATTCGATTCAAACCGATAGAGAGTAAAAGAAGTCCATAAAGGCAGCACTTGGGGAAGCACACCAAAGATAATTTCTTGAATGTGACTAGCACCAGTTGCCCGAATTCCTTCCACTGGGCCTGGATCAATTGCCTCCACCGCTTCGGAAAATAGCTTTCCAAGTGTACCAGCAGTGTGAACAAATAGAGCCAATACACCGGCAAATGGCCCCAAACCTACGGCTACTACAAAGATAAGTGCGAAAACAATTTCGTTGATGGCACGCATCGCATCTAAAAGTCGGCGTGTTGATTGTACAATCCAAGGTACACACATATTGTTTGATGCTAAAATAGATAAGGGAACTGCGGCGATCGCAGCCATCAAAGTTCCCCAAATTCCCATCGATATAGTGATAATAGTTTCAGATAAATAATATTTCCAATCACTAAAATCTGGCGGAAAATATGAACGGGTATATTCCACCATATTGCCGCCACTCTGGAACAGTAATGGAAAATTTAGTTCGCCTTGAATGTAAGAAAAAATCAGGACACCAACAATAGCCAACAGGAAAAAAATGCGATTATTAGTAACAAGTTTTCCTTCTCGCTCTAACATTGCGACTACCGCAGGAGATGCACTAGCAATGATGTGACTACGTTTTTGTACTTTTTTTATGTCTTTCACTATACTTGTAGCAATTCTATCTGATTTATGAAAATCTAAAAGTTTAGATTCCCGGCTTTTTAAAGAAAACGGGAATCTAAATCTGCGCTATATATTAGTTTGTCTGAATTTTCTTAAGTTGCTGATTGAGTTCTGCCAACTTCTGCTTTTTATCTTGTTCACTCATATCTGCTTTAGATTGTGTTTCTTGAATGGCTTTCGCAATTTCAAGCTCCCGAATTGTATTCCAAATTTTATCGGTGGCTGGAGCAAAACTAGCAATTTTAAAAGGTGCTAAAACTTTTTCATCTTTATAATTGTAGAAGAAGTTTTGAAACTTCTTTTTGATATCTGCTGGCAAATCCTGGCGATAGGCAACAGGATCGCTGGGAATCATGGTTGATTTCCAAATAATTTCAATCTTCTTTCTGGCTTCAGGATTAGTTTTTTCTAAGCGGGCTAGAGCCTCGCTACTAACAGTAGCAATATCTACTTTTTTATTAGCAACGGCGAGAGCGCACGCTTCATGATTACCAGCAAATATTAAACGCTTGAAGGCTTTTTTGGGATCAATGTTGTTTTTTGTAAAAACGTAGTAACTCGGCACTAAGAACCCAGATGTCGAATTAGGATCGTTGAAAGCAAAGGTAAGTTTAGCAGCATTTTTAACCACATATTTATCCCCACCTTCTGCCTTAGCTTCAGCAGTTATCGGATTATCTTTATTGGCAATTAAATGTGAGTAATAGCCTTTTGTACCATCTTCACCCACAACTTGAGCAAAGGCTTCAGCATTTGCTATTTTCACAGCTTCAATATATGACTTACCACCTAACCAAGCTACCTGCACTTTACCAAAGCGCATTGCCTCTATGACTGCTGCATATTGTGTGACATAAAAGGGTTTGATGGTAATGCCAATTTCCTTAGACATTGCAGCCGCAAAAGGTTCCCAAATCGGCTTTTGATTAACCTGAGATTCTGTAGAAAGAACACCAAAGTTAATTTGTTTAATATTTGCAACATCTGAGGTAGAACTATTAGAACTAGAGGTACAGGCTGATAGTAATTTCGCACTTGTCAAGGTAAGAGTAAACAAAGAAGCTTGTTGAATAAATAATCGTCTGCTCATGGATTAATCCTTAGTTAGTTTGTTTAATCTTGATGTTGTTTTCTTGAGTAGCTGTAAGACTTAGCAAAGATTTTATCCTAAAAACTCCCCATGTCCTCTCAAAACAAGTTCTTCTACTGCTGTACCGTAGAGTTCATTGAGCATATCATCATCTAGTTTTGCGATCGCACCATCAAACATCACTTCCCCATCTCTCAGGGCGATCGCCCGGTTAAAATATTGACGCACCATTTGAATCTGATGTAAGGAAGTAACTACTGTAATTCCGTTTTCTCGATTTAGTTCGATTAGCAACTCCATGACTTTTCGAGCAGATTCAGGATCGAGGGAAGCGATGGGTTCATCTGCAAGGATAATTTTAGCTCCCTGCACAAGACAACGAGCGATCGCTACTCGTTGTTGTTGTCCACCAGAAAGCATTGAAGCCCGCTTATAAGCGTGTTCCAGAATCCCAACTCTCTCCAGTGCACCAAGAGCTTGGATTTTTTCTTCTTTAGTAAATAAATGTAACGCTGAACGAATCAGAGGCGATCGCGTTAAATTACCAACGAGAACATTTTCAATAACTGTTAGCCGATTCACCAAATTGAACTGTTGGAAAATGTAGCCTATTTGACTCCGCAAAATCCTAATTTTTGAATGCAATTTCCCGTTGCTTTGCAGGGCAATTCCAAAAATAAAAACTGTTCCTGCATCTCCAATCTGCAAGCCATTCATATGGCGCAAGAGTGTAGACTTCCCTGAGCCAGATGCACCTACAAGGGAAACCATTTCCCCTTCCTTAATCGTGCAAGAAACATCTTTTAGTGCTGGCTTACCCTTAAAATTTTTTGACAGATTACTTACTTCGATAGCCACTGTAGTCGTGATCATTTGATACTTTAGATGACCCTGACTAAACAATAAAGTTATTTGGTTAAGGTATTATTAAGAAAAAATTATAAACATAATACGTTACAGAAAAGTGTGCAAAACAGTAAATCTACGGAATTACTTTGAAGAAGAATATAGAAGTTAGTCCTCAGAATTCAGAATCAATTAACGAAAACTCAAAATGGGGAAACCTCCGCTCTCAATACGGTTTGATTAAGACAAGAGACGCGATATCTAGCAATTGTCGCAATGTCCGCAACGCCAGTTAGCTGCTTCTTTGTCAAAACCAAAGGCGTTTAACAAAAACTGCCAACGACACTGTTTTGTAGTCAAATATTGATGCATTTGTTTGGCAGCATTTAATTGCGTGGGTGGCTGATTTCCTACTTTTTGCCCAATGCTGTAATGGAAAGGGTCAAGCCAGTTTAGTTGACCATTGCTATGGAGTAATGCTAAAGCGATCGCACCTTCGGGAAATTGTCGCGTTACAGCATTTACTTCTCCCTGCTTTGGTAATTTTTTCACAAGTTGCTGCGCTATTTGCTGTTGCGATCGCATTTGTTCTTGAAAAAATTGCTGTCTTTGCTTATCCTCTGGATCTAACCACCCCGTAGGTTCACTCACTAATGTTAACGCCTGGGCCGGTTTTCCATCCCTTCCAGCCCGACCAATTTCTTGCACATATTCAGACAGCAGATGTGGTGCATGAAAATGAATTACCCAGCGCACATCTGATTTATTTATCCCCATACCAAACGCACAGGTACACACAACAAAAGGGATTTTGCCACCTAACCAACTTGCTTCTATTGCACGGCGTTCTGTTGAACCCAATCCTGCATGATAACTAGCTGTAGCATAACCCATCTCTGCTAACCATTCAGCTAAATCCTCGCTATCTCTCCTAGTGCGAACATAAACTAATCCAGATTGTTGCGGTCTATTTTGAATAAACTTTAATAATTGTTGTTTCCTACCTCGTGGTGTCCATGCAATGCGAACGCTAAGATGCAAATTAGGACGGTAGGGATTCAAGCGGAAAATCTCTGGTTGCTGTAATTGTAAAACTGTTTGAATAATCTTTTGGGCTAAGGGATCAGCAGTAGCGGTAAAAGCGGCGATGCTGATTTTTGTTCCCGGTGGTTTTAATTTTAGCAATGCAGGACGCACAGCCCCTAATCTGCGATAAGCTGGGCGAAAACTATCACCCCACTGTACTAAACAATGGGCTTCATCTAAAATCAAACCATTAATTTGCAATTGCGGCTGACATAATCTCTCCCAGACTGGCGCACTTAGCAAAGTTTCTGGTGATAAATAAAGTAATCTTAGCTGTTGACGTTCTAAAGCTTGCAGAGTTGCACGACGTTGAAATGAAGACAATTCACTATGTAAAAGTGCTGCTTTCTGATGGCTTTGTAGTAGTTCCTGAACTTGATTTTCCATCAACGCCACCAAAGGCGAAACTACCAGCGTTAATCCTGTTTGTAGCAGTGCAGGAAGTTGAAAACAAATTGACTTCCCTCCACCTGTGGGCATAATAATCAGCGCATCTTTTTGTGCTAATAAACTGCTGATAATTTCTCCTTGTGGCGGACGAAAATCTTCATAACCCCAAATTTTTTGAAAAGCTGCGCGAACTTCTTGCCAAGATTTTGTTGTAGACTGATTCATAATCAATGGTAGATGCACTCATATCCTTGAACGCTGAATATAGCCTCTATCATCCAGCTAATGGTTCAGTAATTTCATCATCTTAGGTCGCAACCTACTGACTGCAAGAATGAATTATAAATATATTAAATAGAAGATTCAGGCAGATGAACAAAGAATTAAAAGATAAGTTTTACATCAGCACGGATAAATCTAAATTAGATATTCAAATAATTCATGATTTTTTAAAAGCTTCCTATTGGGCTGAAAACATCCCATTAGCTACTGTAGAAAAGTCAATAAAGAATTCTTTATGTTTTGGACTTTATCAAGATAATCAACAAGTTGGCTTTGCGAGAGTCATCACTGATTATGCAACTTCTGCGTTGTTAAAAGACGTTTTTATTCTAGACCCTTATCGAGGACAGGGTTTAGGAAAATGGTTTGTAGAATATATTTTGGAATATCCAGAACTGCAAGACGTTCAAAGGTGGTTATTAGGCACAAAAGATGCTCATGGGCTTTATCGCCGTTATGGTTTCAAAAATTTGACAGAGCCGGAAAAAATGATGATGCGTTTAAATCCTAATGCTGATCAAGCATAAACAATATCTAAATTGAGCAAAGCCCAATACTGCTTGGTTAAGCCTAAAAAAGCACTCCGGTGTAGGTTAGGTTGAGGAATGAAACCCAACCTTATCAGGGCTTTGTTGGGTTTCACGACCTTCAACCCAACCTACCAATCGATTTAAATTCTAATTTCGATCAAGTTTTTAAGATGTAATGTCTGAAATCCATATCCTATATTTGATATTTGCTGTCAATGCGGAAGTCCTATGATTAATTTCCAGTTTGTAACTCTGCCTGTAATTGCTGCACTCGTTCTACTGTTAACCCTGTAATTCTGGCAACTATTTCCATTGATATACCTTCACGCAGTGAATTAAGTGCGACTTGCTCTAATGCTTTTTGGGCAGCTTTTTTTTCCCAACTCGTAAGAATTTGCATATATTCCTCCTTCTGGTCTAATCCCATTGTACTTATTACTACTTTAAAGGTTTGTTCTTCTGTTTCATTTAAGTTTAAATAAGTGTCAATAAAACCAAAAATGAGTTGCATCCTTGCGGGGTCTAATTTGAAAGTAGTTAATAGCCGCAAACATTCCGCTTTGACTTGTGGACGTTCTTCTAGTGAAATATTCATTTTTGCCATAAGTGCTGCCGCAACAGGGTTTTGTTGGGTTAAATAATCTCGCCAGCTAATTCTATTTAATTGAATTGCTGCAAATTCAAACTTGAGTACATCTAAATTGGAAAATGTAATGCTATGTGTTTTTGGTTCTAATCGTAGCGGTTCATCAAAGGAGAAAATTACGACAGGGTAAATTGGTAAATCGTATTTTTCGTAAAGTCTTGCAAAGTATTTAAACATCCGTTTGGCAAAATCTTGCTGTGTATAAGATTGAGCCTCAAGATGGATTAAAAAGTAAGTTTCTTTCTCTTGATATTTTACTTTTGCCAGTAAATCGATTATTTTCTTTTCTCCAGCAGTAACATCAGTAAGTACTTCCTCTGGTAAAAATTGTATCGATTGTTTATCAATATCACAAGCAATAGTAGGCAGAAATAGCTCGATAAATTCAATGAAAAATGTAGAAATTAATTCTTTAAATAAGCGGTCGTGGTTGATAGTCATAGCCTTTTATAAGAGCAGATGACGGTTATTATCTTATGAGATTTTGCAAATATTATTTACAGCGAATTGCAAATTCATTTTTGTGGCCGGTTTAATCGAAAACTGCTGTAAGTAATATTTGAGTTTTATATTTGTCGCTTCTCTGAATAATGATATATTTTTCTGTCAGCATAAACTTCAAACAAATTTTCGGAACTCACATCTAACTCCTCCCCAAAATCGGAGAGGAGTTTTTTGCTGATGCTAAAAAGAAGGTGTAGTGCTTTTATTATGGACAATTTAACAGATACGATCTCAGACTTTCTGTGCAGATACTTCCTCTGGCTTTTCTTGACTTTGCAATGCAGAATACAATCTATTCAGCGCATTTACATAAGCTTGAGCCGATGCCACGATGATATCTGTGTTCGCCGCATGACCAGAAAACACCCTAGATTCATAACGTAAACGAATTGTCACTTCTCCAAGGGCATCAATACCACCTGTTACTGACTGCACAGAAAACTCAATCAACTGGTTGGGCACATTCACCACACGGTTGATCGCCTTGTAAACTGCATCCACTGGCCCAGTACCGATCGCAGCATCGGTTAATTCTTCACCTCCTGGGGTGCGGAGGGTGACTGTAGCGGTGGGACGGGCGTTGCTACCACAGGAAACTTGCACCAATTCTACCCGGAATAAATCGGGTGTTTGTTGGATTTCATCATTAACGATCGCTTCCAAATCCCAATCAGAAATTTCTTTCTTTTTATCTGCTACTTCTTTGAATCGAACGAATGCTTTATTTAATTCGGTATCCGACAGTTCAAAGCCCAATTCTTTCAACCGAGTGCGGAAAGCATTTCTCCCTGAATGTTTGCCCAAAACTATTTGATTGTCTGTTAATCCAATCAATTGGGCATCCATAATTTCGTAGGTTAGCCTGTTTTTTAACACACCATCTTGGTGAATCCCAGACTCATGGGCAAAGGCATTCGCCCCAACGATCGCTTTATTTGGTTGCACTAACATCCCCGTCAAATTGGAAACTAAGCGTGAAGTTTTATAAATTTGCCGGGTGTCAATATTTGTCAGGGATTCTTGAGAATCTTCTGGTCTTCCGAGATAGGGGTTAAAATATTGCCGCCGGACGTGCAGCGCCATTACCAATTCTTCTAATGAAGCATTTCCGGCTCGTTCGCCAATGCCATTAATGGTACATTCTAGTTGCCGTGCGCCATTTTTTACGGCTTCTAAGAAGTTAGCAACTGCCAAGCCCAAATCATTATGACCGTGAATGGAAATAATCGCTTGGTCGATGTTGGGAACATTTTCGACAATGCCTTTAATTATGGCTCCAAATTCGTTAGGGGTGGTGTAACCTACAGTATCGGGAATGTTAACTGTTGTTGCACCAGCTGCGATCGCTCGCTCTAAGATTTGGTAAAGAAATTCTGGATCAGTACGAGTCGCATCCATCGGCGAAAATTCTACATCTGTCATGAAGGACTTGGCATAAGCTACCATTTCTTCGGCGATCGCTAATACTTCTGCCCGTGACTTCCGCAATTGATACTCTAAATGAATATCAGAAGTCGAAATAAATGTGTGAATTCTGCCCTTGACTGCTGGTTTTAATGCTTCGGCAGCAGCTTCGATATCTGCTTTAATTGCTCTTGCCAAACTACAAATTACTGGGCCATTTTCTGTTCCAACAATTTTAGCAATTTTGCTAACTGCTTCAAAATCTCCGGGACTCGCAATGGCAAAGCCTGCTTCAATTACATCTACACCCAGTCGCGCCAATTGCTTGGCAATAACTAGCTTCTCGTCTATATTCAGAGTTGCTCCTGGACACTGTTCTCCATCTCGCAATGTCGTATCAAAAATGATGATTCGATCTGTTTTGTTTGTCATTTGCCCTTTGTTGTTTAGTTTTTACTTGTGGATCAAAATATCTTCAACCTTAGTTTTTCTTTTACTCTTACCTTTGTAAATAATTGCTAAGAATACTAACCTTCGGTTTTTTCTATTTGTTCTCTGATATCATTTAAATCTATATATCTATCAGTAGCATTCCGTAGCTCTCTAGCAATCATTCCTTCTGTTGAGACTACCGTAATATGCGTATTTTTTGAGCGTAATAGTTCGATTGCCCTTTCAAAATCCCCATCGCCACTGAATAATACTACTCGGTCATACTGGTCTACTGTATTAAACATATCTACAACAATTTCAATATCTAAATTCGCTTTTTGTGAGTAACGACCAGAAGTATCATCATAATATTCTTTAAGAATTTTAGTTCTGACTGTATATCCCAGACTAATTAGCGCATCTCTAAAGCCTCGCTGATCTTGTGGGTCTTTTAAGCCAGTGTACCAGAAGGCATTAATTAATGTTGTTTCTGACTGTTCATGTTTGAAGTATTCTAAGACTCGCCGAGGGTCAAAAAACCAGCCATTTTTTTGTTGAGCATAGAACATATTGTTTCCGTCTACAAAAATAGACAGACGATTCATTGGAGAACCCATACAAATTTACACCTAATAATATATATGAATTTAGATGGAACAATAGATTATAGCAATTTTCAAATGCCTTGTTTGCTAATATCTATAAAGTAGCTTTTCATCTATAGGTTTTATCCTACCTCTTTCAAGGCATAAAAACGGCTGCAACATTGGAGTTGAGATACTGGCTGCTAAACCTCATTCACCTCCGGCACTGCCAGAGCTACTCTGTGATCAAAATCTACCAATAAAATTGACTGAGTAACAGCATTCATAGCTGCATAACACTAAAGTTTACTCCTAAAGAGGTATGGCATAGGCTTAAGGTAGGATATAACTTGATGCCTAACTATAGGTTTTACTATCACTATCAGGATATGTTTTGTGGCAAGTACCAATATTGCGCCAGAGACAGAAGACGGACTTGGGACAGCTTCTGGTAGAACACCCAGTAAGAAGTGTACTGTTGGTTAGGTTAGGGTTAAATCTTGCCACCACCAAATGCAGAAGCGGAGTATCTTCGGCTTTGATCTGTGAGACAATCACTCTTTTGTAACTCACTCAACATTAAAAGAATAACTTAGGTAGTGCCTGAGTAGGAATCTCTTAGGGACTAGCTCTACCAATAAAAATTTGTTGATGAATAGAAGATAGTTTACAAATGTATAAGATTGTCATTTATGTCTTATTTCAATGTACTTGTACTAAAACGTGGTCTAAATAAATAAAAGTGTTGGACTTAAATTAATCAGTAACACGATATGGCGGAAAAACCTACATCTACCTTAACTAAAAACGATGTCTCTGCTGGCAATAGACTCTCAAGTAAACCAACAAAAGTAACCTCAACAGCATCGGCTCGCCAGTCTCGGTGGATGGTTCGCTTAGGCCATCTACTCGCTGGTGCTTGGGCAATGGGGGCAGCACTGCTGAGTGCTTCTAGTTGGGATTCAGTTCAACTGCTCGAAAATCAGGCGCTTTCTAGCTTTTTTCAACTGCGGGGGCCGATTGTGCCTCCAGAAGACATCGTAATTTTAGCAATAGATGATCAGTCCATATCAGTTCCCGAACAGTACTATAAAACAGATCCAAAACAGTATGCCTACCTAGAAACACTGAAATCTTTTCCCTACAAACGTGCTGCTTATGCCCAGGTAATCACAAAGTTAATCAAAGCAGGTGCCCGTTCTGTAGCAGTGGATGTAATTTTTGACACGCCAAGTAGTTATGGAGTTACTGACGATCGCCAACTTCAGGTAGCATTGCAAAAATATGGTAGCAAAGTTACTTTAGCAGCCCTCTACGAAAATTTCGAGACACACCAAGGAACGTTTATCCAAGTGTCGTCGCCGCAGCAAATATTTAACACCGGATCAGTATCTATTGGCTCAGTTAATTTCCCCTTAGAAGTCGATGGCAAGGTTCATCGATTGGCGAGTGAGTTTCCCAAGTTGTTAGCTGAAGATAATTTATTAATAGAAAAGCTACCCTCCTTTGATGAAGCAGCCCTCAGGACAGCAAAAGTAAATTATCCCCAACCAAAAGGCGATCGCATTTATTTTTGGGGGCCTGCGGGTACATTTGAGCCAATATCCTTTTGGCACGTACTCGACCCGGAAAACTGGAATACTTATTTGCAGCAAGGAAAGGTGTTCAAAGACAAGATAGTGCTGATTGGTGCAACAGATACATTACACAATGATTATCATTCAGTAGCAGCTAGCAAAACCGTTGAACGCATGTCGGGCGTAGAAATTCACGCCAATGCGATCGCAACTTTGAGCCAAGGTAAAGCGATCGCTCAAGGAATTAACAGTCCACCATTGCGGGGTTTGTTTGTGCTAATTCTAGTAGGCAGTACAGCCTTAATGGTTAGCAGACACAAGCGTATTCTCAATAGATTTCTGTCTAGCCTTGCCCTATCTGGTACTTGGGTAGGAATTAGCTATGGGTTATTTGTCTATGGTCAGTTAATTTTTCCTACTACTTTACCAATGATTGCGATCGCTATGATCGGACTTTCTTACCTGGGAACCTCAGTGGTAAGAGAAAATATCAAAAAACGCCAATTACTAGACATATTTCAGAAGTATAAAACTTACCCTGTTGTTCAAGAGATTATCAGCCAACAAGATGACCTACAAGACCTAATCCAGCAAAGAGATTTAGCTTTATCAGGAAAACTCCTGGCTCAACGCTACAAAATTGTCAAAGTTCTCGGTTCCGGTGGATTCAGCGAAACCTACATTGCCGAAGATACCCAACGTCCTGGTAATCCACGATGTGTTGTCAAACAACTAAAACCAGCCAACAGCAAACCAGAAAGCTTACACCTTCTCAGACGTTTATTTCACTCTGAGGCGCAAACACTAGAAAAATTGGGAACCCATGCTCAAATTCCTCAACTTTTGGCGTATTTTGAGGAAGATGAAGAATTTTATTTAGTGCAAGAACAAATAATTGGTCATCCTTTAAATCAGGAACTCCCAGCAGGTAGAGCAATTGATGAAATTGCAGTTATCAACATTGTCAGGGACTTATTGCAAATATTAATATTTGTTCATAAAAATAACGTAATTCACCGGGATATTAAACCCAGCAATATCATCCGGCGACACTCAGACGGTAAACTGATACTAATTGACTTTGGAGCCGTTAAAGACGTCAGCACAAAACAGCTTGATCATCAAGAACAAACACCCTTCACTATTGGCATTGGTACTCAGGGTTACGCACCAAGCGAGCAATATTTTGGTCGTCCACAGTACAGTAGTGATATCTATGCAGTCGGCATGGTTGGGATTAAAGCCTTGACTGGAATAACACCCCGTGAGCTAGATAGAGATGCTGATGGAGAGATAAAATGGAGCAATGCCTACGGCGGTAAACTACGCTCCCAGGTGAGCCACTCCCTAGCTAAAATTCTCAGTAAAATGGTGCTGGATGACTTCAAACAGCGATATCAGTCTGCATCAGAGGCTCTTGAAGCTCTTGAAACTTTTGGCGATTTGGTAAATTCTGAAAACAAACACGAAATACTACAAGATGAATCATTAATGAATACTTTAGATCAATTAGGCGCTCCCACAAAATCTTGCTCAAAACCATCTTCAGAAATTGTTTGAGTGAGTTGTATTGCCTAAATTAGACTTTTCGGTGTTGCTGAATCAAGAGATAAAACGTCAAAACTCCTTATCCTCTCTGCGCCTCTGCGCGACGCCAGGTGCTTTAAGTCGGGCATTGCCCGCCCAACGCACTGGCTCCTCTGCGTGAGATCCAAAAAAGTTTTTTCCGAAATAGCAGCTCTGTCCTCTGTATAATCACAAACATGGGCAAGAGTATCAGGCTAACTTTGGGTGATTTGCAATGAGATTAGATTTAGTCAGGTTTTTTCAAGCTTGCAACCCCAGCAAAACTCTAGTTGTGAGCAAACCGGAGGATAGACAATATTATATTGATTTCTCCAAAGTGCGTGGTGCCAAGATTATTGAAGAATTAGGGCGAACCATCACCCGCCTTTCACCGGAAGAACCTACTTGTCAATTATTTACCGGACATATCGGCTGTGGCAAATCCACCGAATTACTGCGGCTCAAAGCAGAGTTAGAGCAGCAGGGATTGCACGTAGTTTATTTTGAGTCTAGCCAAAGCTTAGATATGGGCATCAAGATTTTGTCAATAGTGTGAGTTTCAGCCCGGACGGCAAAACCATCGCCACGGCATCATCTGACAAGACAGCGCGGTTGTGGACGCTCAACGGCAACTGCTGCAAGAATTCAAAGGGCATCAAGGCTTAGTCAATAGTGTGAGTTTCAGCCCGGACGGCAAAACCATCGCCACGGCATCATCTGACAA
>NZ_WBKM01000035.1 GCF_015714725.1 Nostoc sp. WHI
AAAGTAATTTTTCTGTTATTTGCGCTCAAATTGACCCTAATACCGTTGAATATCCCCAAAAGTGGACGAAGGAATTTCAGGCTTTTGGGACTCAATCAGTTAATGCTCAACAACAAGAGATGATTGATAGTAGTGCGAAAATTCTACATCATATTAAAGAGCGTCCTACTTTTTTATTTTCTACCCAAGAAAACAAAAAACTTGGAGTCATGGGTCTGGCTGTTGACAACCAGAAAGCTGATACTGTGACTAAATGGTTAACTGCTCAAAAAGTTGAATGGGAGCCAGTACCAAGACAAGATGTTATTAGGGAAACTAAAAAAGGTCTAGCGGTATTTAACTTGGTTGATAGCTCCATCCCTGCTAAAACTTTGTCGAGCATGACCAAGAAATTTGGGGCTGTCATTGAATCAAATAGTGACTATCAACAAAAAGTTAGCTCCCTTGCCACACGACCACAATTTCTAAAACCTTCTGAACAACCAGCACTGCCCTTAGATGAAAAAGTTATTGAGCAGCGAGCAGGGAGTAAGGGAGAAAAACCACCCATAACAAATGAGGCACAAACCAAAGTCGAGAAAGAGAAAGGGAGTTTTCGCCCACAAGGTAAACCAATTCCCATGAACTATCCGTTAATGCTGCATGGTGAACCTAACCCTTTACCCGTGGATACTTGCATTGATGCAATGCGGGGGCATGGAAGAGTTCATACTACTAGAGCTTATGAGCCTTACAAGCAGTATGGATTTAAGGAGGGGGATATTGCACTTGCTGTTGCTGGCGACAAACAGGTGGCCTTTCGTGTTGGCAAACAGTATCAAATTACACCTACTATGATTGCTGACCCTACTTATCAACAGCAATGGGCAAGTATGGAAAAACATTCGCCCACTGCATTGCCCAAGCTGTTTACCTCAAAGCAACAGGTTTGGGGATTACACATAGAGCCTTTGGGCGATTACCTTAATGGTGAAATTGTACCTTGGGAAGAACCTGCAAACAACTTGTTGATGAAAATCGAACCTCTAGGTGTAGAGAATCCCCCGACAGTTACTATTGATGACTTGAGAAATTGGTACAATACCGCAGATAAGTTAGGGAAGTCGGAAAATTACAAAAAACGCATTGTAGAAGTTGCAAATGGGTTTAAAGCTGGTGAGCAATTATCAGCCCAAGCGTTAACAGTAATGAAGAAAGATACATCTGAGCTTGAAGTCATCAGTCGGTTGACTCAAATTGCTCAAAGGATTGGCATGGTCTGGGGTAAGTCTAATGAAAATGGCACTCAAGTTCAAGGAAAAATTTATGACTTGGCTTTCAATACCCAGCAGAGAGATTTAACTATTTCGCAGAAAAATGGGGAGGTAATTTTAAACTTGCAATCTGGTCAGGTACAGACTAATAAACTAACTCCACAGATATTGCAAACTTTTGAGGATGTTAATACTCAAATTGATAAAATATTAGCTAAATCTCAAACACAACAAGTAGACTTACAAAGATAGATATATCCTAGAAGCTAAAACTGATGGTGCTTTATCGTTAGTTGGAATGAATACCCGCTTATTAAGCACAAGACTTACTAATTCTTGTGGACTTAAAAGCTTATTCTTTGATTTCAAGGCTCGTAATCAAGTACGAAGCAAATACAAAAGGTTTTAAAAAGGAATGTAAATTTCTTCATTTTCCAACATCGTGGGGGGACTGAAGTTTGAAGAGGTATTTAAGTCTTGGACTAATTTATAGTTGTCTGGATGCCAACAAGTATCACTCAAGGAATTATTTAGCCACTCTTTTAGGTGACGAGAGCAATTCGGAATTATTCTCAATGAACTGCTTTTCTTCAATTGTCCATTCTCTCCCAATCGCGTCAGAGACAGCTTCAAAAATGGAGTCTTCTAATTGTTTTTGATTCATCTGGATGTATCGGTTCAAGAATTTTCACTTTCTTTTTCGCAAAGCGATCGCTCTTAAAGTGGCGCTTGAGCCATTGCACAGAAACTTGTTTGACATACTCCCCCGAATTTAGCGATAGCGGATTCGGGGGATTCTAGGCTCAAACAGCGATTGCAGGCACTGCCCGTCTTAGGTCGCCTAACCCAATGATGGTTACAAATCAAAATCAAGGCTGAATGTTTCCGGTTCAGAATCTTCTTCTTTCTCCTCTGCAAATGGAGTTGGAGTCCAAGAGGTGAGTTGGTTTGACTCAATATTAATCGGTGTAGAAGCTAAAAGTTGTGCAGGTAATCCAGCCTTAATGAAAACAAAATAGCAATCAACTATAAAGTAAAGCGTGTCCAGGTAGCTTTTATCTAGTTTTTGCGATTCTGCAAATATGCGCTCTCGGTAATTATCTTTGAGGCGAACTTTTTCCGGTGCTAAGTCTTTTTTATCTGCCATTGTAATAACTTTACTTAAGAGATGTAGTAGTTGGGTTCTTACTGGTCATGGTTTTTGCCATCTCTAAAAGCCCAGAGACATTGGCTTCTACCGGATTGTCCAGGATTTTGAAGCCGTTTTTCTCCAACAGCTTCTTAAATCCTGGTAAGAGGCAACCTCCACCAATCGCCCAGATTTCATCCCCCTGGTGCTTGGCATCAAGTGTCAGATTCACCACTTTCTTCAAGTATTTTTCATACCAATCTTTTAAACTTGCACTGTATATATCTTTGATATCGATGTCACGGCTGTACCTGGTATGCCCCATTTCCAGACAAAATCGGATTTTGGAAGCATCCCCAATTTTTCCTCCATTTAAATGTTTCATTTTTTGGGAGATATCATCAATGAGAACTTCTACACCGATGGGGTAGGCAGTGTGAACTTCTCGCTGACCCCGGTTGTAACGAGAATACAGGGTTGTACCATTGCCAAAGTCTAAAATGGTTAATTTTTTAGGTAGTGGATGCCCAAACAATGCACCCATCCCCTCTAGTACAACTTTCAGCACTTCTACTTTCACGTCTGATTGTTTGCC
>NZ_WBKM01000177.1 GCF_015714725.1 Nostoc sp. WHI
CCATAATCAAGAAAAGTGGTGTCTCCAACACACAGCACTACATCGTATTCTGCAACAGTTTCCGCCGTCATTTGACAGTGCGGTTCGATTAGTCTTAAAAATTCCACTTTGGGGTTTGCAAAAACTCATAAGCCCTTTTGAGTACAGTTCCTCCGTTGAAGATTTCTGACAGCCCTTTGCCAAATCCTTGACTTCAAGCAAAACCAATTGACATTGCACGTTCATTCAATCGGCGATCGCCTAACTCACAAGTCGCAAAATTTTTCTCCCACCAGTCCAACATGATTTGTCGCCTCTGATACCACGCTTGGCTTATTTTACTGCAAACCTTCTAATTTGCCCTAAATCCTTTGTGAGCAAGCTTTTCAAGACTTAACGGGAAAAGTCAGAAGAGTACACCTCCAAAACAAAAAAAGGATCTGGAGCTAACTATTGATTGGGCAATACGCGCGATAGCGCGGCTAGGAGGATACTTAGAACATAGAAAAAATAGTGCAATTGGGATACAAGTTTTGTGGAGAGGTTGGTTAGAGTTGGAAACCTTGTGCCAAGGTTGGCTGCTGCACTCTTCATTGCATTCTTAAATTAATAGCTTAATTTTAATTGCAAGTCAGCTTTTGTCACCCGATAATGGTTCGCGAATAATCTTCGCGAACTGTCCCATCTTTGTTTTATGCCCAATCACACAAAACCTTCGCCCCAAGAGGATTTACATACACGCATAAATTGTGTAGCTCAAGTCAAAGCGCGTATTGAACAGGAAAGGAGCGCAATAATTGCTTCTCTTGAGGTGGCTGAACCTTCCTGTTGGATTGTTCGCTATCTAGCTAAGGGGAGGAAGTCAGCATATTGGTATTACAAATTACAGGCAACTGAAGCAATCTTTCCCACAAAGGCGGATGGTAAACTCAGTAAATACAAGCATTTAGGCAAGGCTGGTAGTAAAGCTTACATAGATGCCATTGAACAAATCCTTAACAGAGCTAAAATTGAAGCACTAGATCGTTCAATTGAAATTCTCAACCAGGGTTTGAAAGATTTAATCGAAGAAACTTCTAAATACAACAAAAAGTAGGAATTGGTTCGCGAATGACATTCGCGAACCAAACTTCCCTTTCCACATCCCGTGAAAAGTCAGCAAAGCTGACGATTTTAGAAGCACAGGCCGGAGGATATCTCAAAGGCAACAAGGCTGATTTTGCGATCGCCATTTCTCGCCCAGACCGCGCCTTGACCATCAACGAAAACTTTACTAACGAACCATTCACTGAGTTATGGGTGATTCCGGTTCTGTACGTGATATTTCCAAAACTCGCTGTACCCAGTATGAAATTTGAGCAGATGCAGATTGCTTTTGTTCGGTATCCGACCAAATATTGTCCCAGTTAAACAGCCAATTAGTCAGCAAACGAACTAAGTCAACTAACTCACAGGCTCGGTCAATGTCGTCTGCTTTTACCATGTCGGGTACAGTCCACTCAATAAAGTACCGACTTTCTTTTACCAAAGGCAGCATCAAATCCCTTGATGAGTCTCCAACCCACATAGACTGAATTTGCGATAGATGATTTGCCAAACGATGCAACCGAGTAGTCACATCATCTTGTGTAAAATTTTTCTGCTCTGGTGTCATTTGGATCATAAGTTTCCCAAGAACTCGATAAGAAGTTGAGCAACCCTTTCTCTAATATTAGGGTCTAAAATCTCCATTGACCTATTTTGGCGCGGACGAAGATTAACCATTGATTCAAAAATCATCTTTCCAGTCAAAGGCATAAAACTGGCAGCCCAAATATCTTTTTGCCTACTACCGTCTTTCAATAGCTCTTTTTCGCAATCAGCGTGCAGTTCGCCACCACCAACCAGCACCCGCCGTTCGATATCAACTGTGGTTTTGATGTAGAACTTGTGTTCTTCCAACATTTGTTCAAGTTGAAGAGGGATAGCGCGATTACGTAATAGCAAAATCATTCAAATCATTACCTCTATCAAGGAAAGGGATTTTAATTATGAAACGGAATCAAGTACAAGTAATTACTGTAAGTCTCGCTGGCATATTAGCGGCCATATCTATCGGGTATTTAGGAACTCAAATCTTTGGCAGAAATGCAATGTACATAATTGCTACAGGAATGTTTGGGCTGGGTACTGGGGGATGTATTGGTCAGGTTTTGGTAGAGAAAAGGCAATAGCAAGTAGTACAAACACAGTCAAGAGATTTAAGAAAAAAGCCCTGTTTTTGGGGCTTTTTTTCATCCCTATTTTTTTTCGTCAACCCTGCCACTTCCTCTGTGACACGCATTCTGTATGGCTTTGAGTGCTTTCAAGTGACACCAAGTTCATAATTTAACCATGCCGCTTTTTGTGACATTCCTTTAATAGCAAGGGTTCTAGAGTTTTACCCAATCTTGCCGCTTTCTGTGACATCTATGCACAGTAAGGCTTTTAGATGTCACAGCAGACCTTGCTGCTTTTTTGTGCCGCTTTGTGATCCGATGCGACTGTAAAATATAGATGACGTTTTAATCAAAATTTAAGCGAATCAACCACAAAAACACCTCAGTTGCGATCACCTCCGGTGCGCGGTTACACCATCGCTAAATTCTTGGCAATTCTTCGTTATGTCTATATTTGAATATGGTATTAATTAATGCTCATCTGTGCTAATAGCCAAATTCCTTTTCCCCGTTCCCTGGTTTATGTTACCTATCGGGACAAACTGGTTGAGCTAGTTCCTTATATGCCAAACGTGCGCGACATCGAAGTTAAATCACGTAGTGAAGTAGGCAGTAATATTTATACTGTTAATGAGTGGCATGGTGGTAGCGAAATTCCAGCAGCAGCAAGAGTTATCCTCAGTGAAGATATGCTTTCGTGGACAGAATACAATACCTGGAATCAGGCTGTGTTTACAGTTGAATGGCGTATTGAAACTCACGCTTTCACACAAGCAGTCAAGTGTTCTGGCAAAAATCGCTTTCTGTCAGACGGCAATACGACAGTAATTGAAAGCCGTGGTGAACTAGCAATCGACCCAAAACAAATCAAGGGAGTACCGTTCTTTCTCACAAGTACAATTGCTCATGTAGTGGAAGATTTTTTGGGGAAAAATATACAACCAAATCTACTAGCAATGAGCGCAGGAGTGCGCCAGTATCTAGAGCAAAATGCCAGAGATTGAAAGTGAGCATATCAATTAATAGAGTGTTGATCGAGAAGCTAACTACTATGCGTTCGCTATACTTGCTAATTCTAACCAACGACTTAATTCTTTTTGGTTAATGATGCGTAACTTAGAGAAAGGAATACGGCGTTTAGATGCCCAACGGTAGAGGGTTCGCAAACTAACTTTGTAACCTATTTGCTCATAGATATAGTCCGATAATTCTTGCCCTAAAAGTGGAAATTCCAGATTTTCTAAATCAATGCCAAATTTGGTAAATCGTGCTTTATCCTTCATCAGTAACAATGAAACGTCAGATAAAGAATATTTTTTGAAAGGGTTTTGACTTTTCAGGTATATTAGTCCTAGTAAATAGCAGCATTCTTTGAGCTTAACTTCTCGCTTGTAAGGCTGAACGCCACATATTCTTAAGAGTTCATTATCCTCCAAGAACTGATTGATGAATCGAAAGTGCGATCGCACAACGCCAACAGAGTTGAGGAATTGATGCAGCGAGGTTTGATGGCTCAAGGAGTGATTGCAGCCTTTGCTATTTTAATGTTTTCGTTCATCGGCATCTACGGTATTTATCGTTACATCGGTCAACAAGTTCAACAAATTCAGGAGACGTATAGCAATGTTAGGTAAATGGCTTCCTGGTTTATTTGGTAGTAAAAATGACGGTATAGTTTCAACAGATTTAAGAGTGGGAGATGCTACCCAAATTGAGGGAAATCTACCTTCATCAATCCGCGATCGCTACACATTACCTGCTTACACTA
>NZ_WBKM01000030.1 GCF_015714725.1 Nostoc sp. WHI
AGTGCGGCGATCGCACAAAGTGATCACACCCTGTTGCACGAAGATAAAGCCAAAAAAGCAGAACTGGCACTAGAAAGCATCCTTGCAGACTTAGCAGTTCTGAATATTCCCAATGGGGTCAAACTTTCAATTAGTTTAAGCAACCATAACCCGGAACGCTGGGCAACTGAGATTAAACGCAGAGTATCAGGCACTCACACCTTTGAGCATCTGCACCCTGTAACTCGTTCCATTGTCACCAAGACAGTTGACATCGCGGTTACAGGGATTTATCCCGAAGGATTTGGAAGCATTGCTCACTGTTTGTTTGGTGAAGCATCCCTGATACTAGACCCGTCAGAATTAGCGATCGCACTCGATATCGGTTCATCAACTTGGTTGGTGACTGTTTTTAACGGCAGTGGTGCAGTGATTGACCGTCACTTGATTGAAGGTGGAGCGGGTGAACTGCACACCCTGATTGCAGAAGCGCTCGACAAGCGAAACGACCGAGTGAGTCTGCTGTCCAAGGATGTGAAACACTCGCCCAGTTTGGTGAACCAGGGGATTATTGAAGGCACTTTTACTTATGGCGGCAACCACCTCACGGGCAAGAAGTTTGAAACCGAGTACAGCCAGTGCCTAGATCAGTGGTGGAGTAACAGGATTGAGAAATTCGCCAACTTTGTGACTGCTGGCAATTATCTAGACCGCGCTAAATACCTTGTCGCCTGGGGTGGGGGTGTTTCCTTGCCAGTGGTGGATCAAAACCTAGCCGGTTTAGGCTTTGTGGTCTTGAATAATCCCCAATTCATCAATGCTTTGGGGTTGAAACTATTAACTCAAATATCTTTGGGAGCCTAATCAATGAATTACGAATCTCGGCGTATAACCATCTCCTACCTAGCAGTAATTGAATTGTGCAAGATGTTTGATTTACCTCAAGACGCACCGACACAGGCATTATCAGCAGGTGTAGAAAAGCTGATTTTTCAACATGGCAATGTACAACCATCGCCCAAAGTTGAAACAGCGCAATCTACACAGCCCAATAAATCGGCACTTAGCGCAATGGTCACTAATTTCAAGGGGGCAGCATGACCAAATCCAGATTCAGAAACACGGTTTTAGGCATTGGAGCAACAGCAGCAGCGATCGCCGTTGGGTATTTCGGAGTTCAGTACAACGGACGTAACAATATGTTCACCATTGCCGCAGCCGTGGGGGGTGCAGGTGCAATCAGCTATGTACTTCAGAAACCGACTCAAGGAGAATCACCTACCGCACCGATAAAAACTCAAAGTCAAGGAAAGAAGTCATGAGGTTTTGTGAGAACTAATGATGAAGCGATCGCTCCCACCGACCAAAGTAAGGCGATCGCCCATCGGATGCATCAAGTACACATTTAACAAGGATTTTAGCAGCATGGCACTCGATTATAGAAATCCCAACGATTGGGGCAAATCACCGCTAACTGACCGCGCCCTGAGATTAGAGCAATTCAAAGCGGAAAATCCTGAACAATGGTCAGCAATCATTGAGGCAGATATTCAGGCACTCTCCAAGCCAATATTCGAGAGTGAAGATTACCCACCCTTCACCGGAACCGAATTTCTAGCAACTCATTCAAGCATTGATGACCATCCATACTCTGCTGCATTTGGTCAATTCTTGGGCAATGGGATTGACGCGGACATTGCAAATATCTTGGCGTTTGGCTCCAACAGATTTGATTTAATTTCCGAAGATTTGGACGACCCCGTAAGGCAACTGGCAACGAGAATTTATAGCCGATTTGAAGAGATGGGTTACTGGGATGAATTGCCCCAAGAGCCGATAAATATCGACTACAACAACATACCTTATTAGGAGAATAAATGGCACGTAATTTTGGAGGAGCGAAACTCAAAAACCATATTCCCAAGAATGCCCCCGGTACGTTAGGAGCAATGGGCAGACTGTTTGATGTGTCCTCATCGGACTTCAACAAAGCCTTACAGGGAGATCAAACGGTAATCACCAAAATTGCAGACATGGCGAGATTGTCCGACACTGCAAAAGCCAATTTACCCAAGGCTTTGGAGGCATACCGGAAAATCATTGAAACCACAGGCGATGTAAACCAAGCCTATGCCGAACTGGTGCAATTGACCCAAAAACACGGTACGCAAACCCTGAAAGCTATCAACACCAGTAAGACAGGAGAACAGCGCTTCAAAAACGAGATGTCCGAGATGCAGGCGGAACACGTCAACGCCACCACTGCCGAGGCCACCCGTCACGCGCAACGCTCATCCTTGATTCAGATATCTGGGGCCACAGCAGACCTTATGGCATTGGCTAAGTATGAAGTTGATTTAATCAAGGCTTCTAACAAGCTGCCTGAGACACAAGATGCGGCGGATAGGGCTTATGAAACTGCGGTAACTAGCGCACTGTGGACAAACGGTAGTGAAGCGAAAACCGACCGCATACCCAAGCCTAATTACTCGCGCACTGCTGGGATTAGCCGAGTAGGGCAGTGGTTCCGCAACTTCATGGGCATCTAACCGTAATTAGTCGAAAGCCAGTAGTGACGGAAAACTCTGGCTTTTTCTGTTTCACCCACGCGAGGTAAACATGAATGAAATTGATTCCCTATTATCACAGTTCCAAAACACCAGTGAACAGTCCACACCGTTAATGTGGGGTGAAACTACTGAAGAAAAACCGACCCCAGAGGATGAAGACGGCTTACGCCTTGAGCAATCCATTCGTGATGTCTTCAGTAACAAACAACTGCTAAACAAAGCACTGGCTACATTCCTGGGTGTGTTTACTGCCAATGCTGGAGTGAGCTTACTGACAACTCTAGGGATTGGGGCGATCGCTTCTGGCACTTTAAGCAGCATTGTACTTGGGCTATTTTTCGCCAACACTCTCACGAAAATTCAGTACGACGGGCGAATCCACATTGGTAAAGACTTCATGGTGGCGACTGCCCAAACTGCAAGTGTAGGGGCAACTCTTTGGGTGGCTTTTGACGAGTATCGGGCTGTGTCAGGAGCGACCAAGACAGGTAAGACAAGGTTCTATGAAGAAGTAAGACAGTACGAAGTTAAGCCCAGTCCCCAGACTGACACCCCTTGGTTAATGATCGGGTTGGCAGCATTAGGAGTGTTGTTGCTTGCAGCTATGACGAGGGGAAGAAACCAATGAAACGTAAGCAGTTTGAGGATTATTTACGATCAGGAACAGCCAACAATATCACTGTAGGGGTGCTAGCAACCATTGGCTTAATTTGTGGGGCAAAGTCATTTACCGGCACTCAGATTAGTTTAATTGAATATTGCTTCATCCCCTCAACACTAAAAAATCCGGTTAACCGTCAAAGGTACTGCACTCCCAACAAGCGTTACATAATGCCAGAGTCGGAGTTTTATGCCTCTTCTTATGCACCAGCTAACCCAGAGTTTCAACGTGATAACTTCCTGCCAACCAAAGCAACCCGTTTAAGAATAATCCCCCCAAGTAACCCGGATAAGGCTTTGTGGGGATTAGCTTCAGTGTTTTTTCTAGGAGGAGCCTTTACCTTATCCAAAGCTAGGGAATGGCGATTAATCCAACTAATGCCTTCAGTTAGGGAAGAAATTCGTAGCAATTGGCTAATTTCTAAACTTTGGTACGGGTTAAGGCTCCATAAGGAAGCATATAGCGCACAACTAGATTACGAATTTCACCAATGGGCGGAGAATAGACGGGTAAGAGAAGCGCAGTTGTCACAAATGACACCGCAAGAGTTAGCTATCTTTCAGGAGCAGGTGAGGTTAAGGGCAGAAGCCGAAGCACGGGTGCAACTGCAACAGGCAACGGGTCAACCAGTCGGCGCATTGCCAGGGCAATCAATGCAGGATATCGCCAGGGGTGACGATAAAGTTACTGGCTCTGAACAGCAGACATTACAACAAAATACGAATGGTAGCCTTGACCCATCAGAAGCTCTTGCCCTAAATACTTTGCAAGCCCTAGCCAGAGCCGATAGTTCCACTGCTTTAGTTGCCGCACCGGGAAGCGGTAAATCAGTTACCCTCAATTACTTAATTCAGAAGATTTTGGCGGATTCACCTAATGCTGATATTTGGGTAATTAGCGCTAAGAATGATAGTTTCTGTGGTTTACGCGAGAAGGGGCGGGTAATTGTCTTTGATCAGGAAAACCCAGACCTAGCCAAAGAGGTAATTGACAACTTTTACACGGACTACAAAAAGCGTAAACAGCTACCAGAATCACAGCGCGAATCCTTACCACCATTGATTCTAATTCTGGATGATTGGTTAGTGATTGCTGACCAATTAAGCAAGCATTACTCTGACTGGAATTATGGGGGTAAATTACTTGACGTTTTATTGATTGGTCGAGAGTTTAATACTAAGTTTATTGCCTCCCTACAGTCTTTTAATCTGGCAGCTTTGGGTATTGAAAAGATGGATGCACAAACTCGTCTCTGTCTCAATTTATTGTTGTTAGGTAACAGGTATATCAAGAATGGAAGGGAGCAAGAATCTTATGGGGTGCTGGAATTGATTTTAAATAGAGGTGACATTATCCCAGGTAAGCAAGAACGGGAGCAAATTAAATCTAAATACTTGGATATTAAAGCAGTCTCCTATCAAAACCTACGTCCAGTTATGATTGCTTCCGTTGGGGGTTTTGTTGTGGCATTAATGCCCCTTTTATCTAATAAAGTCAACTCGATTGCTTCGGAGCAGGAATATATAGATAGAGTATTTGACCTGGAATTTAATTTAAATGCTGCTCATAATGTACATCCAAAACCATTATCTGAAGTAGCTAAAAAGATTTATGAATACTTCCAAAATGTGAAGTCTAAAACACCAAAAACATTACGCGATTTGAAGAAAGCAGACAGGTTATCTGGTTATTCAGAGCCAGAATTAATTGATGGTTTAGCTGAATTAGTTAAGACTGAGAAGGTAAATCCTGATGAGAATGATAGCTACTCTCTGCCTAATTGGTAAACGTCTTGCCGTAATGCCGTGGTCATAAAAAGGGATGTCTTACTGGCTTTACTGAGTGTCCACGGCATACGGCAGCAATCACGGTAATCCATACCCTGTATAGGTTGTAGCCTACGGCACTGCTACGGCAGCACGGACACCCACGGCAGAAGCATCAATAATAAGTCCGCCAATAAACAGCCATTTATTATTACAGGATTAATAAAATCATGCTGAGAATAGTAATTGTTGAACCAGAAACATTCACGCTCTTGGGCATCAAAGGCGCTATTGAAAAATCTCCTGACATAGAAGTTACAGCGTCAGCCACTTCTGGAAAGCTAGGGTTTCAGTTAATTGAACAGATGAACCCTGATGTTGTGTTAGTTGATTTACTATTGCCCGACATGAGTGGTTTAGAACTGACTCGCTCAATTAAAAGAAAGACTAATAGTAAAGTGGTGATTTTTACTAATCAGACTCATTCCGACTTTATTAACTCGGCTTTTCGTCATGGGGCTGATTCTTATATGCTCAAAAGTGCTGATGTAGAATTGATTGAACTAGCCATCAAGAGAGCTTACTTTGATGAATGCCTGCTTGACCCGAAGCTGGCTAAAAAACTGTTAAAAAGCCTTGATCAAAATAGATATATTGACCCTAGCTTTGCTGACAAAAACTTGCTTGACTCTCCCACCGAACGACAAATACAAGTCCTGCGTTTACTGGCTCAGGGTTTAGTTTTTGAACAGATTGCCAAAGAAATGTTTCTCTCTGTTAGTACAGTCAAACGTTATGCCAGTGATTTGTACAGTAAATGGCACGTCAAGAACCGTACCTTGTTCGGCCTGGAACAACTTACCTGCAAAAAGCAAAAGTTGTAAGCGTGTTAGTTACAGGTTTGGGACAAGACTAGAACTTACGCATTGACAGAAAAGTGATACTATGCAGTAAATCCCAACTTCTGTGATAGGTGTTCTAAAATAAAGTCACGAGCTACTTGAAGAGATAAATTTCTTTGGAGTTCATACCAATTTTCAATTAACTCTTCTACCCGCATTAATTCTAATTGTGTAAAAGCTCGAATTGCGCTAAAAAAGTGAGTTCTAATTGCCTCAGATGTCCTCACCATAAATCGACCAATACCACATACTTGTTTAATCGCTCTGTGGTAGCATTCAATCCCCCAATGAATTGAATGTAATGTTTTAAATTCTGTTTGGCTAATTCCAATTAGTGCATTTTCTTCAGGTATA
>NZ_WBKM01000056.1 GCF_015714725.1 Nostoc sp. WHI
AGAAGAAGAGGGGGGGAGTGGGGAAGTGGGGATTTCTAAATTCTGTTCTTCCCCATTCCCTATTCCCCATTCCCTACTCCCTAATGCCTCCAAAATCCGACTAATCCGGCGGATGTGTCCAGAGAATGTGGATAAACTTTGCTGTAAGGATTGTTCATCGCCAATATCTGCCAGCACTTTATCAAACCAAGGTATTTCCACTGGTTCGCGGGCGGGGACAAATAAACCTACTTTGGCCATCAGTGCTGCTAACCCCAGAGTTTTTAAGGTTACAGTTTTACCGCCAGTATTTGGCCCGGTAATCGTTACTATCCGAATTTGCGGACTGATCAGCAAATCCACAGGAACTACTGGTTGCCCTTGTTCGTGCCGTTGTTGCCACACTAACAAAGGATGTCGTAAATTCCGCAAGGTAATGATTTCACTGTCTTCACGCTGAATAAATCGCGGGGGATTGGCTTCTAGCCAGTAACTATATCGTGATCTAGCGGTTGCCAAATCCAGCGTGGTTGCGATCGCCAACAACCTCTCCAAGTCTGGTTTGACTGCGGCTACTTGTTCCGTCAAAATGCGGCGAACCGTTTCTTCTTCGGCTTGCTCTTTTCTGATGATCTGCCGCAGCTGGTTGCCTAGAGGCACCACCGAATTTGGTTCTATGTACAGTGTGGCACCACTAGTAGAGGTATCGTGGACAATACCGGGGATGGCATCTTTTTGGGGTGCTTTTACGGGGATGACAAAGCGATCGCTCCGTTGCGTAATCAGCTGTTCTTGAACTGCCCCAGATTTTGCCTGTAAGATATTTTGTAGCTTTTGGGTAATTTGAGTGCGTAATCGCCGCAAATCTGTGCGAATTTCCCCCAGTTTTTGACTCGCGCGATCAGTTACCTGGAATCTTTCATCAATACACCGATGAATCTCCTGTTCTAGTTCTGGATAAGTCCGCAAATCGGCAACCAACTCAGTCAATATCGGCAAATCTTCCTGATTGTCAATGACACGGCGCAAATTTCTGGTACCCGCGAGGGTGGTGGCGATCGCTAACAGTTCATCTCCTGTTAAAATTCCGCCGCGTTCTGCCCGTTCTAGGGAGTCGCCAATATCTTGAATTCCTTCAAATGAAAGTCCCGTGGTGAGGCGAGTTTCCAGTTGGTAGACTTCTTTGGTTTGTTCTAACAACTGTTCGCTTTGAGTCTGAGAATCGGGTATTTTCAGATGGCGCGCAGCTGTCGCCCCCAGCTTAGTTGCCGCAAAGGTGGCAAGGTGCTGGCAGAGGCGATGCCATTCTAATAGTTCTAAGGTTTCAGATTGGATCAAGGTTTCAATATCTAATCTGAATTTATCGTAACAATTCTAGCCGTTCTGTGACACTTATTTAGCTGATACGGCGGTTATTTCTTGCGCCAGTACGTAGGGTTGGACAATGAGGGTATTAAATCGCTTACTGCGATCGCCATTCCATTCTCCCACCTGTGCCGTCGTGGGTTTGGTAATCAATTGCTCATCAATCCACTGTTGCACTGATGGAATTTTATCACTGGCGATCGCAACTCCAACATCCACCAAGTTTAGCTCAATTGCCACCAAAATTACTGCATCTCGCTGCACATGAGGAATTAGCCACTCCCACTCTGCCTCATCCAAAATTTCTGTTAATTCCGCTCTTAAATCCGACATCATTCCCAATGTTTATTTGTAAATGTTAATTAAAGACGCGATGAATCGCGTCTCTAGGATTGATCCTTGTACAGACGCGATTCATCGCGTCTCCTTGAATCGCGTCTGCTAAACTTCCGCTTTCATTTCATCAATTTCAAATAAAGATACAATTACTCCAGCGATGGGAATAGATATAAAAACTCCTAATAACCCTGCTACTTTAGCGCCTACTAGTAAAGCAAAGAATACTACTACAGGATTAAGATTAAGCGCATCTTGCATAATCCGGGGCGCAATCAAGTTGTCTTGTATTTGCTGAAGGACAACACAAGCTATCAATACTTTTAATGCTAGCCAAACACCTTGAGACAACACAAATAGACTCACTGTGCTTACTCCTAATGTTGCTCCTATGCCAGGAATGATGTCAAGAATTCCCACTATTATGGACAATATCAATGCAAAAGGCACTTTTAATACTAAGAAAACTAGGAAAGTTGAAGTTGTGAGAAATACGCTTAATAACAACTGACCTCTAAAAAATCCTAAAAATGACCGTCTGATTATACTTGTAAATCTATTGCGGCGATGTTTTGGTACTATTTTTAAGATGAAATTCCACAGTTTATCTCCATCTAACAACATGAAGAAAGCCACAACTGCAATCAATATAAAAGTTACAAAATTTGTCATAAACCCTTGTAAAACAGCCAAGCTAGTAACAAGACTAGATACAGCTTGGTTTCGTAATTGTTCCTCAATAAAACTTAAATCTATCTGCAAATTACGACTTCGCAAAAATACCTCTAGTCGCTCTAATAGAGGTATTAAAGAATTTACAAACGCAGTTATACTGTCAATTAATTGTTGTCCTTGAGATAAAACCGTTAAGCCTACGGTAATTATCAGACTGCCAATAATTACAATGCTGAGTAAGAAAACGACAGCAACAGCTACGCCATGAGGCAAAAAACGCCGTAGCCACTGTACAGGATAACTGAGTAAAAAAGCCAAAATTGCAGCGAATGTGAAAATAACGATGACTGCTTCAAAGTAAGCTAAAAGTTGTACGATCGCCCAGCCAGAAGCAACTAAAAGCAAGAAGCGGACTAACGCCAGATTATTTAATCGATCCCAAAAATTCTTGGCCTCAAAGCCGCTCATATGCTGTTTAGGGAGAAATTGTGGAAGGTGAATTTGCCTAGCAGTTGCATTTAAGCACAAAGTCTGACTTCATTACTAGAGCGTGTTGACCTTAAATTTACAAAAACTAAGTAGCGTAGTTTACCGCACTTCTCTACGAGACGCTCCGCGTAGCTTGCTTCTCCAAAGGAGTACGGCAAGCTCAGGGCAACGCGCTGCGCGTAGGGGCATCGCTACTTCCCTAAAGCATATATCTGTTATTTGTCTAGCTCATCGCCCTAAATCATGCATCTCGTTAATCACAGTTGCACACTTTTGTGTCAAAGTTTCCAATTCCTCTTTATTAGTGGAATTAGGGCTATCAATCAAGTTGCCAATCCTCACAGTGATGGGAACTGGGCGAGGTATGGCCGAGCCTTTTTTTAAAATCCCCTCAGTACCCCAGACACTCACGGGCAATATTGGGGCTTTTGCTTTCGCCGCCAGCAGCAGTGCGCCTCTTTTGGGGTTTGTAATTTTACCATCTGGGGTGCGAGTACCTTCCAAGAAAACACCGACAGCCCAACCTTTATCAAGGTATTCTAGAGCGGAACGGATGGCATTGCGATCGGCATTTCCCCGACTCACCGGGTAAGCACCATATAGTTTAATCACTTTCGCCAAAATCGGGATATCAAATAACTCTTCTTTAGCCATATACGCCACTGGACGGCGTACACAATTAGAGACAATTGGGGGATCAAAGTAACTAGCGTGATTACTCACTACCACGAGTTGCCCTGATTGGGGGACATTTTGGGCACCATAAATCTGGACTCGAAAGTAAGTATGGAGCATGGGGCTGACAACCGACCATTTAAAGGTGTGGTAAAGTGCCAGACTGATAAGCTGTTCGCGGTTTTTATCCACAGAAGATAATTAAAATTAGACTGGATTTAGCATAAGCGATGGATGCCTGCGGCGATGAAGAGTGCTGAGTTCCGTTAGCGATAGCGGGGCGTTTAGCCCGTGCCTCGGCTTAGAGTGAAAAGACCACCCACACTATTGCGGGTATCAACCTTCTCTATATAAGAAGATTCCGCTTGACTTCGGGCGGGGCTTTATACCCATAAATAATTCGTAATTCGTAATTCGTAATTCGTAATTAAATTACAACTACGAATTACGTTGACACCAATAACAGATTTGTGCTTCTAAGAAGCATTTTGCAACTCAGATGTGCGTACTGAAAGCTGCTGTGTCTCATTACCCCGTTGCACTTTCAGTTTCAATACTTGACCAAGGCGACTGTCTTCTACAACATTCTGCAATTGTTCAGCACTTGTAATTGATTTACCATCAATTTGAACAATTACATCCCCGCGCCGGACACCGGCAGATGCAGCTGGAGAATTGGCAACAACTCGCATTACAAAAACACCATCAATTTCTGGTATCTGAATCGGAGAGTTGGGATCGGTATTATTTTGCTTGGCAAGATCGGCTGTCAAAGTTACCATTTGCACACCTAAGTAAGGGTGAGCAACTTTACCATCACGTTCTAGCACAGATGCGATCGCTTTGGCTTTATCGATGGGAATGGCAAACCCAATACCCATTGCGTCAGGACGAATGGCTGTGTTAATACCAATTACTTCACCTCGACCATTTAATAATGGGCCTCCAGAGTTACCAGGGTTAATGGCCGCGTCTGTCTGAATAAATTCCAGGCGTTTGTCACTAATACCGACTTGGGCGCTGGAACGTTTGAGGGTACTGACAATTCCCAAGGTAACGGTGTTATCAAATCCTAAAGGATTACCAACTGCGATCGCCCAGTCTCCTACTTGTACATTACTGGAAGACCCCAAGGGCGCGACGGGCAAATCGTTACCAGCGTTAATCTTGACGACTGCCAAATCTGTGACTTCATCAATACCTTGAACTTTTCCTTCAAAGGTACGGCCATCTTTGAGCCGGACTGTCACCTTATCAGCTTTATCGACTACATGAGCATTAGTTAGAACTAACCCACTCTTGTCAATAATAAAACCTGAGCCTAGACCGCGCAACTGCTGCTCAGAAGGCATCTGTTGGGGGAAATTTTCACCAAAAAACCGATGCAAAAAGGGGTCTTCCAAAAATGGATCAGTGCGACGAGCAATTGTACGTTCAGTATCAATCCGAACAACTGCTGTGCCCACGCGATTCACTGCTGCTGTTACAAAGCTACTGCTACTTATAGCAGCACTAGCAGGTGATTGTCGTTGAGTAATCAGTTCTGAAGTATCTCCAGTTGTTACTGAGGGTGCAGGTTCAGCTTGGGAGGGCAACACTTGTAGGCTGCTAACTGTTAAAAGAACTCCTAGCGCGATCGCTAACACATAAGTACTGAGTTGACCTATAGACCGGGGTAATTTGGGAAATTTCACAATCATAAACTTAATTGTTGTTAGTCGGGACAAATCTATTTACATTTATTTTTACAAAATTGATGGCTCTCAAACACGCGCATCAAATCTAGTATAAAAATCACCATATTTAATCCAGTATTGTTTCAAAGTATGATGAGGTGTATGTAAACTAGCTTTTACCTGATATAGAATAACTTGGCGATGATCGCCCATCCAAATTTTATTAATAGAGTCAACGGATATTACTGTTCCTCCTAAAGAAGCGACACATTCAGAAAATCTTTCAATCGTCGTATATTCTAATGTCTCGAATATAAAAAAATTACCCGAACAAATCAAGTGACGACTGCGAATCCAGCAACGCATCTTTTTTTCAGCTTGTGGAGGTAACATTTTTAGCTTCAACAGATTCAAGCTGAATCAACATAAGGGACTCACCGCACATAATTCATCAGTAAAACTTTCCCGTTTTTCAAACCGTAAAAGCCCAATTGTTGCTCCCCATATTTAATCGTGGGTTTCAATATCCATGCCTCTATCTTATCCATAGGACTATGATTTGATTTTGAAAAAACTTCGTACAACTCAAAGAGCATTCTTTCCCATTGCCTCTTGCCTCTTGCCTACTTACGTAGATAAATTCAAAAATCAAATTGGATTGCTATAGACTTATCCAAGTCCGCCTATTGAGAATAAAATCCTCTTATTGACATGATGCGTTTGCCTGCACAAATATTTACCTTCTCATAACTGTAACCAAAATTATTAATTTATGTAAACAAAATGAATGGACATAACAATAATTTGTAATAAAAAATGATGCTACAGCATTGTATAAAGAGGACTAGTAAGGAAAAAACAACATTACAAGGCAAGTAGAGTAGGTATTTTTCGGGTTTTTCAATCGCTCATAGAAATTTGAAGTTTTGTAAAAAAAAATTTAATTGGAAACCCGGAAAATATTAAACTTATACCCTAGATGTCTGTTGTTAGTTTATCCAATCTGCTCAGACAGTCCAAACTCAGACTTAAACCCAAAAGTTCTTTACTTTGAAGTCTAACAAGTCTGTTAACGTAAGCAAATTTAGGAGATTAAAGCAATGGTTTTAGATGCGTTTGCCAAAGTAGTTTCCCAAGCTGATGCACGAGGCGAATATCTCAGCGCATCCCAATTAGATGCTCTGAGTGCGATCGTTAAAGATGGCAACAAGCGTGCAGATACCGTAAACCGGATTACCGGCAACTCCTCTGCGATCGTTGCTAATGCAGCTCGCGCTTTGTTCGCTGAACAACCTCAGTTGATTGCTCCTGGTGGTAATGCTTACACCAACCGCCGCATGGCAGCTTGCTTGCGCGATATGGAAATCATCCTCCGCTATGTTACCTATGCAATCTTTGCTGGTGATGCAAGTGTATTGGATGACCGTTGTCTAAACGGTCTGCGCGAAACCTACTTGGCGTTGGGAACTCCTGGTGCTTCTGTAGCAGTTGGCGTAGAAAAAATGAAGGAAGCAGCACTAGCGATCGCTGGTGACGCCAATGGAATCACCAGAGGCGATTGCAGCGCTCTGTTATCTGAAGTTGCTAGCTACTTTGATCGCGCTGCCGCAGCAGTAGGTTAAGCCTAATCAACCAATGCTATTAACTGACAATTGTCAGTTAGACAAAACAAATTTCAACAAAATTGTAAATAGGGAGATACTAAACTCATGAAAACACCTCTTACCGAAGCAGTTTCCACCGCAGATTCTCAAGGTCGCTTTCTCTCCAGCACAGAAATTCAAACCGCTTTTGGTCGTTTTCGTCAAGCCCCAGCTAGCTTAGAAGCAGCAAAAAGCTTGACCGCTAATGCCCAACGTTTGACAGAAGGCGCAGCTCAAGCAGTGTACAACAAGTTCCCCTACACCACTCAACAGCAAGGGCCTAACTTCGCTTCTACCGGTACTGGTAAAGCAAAGTGCGTGCGTGACATTGGTTACTACCTGCGGATCGTTACCTATTCCTTAGTAGTAGGTGGTACAGGGCCATTGGATGATTTCCTAGTCTCAGGTTTGGCTGAAATCAACCGTACCTTTGATTTGTCTCCTAGCTGGTATGTTGAAGCTTTGAAGTATATCAAAGCTAACCACGGTCTAAGTGGCGATCCAGCTGTAGAAGCCAATTCCTACATCGACTACGCAATTAACGCTCTGAGCTAGAGAGTGTATTTAGCCCGGAAAGGGAAACAAGCTCTGTTAGCAGTTAGCTAGGAGTTGGTTTACCTTTCTGGGCAGTTTTATTTTCATAAGACTGTTAAAAGATTAGAAAAAAATTTTCTAAAAATTTTTCAGTTTTGCAGTTAAAACTGAGGAAATTTAAAGATGGCAGCTTTGGGACAAGCAGCAAGATTGGGAATTAGCACTTTTGAAAGCTCAGGAGTAGCAGAACTACGTCCCAATAGAACAGAAGCGGATGTAGAAGTGATCATCCGGGCAGCTTACCGTCAGGTTTTGGGTAATTCATACCTGTTAGAAGGAGAGCATCTTGTAAGTGCCGAATCACTGTTGCATCGGGGGGCGATTTCAGTTAGAGGTTTTGTACTAGCTATTGCCCAGTCGGAACTTTATCGGGAGAAGTTTTTCCATTCCAACTCGCAAATTCGGTTTATCGAGTTGAATTATAAACATTTATTGGGGCGTGCCCCGGAAGATGAGTCAGAGATTTCGTACCACGTTGAGCTTTACAATTCACAAGGTTACGAAGCTGAGATTAACTCTTACATTGACTCAATAGAATATCAAGAAAGCTTTGGCGAAAATATTGTACCCTACTATCGGGGCTTTACAAGTCAAGTAGGACTGAAAAACGTTGGATTTGGCCGACTGTTCCAACTTTATCGGGGTTATGCCAGTAGCGATCGCGCTCAAGGGCAAAAACAAAGACAAGGACGGCTAACCTGGGAAGTGGCGAAGAATCTAGCTTCACCCATCTACCCAGTTTCTACAGGAGCCTTAACAGGACTCTCTACAGGTGGTCGAGGAGCAACATATCGGATCAGGATATTACAAGCAGCTTCTGTGAACTCATCTGTAGTGCGGCGGGGTACTGCGGAATTGGTCGTACCCTACGAGCAACTTTCTAGTAAATTGCAGCAGCTGAATCGCAAGGGCAGTAAGGTTATTAGCATTACAGCCGTATAAATAGGGAATCGGGGTAGGGAGTAGGGAGTAGGGAGTAGGGAGTAGAGAATTTCACCACTCCCCACCCCCCACTCGCCATTTCCCTTACCAAATACTAATTACAAAAGGAAAATTATCAATGGCTATTACAACAGCAGCATCACGTCTGGGAACAGAAGCTTTTAGTGATAACGCTCGTGTGGAATTGCGTCAAAATGCAACTAAAGAAGACATAGAAAAGGTAATTTCTGCCGTCTATCGTCAGTTGTTGGGCAACGATTATTTAATGAAATCTGAACGCCTTATCAGTGCTGAATCTATCCTGCGTGATGGGAAAGTTACAGTACAAGAGTTTGTGCGTCAAGTAGCTAAATCGGAACTGTACAAAAACAAGTTTTTCTACAACAGTTTTCAAACTCGCGTTATCGAGCTAAACTACAAACATTTGTTGGGTCGCGCTCCCTATGATGAGTCTGAGGTGGTCTATCACTTAGACTTGTACCAAACCAAGGGATATGAAGCCGACATTGATTCCTATATTGATTCGTCAGAGTATCAATCTAGCTTTGGTGAAAATATAGTTCCTTATTATCGCGGTTTTCAAACCCAAACTGGGCAGAAAACTGTAGGATTTAGCCGGATATTCCAACTTTATCGCGGCTACGCAAGTAGCGATACTTCCCAACTCAAAGGCAAGTCCTCCCGACTAGCCGGTGAATTAGGTCGCAATAGTGCATCGGTTATTGTTCCTCCATCTGGTGGTCAATCAGGTTTTGCATACGTTGCTTCTGGAAGAGGCGTTACCCCCAACAGTACTTTTGGTGGTGCGGGAACTTTTGGTAAAGAAGGCAGAATGTACCGCGTTGAAGTGGGAGGCGTTTTTGGCGCTGGTTAT
The DNA here is from genome assembly GCF_015714725.1 of Nostoc sp. WHI. GTDB lineage: Bacteria > Cyanobacteriota > Cyanobacteriia > Cyanobacteriales > Nostocaceae > Nostoc. The sequence continues at coordinate 9,249 of NZ_WBKM01000056.1, forward strand.
CCTAGCGTCCGCCGGGTTAATCAAGCTGTAATAATACCATATGAAGAACTATCTAGTTACTTCCAAAGAGTGGTAAAACAAGGTGGTAAAATCGCTAGTGTGAAGCCACTTTAGTGTCAATGGTCATTAGTCATTAGTCGTTAGTTTCAGACAAAAAACAAATGATAAAGGACAAATGACTAATGACAATATTAAATTAAATTTGGAATGAATTTATGCTTGGACAAATTGGTGGTAGAACTAGTAACCGCTACTTTCGATATGAAGTAGCCGGTCTTCGCCAAAGCGAAGAAACTGACAAAACAGCTTATCCGATTCGTTCTAGTGCTAGTGAATTTATCACCGTGCCTGAGAACCGGATGAATCAAGAAATGCAGCGAATTACTCGCTTAGGTGGCAAAATAGTCAGTATTCAGCTATTGAATGCTGATACTAATAGCGAACAGAGCAATCGTTCTTCTGATTGATGAATTCAAGTCCGCAGAAATTTGAAGATTTATCACCGACAGGTAATTTTGCCGACGGTGAATCTTTAACGGTAGAGGAAGCGATCGCCAATCTGGAAAGCGCAGATTTAGGTCTGCGCTTTTATGCTGCTTGGTGGTTGGGGAGGTTTCGAGTATGTGAACCTGCTGCGGTTAGACGACTGATCGCAGCGTTAGAGGATGAAGCCGACAGGACACCCGAAGGCGGATATCCTCTGCGACGGAATGCAGCTAGGGCGTTGGGAAAACTAGGCGATCGCCAGGCAGTATTACCTTTAATTGCGTGTTTAGAATGCTCAGATATTTATGTGCGGGAAGCTGCGGCACAATCCTTAGAGATGCTGGGCGATCCGGTTTGTATTCCTGCCCTGATCGAGTTATTACAAGTAGGCTTGCAGGGAGAGCAACTCAGATCACAGCCAGATTTATCTCAACCCTACGATGCCATTTTAGAAGCCTTGGGAACCTTACAGGCGACTGAGTTTATTCCTTTGGTAAAGCCATTTCTAGAGCATCCAATCGAATTGGTACAATATGCTGCCGCACGAGCCATGTATCAATTAACCCAAGAATCAGTCTATGGGGAACGGTTGGTAAAGGCTTTAGGGGGTGAGAAATTGCAATTGCGTCGCGCAGTGTTAGCAGATTTGGGAGCCATTGGCTATCTACCCGCAGCAGATGCGATCGCCAAGGCTTTTGCCGAAAATAGCCTGAAATTAATTTCCCTCAAAGGATTACTAGAACATCAAGTTAACAACACAGCAACAGGTACTTTGTCAGCAGGTGCTATTAAAATCATGAATTTGATGGACTCGCTGTTGTAGTGATAATTTCTGAGTAATCAGTTGTCATTAATACGTTGAAACCAAATGTTGACCACAGGTAAACCTTCAAAACAACTGCAAAATAAGGGTTAATGGTTTACGTGTGATTGCAACTACGGATAACCTAATGTACAATTTGCTGACAATTAATGACTGATAAAAAATTATTATGAATAACAGTGAGCTTGCCCAAATACTGATTCGTGCTGTGGAAGAAGCAGATTCCTCGGAGCGCTTACTAAAAGCAGTTCAGGAGTTAGCAGCAGCTGGTATAGAGGAAGCTGTTCCAACTTTGATTGCAGCTTTGGGCTACAACAATCCAGGGGCGGCGGTGGCGGCGGTAGATGGATTGATTGCCATTGGGGAAGCCGCAGTATCGCCACTATTACAACTAATTGATGACTACAACTACGGGGCTAGAGCCTGGGCAATTCGTGCCTTAGCGGGAATTGGTGATGTCCGGGCGCTGGATAGCTTGTTAGAGGCAGCAAAAACCGATTTTTCTTTGAGTGTGCGGCGGGCAGCTGCTAGGGGATTAGGCACTTTGCAATGGCATCAAGTACCGCCTGAGAAACTAGAATTTGTTCAGACGCAGGTACTAGAGGCGCTATTATTAATTTCTCAAGATTCAGAGTGGATAGTGCGCTATGCGGCAGTAACGAGTTTAGAAACACTAGCGATCGCAGTAGCAGTCACTTTACCTGATAAATCGGCGCAGATTACAAATCAACTTCAGCAAATGCTCGATACAGATGCCGATTTGGGAGTTCGCACCCGTGTAAGGTTTGCACAGCAAAATGTTCAGCAGCCACAACATCAACAAGCGTTTGCAGCTAAAACAAAGGTAGAAGACGCTGAAGTGTCAAGGTGACAGCAATGTATAGCTTGCATCCAAATGAGAACGCTGTAAAACTAACCAGACAATAAAGACTGAATTTCTCCTTGGATATTGCCACGGGCACATGGTTCGGCGAACTCTGACATTAAAGGCGTAAAGTAGATATGCGATCGCTGTAAAAATCTTTCTAAAACCTGCCGACGACCTATGATATACTCTGCCTCTGCCACCCAGCTATATTCTTGGCGAATGGCATGGGCGTATTCTGGATATTGGACTGGGTTAGTAGCCAAAATCGCTAAATCTGCATCAAGTAGAACTTGGCTATCACAATCATCCACCGCCGCTTGGTGATCTTTAGTGTTCAGAATGATCCGCGTAACAATAGTTATGGTACTTTCTGGAATATTCAAATTACTCAGCAATGCAAAAGCATAGTCTGCGCTTCGTTCTTCATTATCTTGAGCCTGAGTGTCATACACTACATCGTGAAACCAGCCAGCTAGTTGAACAGCAGCTAGGTTGTTGGTGTAGCCTTGCAAAATCTGAATTGTGCTGAGGACGTGATCAATATGTTTCAATGTATGGTAACAACGACCAGGGGTAGAGTAAGCTGTAACCAAGTCATTAAAAGCTTTTTCAGCCGCTACTTGGTCAACACTAAAGGTTTTGAGTGTGTGTTGCCAGTTAGAAAATAAAATATCCATAAAGTTTTCTGTAGGCATAGAGTGAGTATACCCATTCTTAGTATTGGAAAATAATAAGTACATACTGTTAAAAAAGCAGTAGAAGACTTCAAGTAGAACCTCACCTTCTAACTCCGTTAGCAGAAAGAGGGGACAAGTTTTCCTCCCCTTACTTGCAGCTACGGTGTACACACAAGTATAACCAGCATAAGTTTCAACTCTTATAGTAGTTTCGTAGGGTGCGTTATGGACACGCCGAAATAACAAATGAGTATGCCGAAATAACAAATGAGTATGCCGAAATAACAAATGCATACGCCGAAATAACAAATGAGTATGCCGAAATAACAAATGAGTATGCCGAAATAACAAATGAGTATGCCGAAATAACAAATGCATACGCCGAAATAACAAATG
>NZ_WBKM01000085.1 GCF_015714725.1 Nostoc sp. WHI
CCTGTGGTGTCAGTTCCAGTAGTACCAGTGCCTGTTGTGCCCATGCCTAAACCTGATGGGTCTGTACTGGTTCCAGTGCCTGTGGTGCCTGTGGTGCCTGTTGTGCCCGTGCCTGTGGTGTCAGTTCCAGTAGTACCAGTGCCTGTTGTGCCCGTGCCTAAACCTGATGGGTCTGTACTGGTTCCAGTGCCTGTGGTGCCTGTGGTACCTGTGGTGCCCGTTCCAGTAGTACCAGTGCCTGTTGTGCCCGTGCCTAAACCTGATGGGTCTGTACTGGTTCCAGTGCCTGTGGTGCCTGTGGTACCTGTGGTGCCCGTTCCAGTAGTACCAGTGCCTGTTGTGCCCGTGCCTAAACCTGATGGGTCTGTACTGGTTCCAGTGCCTGTGGTGCCTGTGGTACCTGTGGTGCCCGTTCCAGTAGTACCAGTGCCTGTTGTGCCCGTGCCTAAACCTGATGGGTCTGTACTGGTTCCAGTGCCTGTGGTGCCTGTGGTGCCTGTGGTGCCTGTGGTTCCTGTGCTAGTGCCGGAGGAGCCGGATTGAGCAAAACCTGGGGTAGCTAGCGGTACAGCAGCGAAACTTACGGCAATAATACTAGCCAAAACAGATTTGGATAAATCAAAAGACTTCATGATGATGGTTCCTTAGATGTTTTAGATTACTGTGGTTTATTGATTTTCAAAGACAATCATTTCAACTCAATCTCTTGAATAAGTAGATTTGAACAAGACATATTGAGGATTGTGTCACTTCCGCTTGAAAGTCTTAAAAGAATCTCAGTAGATGAGGTTAAGAGTGAGCCTGAAAAATTTTGAGCGCAGTTAAAACAAGATATAGAATTTTAGTTCTGTTCCTGAGTAACTTACTTTTCTACAGAAGTTTTACTTTTCGCATGGAATTGGTTCCTTACCGATGAAATCAGCCCAAGAAAATCATTATTTTGAAACTCGTAAACGACTAAGACGTTTTAGCTATTCGTCCTGCTTGTTACAACTCAGAATAACTTGTAATGTTTTTTTAGCCGTCTATCATCCGAAACAAACTCTTTCTATCAAAAGAATTAGTTTTCTATGGAATCCAAAGTTATTTCTGCTAAACTACGATAAAGATCACAGCATAATTAAACCGAGGCGCACTAAAACAGTCACAGCCTCGGTGCGGGTGGAAACACCAAGCTTTTGAAAAATCGATGAGACTTGACACTCTCAGGTCTGAAGACACTGAGATTCTACTGACAGAATTAGATTAAGACTACTATCTGAATCCAATCTCGCTACGACCGTCAAACGCCGTCTACCTAGTCACTCTAAGTCTTGCTTAGGTTTCTAGCTACTTTTATGTTTTTAATGCTTTCAGAATCCATCACTAAGCCAAAACGCGGTACGCTCCGCAACCTGCCTTTACTTGCTCTTTCCTGTCATACTGCGCTCTTGTCTTAAACCTAACCGTTGTTTCACTGCGTAGCCGGGGTTTCTCCGATACTAGGATGCTTCAACACGTAGATGTTTTTTGTTCTTACTCACGTTCTAATTTTACCACAAATACCACTGCGACTAAAGGAGCCACTGCGTTGCGCGGGTTAAGAGCGTTGTAGCAAGTGGCGTTCGCTCGTGCCGTTTTCCTCTCAGCGTCTTTAGACGCTGAGTTTCCCACATCCCCCGCGTATTCCTATGAAACTTAACCGTGTGTTCCAAGATGTGCAAGCGTTTAGCGTAGGCGTAGCCCGCACTTCTCTTCTTAGGCTGCGCCAACGACAAGCTCAGTAACCATCGTAGACATAACTTTATTTCCCAACCAACCCAACCATTCCTAAAACATCTATCTCCCGTGTGTGCATGTAGCACTACCAAACCAAAAGCGATCGCTAGCAGCGACAATTTCCAACTCTATGCTAGTAGTGGGTAATACGCCCCGGATATCAGAGTACAATGCTGTTTCTAAGTCGATGCTGTCGAGTTCCTCAACAATGACGATCATTCCTAACGAGTATTGCTCTTCTTGCATGAGCATCGGCTTTTGCGTTCATAACTGCTGTTGCGTTAGGACGAACTCTGTCAGCGTAGACAGGTTGATTCAAAATATGAAGCATTCAACTTTATAACTACTTTCTCATGCTAAATTACTAAAACTTCGAGTTGGGAAACTCCGGTGAAATTCCGGGACTGTGCCGCAGCTGTAATGGGATGACCCAAGTCAGAATGCCAACTCTCAGGACACACTCACCGTCTACTCCCTGCGTTGCACGGGGAAGGAGTTCCAAGTTTGCTATCTGGATTTGCCACTTGTCCCGGCTTGTTTTATGCTACACCCGCCGAAGATGGTATACTATCTCGGATTAGAATACCAGGTGGAATTATTAATAGTCACCAGTGCCGTGCGATCGCAGATATAGCAGAACAGCATGGTGGCAGCTATGTGGATGTGACTAACCGAGCCAACCTCCAAGTCCGCGAAATCCGCACGGGGATAAATGCTGAAGTTCTGAAGCACCTACAAGATATGAGACTGGGTTCTCGCAATACTGTTGTAGACCACATCCGCAATATTATGACCAGTCCGACTGCTGGTATCGACCCGCAGGAATTAATTGATACTCGCCCTTTTGTTCAAAGTTGGGATAATTATATTGCTGCACATCCTGCGTTATCAGCACTGTCGGCAAAATTTAGTGTTTGCTTTGATGGTGGTGGGATAGTTCAGGTGTGCGATCGCCTCAATGATATCGCGTTTGCTGCTGTCTTAGTTGACAGTAATGTTTATTTCCGCCTCTATCTCAGTGTAGGCGCAAAGGGTCAACCGCCTAGCGATATGGGAATTTTGTTACCACCAGAGGAATGTTTGCCCGTTTTGGAAGCTTTGGCGAATGTCTATCTAGCTCATAGTCATACTACGAGTAAGCTACGTCTGAGAGAGTTATTAAATACTTTAGGTTGTGAAAATTATCTTCAGGAAGTTCAGCAGCGTCTATCTTTCCCCATTTTTTACAGTGGAACAAGAGAATATCTAACCCCTCCAGAGAAGGGGGAGGAATTCTCCCTACAACGAGAGGGGAAATATCAGCATATTGGTATTCATCCCCAACGTCAGCAAGGCTTATTTTACATTGGTGTAGTCTTGCCCCTTGGGCGGCTGGAGAGTAGGCAGATACGGGGTTTGGCAGATTTAGCAACAAAATACGGTAGCGGCACTCTTAGGTTAACCCCCTGGCAGAATTTGCTTCTCACAGATATTCCTCAGCAATGGGTTGGTGATGTCCAAAGTGAAATTGCTTTCTTAGGATTAGATTCCTCAGCAACTAACATAAAAAGTGCATTAGTTGCCTGTTCTGGAAAAAAGGGTTGCGCCGCTTCTGCCACGGACACTAAAAGTCATGCGTTGGCATTAGCAAAGTATCTTGAAACTCGTGTAACTCTGGAACACCCAGTTAATATCCACTTTAGCGGCTGCGAAAAATCTTGCGCCCAGCATAACAAGAGTGATATTACTGTGCTTGGTGTCAGCATTGAGGCTGAGAATGGAACTGTGGAGGGCTATCACGTTTATGTCGGTGACAGCAAGCAGAAATTTGGTCGTGAACTATATAAATATGTGACTTTTGCCGAACTACCTGTATTAATAGAACGGATGCTATATGTATATAAAATTCAACGCCTAAATTTTAATGAGTCCTTTGGGGAATTTGCTAATCGATATGCGATCGCTCAATTACATCAATTATTTAATAACAATCCAATCCAAAATTTAAAATCCAAAATTGAATGCCCGACTACATTCGAGATGCCAACGAAATATACCGTAATTCCTTTGCAATCATCCGGTCAGAAGCAAACTTAGATGCGTTGCCACCAGATGTAGCAAAAGTTGCTGTGCGTCTGATTCATGCCTGTGGAATGACGGATATTGTCACTGACTTGGGATATTCACCAACATCGGTGCAATCCGCAAGGGCTGCACTGGCAGCAGGAGCGCCAATTTTGTGCGATTGCCGCATGGTTGCTGAAGGCATCACCAGGCGGCGGTTGTCTGCAAACAATCAAGTTATCTGTACCCTTAACTATCCAGAAGTGCCGGATATTGCTCAACGTTTGGGTACTACCAGGTCGGCAGCAGCCCTGGAATTATGGCGATCGCACCTTGAAGGAGCAGTGATTGCAATTGGCAATGCGCCCACAGCATTGTTTAGGCTATTAGAAATGCTTGATGAAGGAGCTACTAAACCTGCTATTATATTAGGCTTTCCAGTGGGGTTTGTCGGTGCAGCAGAATCGAAAGCAGCACTAGCAGCAGACAGCAGAAATGTACCATTTTTGACCTTACATGGTCGGCGCGGTGGAAGTGCGATCGCGGCAGCAGCAGTTAACGCCTTGGCAACGGAGGAAGAATGATTATGAAAACTGGCGGTCGTCTCTATGGAATTGGTGTGGGACCGGGCGATCCGGAACTATTGACACTGAAGGCATTGCGGTTATTACGTGCGGCTCCCGTGGTTGCCTATCAATCAGCAATAGATAAACAGAGCATTGCTAGAGCGATCGTCGCCCAGTATCTTCCTGGCAATCAAATCGAGGTGCTATTTCACCTCCCCCGCGCTTTGGAGCCAGAAAAAGCAAAGTCTATTTACGACAAAGAAATTGAACCAATCGCTGACCATCTGGCAGCTGGTCGAGATGTTGTAGTGCTATGTGAGGGAGATCCATTTTTCTATGGCTCGTTCATGTACCTATTCACACGGTTATGTGACCAGTACGAAACAGAAGTTGTCCCCGGAGTTTCCTCACTGATGGCTTGTCCGGTAGCCTTGGGTGTACCTTTCACCTATTACACCGATATCCTCACAGTCCTACCCGCCCCATTGCCAGCTGAAGAACTAACTACACATCTGCTGATGACCGATGCAGCCGCAATTATGAAACTAGGTCGTCATTTTACCAAAGTGCGGGATATTCTGCATAAATTAGGGCTAGCATCACGGGCAAGATATATTGAGCGGGCATCAACTTCACAGCAGCGTATTTTACCCCTGGATGAAGTTGATCCAGCCGAAGTACCTTATTTCTCAATGATTGTGATTCCCACAAAGAATCGGCTATAGACGAATGACACGCTTGTAAGGGCGAAACACTTTTGGTTTGGGACTTCCAAATAAAAAAATATCCAATAATTTTTTGTAGGGTGAGCGAGATGCCCGTCCCTAACCTCATTAAATAATATTTACAGCTATTTTCACGTAAATAGACCACGTTGTAGGGGCAATTCATGAATTGCCCCTACGACAAATGTGGTTCAAATATATGAAAACTGCTGTAAAACCTTGTTTCTCCATGCTTGTTTCCAAACAAGAATTTTTGAGCTTTGCTGACAAGCGAGGCTTTGAAAAAGATTCAAGATCAGCATTTTATATCATTACAAAATAAAAGCCCTATTTACACAAGCCCAATTTGTCTACTCAATCACTACATAAATTATTTTTCCATATCTAAAAGCTTAATGGTAGTATCTTGTATGGCGTAGCACTACGCTAAAGGATTTACAAATAAAATAATACTCAACTACTTCTTGTGGGGTGGGCGTCTCGCCCGCCCACCTTTGGCTATGTGCAAAATGCCCACCTCATAAGATTGGATAATTTATTTGTTGGAAATCCCTAATGACATCTTCACTCAAAATCAATTCACACCAAACGTTTAATCAGGAGAGAAAGTTTTATGGCTAATACCGTGCTATTTGAAGGTAATAGGTACACTGGGGATACTACTGTTCTTGCCCAATTCTTTGGGGCGCAAACGTCCACCAATTTTGAAGTGCTCGATAGCAGTGGCATTCTGCGGTTTAGTTTTGTAGGTGTCAATTTCACCTATAATTCAAATGGATTTTTTAATTCTGGAACCATCACTTCTCAATTTTCCTTCGGAAGTAACGGCCAACTCAGCGTGCAAGAGACAAATCTGAATCTTGACGTTGCGACAAGAAATAGCCTTTTAACTGTAGGTACGTCAGGATACGAGTATGGTCAATATGTTCTGAGGGGTAATGACAGTTTACTCGGATCTGCGGGCGATGATAGCTTTAACGGCTCCAACGGTGACGACACCATCAATGGTGGAGCGGGTATTGATGTCTTAAGCTTCCAAGGATTTAGTGAGGGAGTAATTGTTAATCTCTCAACAGGGCAAGCAATTACTTCTTTTGGCACATCGGTTATTTCAAATGTGGAAGATATCAATGGGTCAGCATTCGGCGATATACTGACTGGGAACTCTGGAAATAACCAGATCCAGGGCTTTGGCGGCGCTGATAGGATTAATGGCGGTGCAGGATTTGATACTGCTGTCTATTTTGATGCTAGTTCAGCAGTCAATGTTAATTTGTCCACCGGAGTTGTTACTGGTGGTAGCGGTGGTGATACCTTAATTTCCATTGAGCGGGTGTTGGGATCTCGTTTTAATGATGTGCTGACTGGTTCTGGTGCCAATGAATCTTTCTTAGGGGGATTGGGTGCAGATAATATCAATGGTGGAGGTGGCATTGATACTGTTGAGTACGATTTTGTCGGTTCCAGGGTTGTCGTAGATCTGGCTAATGGATTCGCTACTGGTGGTGCAGGAACCGATTTTATTTCCAACGTTGAAAACATAAGAGGCTCGATTTTCGCTGACATCCTCACGGGTAACTCTGTAGCCAATGTTATTAATGGCGGCAATGGAAATGATGCTTTGAATGGTGGTGCTGGTGCTGATATTCTAACTGGCGGCCAAGGTACAGATAGATTCATCTTCCAGTTTGGACAATCAACACTATCAGCAACCGATCGCATTACTGACTTCAGCATTGGCACAGATAGAATTGATTTACTAACTCAAGGCGGACTAGCTGCGAATGCACCTAGCAGCTTTACACGTGCCGGCGATAAGACTGCCACCACTTTACTAAATTTAGCCAATCAGGTATTTACCGATGCTAATGGAGCCTTAGCCGGAAATCAAGCTTTAGGGGTGAATAGTGCAGCCTTAGTCAGAGTAACAAGTGGAGCGATCGCGGGAACTTATCTTACGATCAACAATAGCACTGCTGGTTTTCAGTCGAGTAGTGATTTATTAGTCAATTTAACAGGATTAACAGGTACTTTACCGGCGTTTGGAAATATTGCAGTGAGCAGTTTCTTTGTTTAACTAGCACCATTCGTAAGAGGTTAAGACAAAATCATTTTTGTCAATTAATCATCCTGAAAATATGCTGGATTAGTGAGTATTGAATTAATTTACGCCGTGTGCAACTTTTATTCAGACCTAACCCCCAGCCACCTTCCCTAGTGTTGGGAGTGAGATCAGAATATTAAGTTGCACATCGCATTTAATTTTAACGAAAATTTATGAAGCGATCGCAATGACTGGGACTGCTTCTAAGCAGTGGGGGGACGGGTCAGGCGATCGCAGAGGTGTAGAATAGAGGTTCAATGCCTGAAACCATTGTTAGAGTTGGTTTATATAAAATACCATGATTTTCAAACTAACCTGGGGAATATGGGTTAAAAATTCATATCATTTAGACTTTACCATAAAGAAATACTTCAATAAAATTTGATGGCTCCCAATAGCACCTTCACTCCTAATACGATCGCTGCTGGCTTTCATGCCCTATCTGACCCCCTACGGATTCAGGTATTAGAACTGTTGCGCTCTCAAGAACTATGCGTGTGTGACCTGTGCGACCAACTGGGAACCAGTCAGTCTAAACTGTCTTTTCACCTCAAAACCCTGAAAGAAGCTGGTTTAGTTCGCGCTCGTCAAGAAGGGCGCTGGATTTACTACAGCCTCAATCTGCCGCAGTTTGTCGCCCTAGAGCAGTATCTAGCAGAATTCCGTCGCTTTAGCCCAATATTACCTATTCGTCCCCCCTGCGAACCTTAAAAATTCATCAATTTTTTTTGTAATATTTTGTTGACTTATAGCTTTATATGTATTGACAAATCAATTTTTTTTGAAATGATAGAGATATACTATTCATATAACTCACAAAGGCGAGGTCAATAAAGACAAGCGATCGCCCTGGGAATGTTGGCTTTGACGAGTTACACAATAGTATCCAACACATCCGCTCAAATTCACCAGTCACAGAAGGCAAGTGGAGTAAGAGATTCTAGTAAGGTTGCAACAACAATTAAAATTGATGGTTCCAATACGGTCTATCCCATTAGACAGCGATTGCTAAAGACTATCAAGCTGACCCAAAGAGTCGGGTGCAAATTGCAGTTATCCAAATGCCTTGGGTTACTTTGGTTACACCTATTACGAAAAACACCAAGATAAATTAAAAGCGCTGGCAATTGACAGCGATAAAGGTACAGTATTGCCATCACGTCAAAATGAACAAAAAGACTTCAAAACGTCTCTCCTTTATTGACCGCTTCCTAACCTTATGGATTTTTTTAGCAATGGCTATTGGTGTTGCTCTGGGTTATTTCTTTCCTGGAGTAGAAGCGTTTATCAATCAGTTTCAGGTAGGAACAACCAATATACCAATTGCCATCGGGTTAATTCTGATGATGTACCCGCCTCTAGCTAAGGTGCGCTACGAAGAGTTAGGCGATGTATTTCGCAACGGAAAAATTCTTAGTGTGTCACTAATTCAGAATTGGATCATTGGGCCAATTTTGATGTTTGCTCTAGCGAGTATCTTCTTACATAATTATCCAGAATACATGACGGGATTGATTCTGATTGGATTAGCTCGCTGTATTGCAATGGTAGTTGTGTGGAGTGACTTGGCACGAGGCAATACAGAGTACACGGCTGGATTGGTTGCTTTCAACAGCATCTTTCAGGTCATCTTTTATAGTCCTTATGCATGGTTCTTTATCACTGTACTGCCGCCACTATTTGGGTTACAAGGCAGTGTTGTTAATGTCAGCATTGCCGAGATTGCCCAAAGTGTGTTTATCTATCTTGGTATTCCCTTTTTAGCCGGATTTTTTACTCGTTTCTTCTTAGTAAAGGTGAAAAGCAAGCAGTGGTATCACGACAAATTTGTGCCTAAAATCAGCCCCATCACGCTGATTGCTCTGTTATTTACAATCGTAGTTATGTTCAGCTTGAAAGGTAATTTGATCGTTCAGATACCTTTAGATGTGGTGAAGATTGCAATTCCATTGATCATCTATTTCGTCATCATGTTTGTGGTTAGCTTTTACATGGCTTGGCGGATTAAGACAGACTATTCTAGAGCCGCAAGTGTAGCGTTTACATCAGCCGGAAATAATTTTGAATTAGCGATCGCAGTTGCGATCGCCGTGTTTGGCATTAATTCGGGTGTTGCTTTTGCTGCTGTTGTCGGGCCTCTGGTGGAAGTGCCTGTGTTAATTGGTCTTGTTAATGTTGCTTTCTGGTTTGAAAAACGTTATTTCTCGCCATCTGAATCGAGAACCTGATAAATTTAGTCGCATTATTCGGAGGGGTTGAACCATGAAACGTGTGATGTTTGTCTGCAAAAAGAATTCTGCTCGTTCCCAAATGGCAGAAGGTTTTGCCAAAATTCTTGGTAAGGGAAAGATTCAAGTGACTGGCTCTGGATTAGAAGCAAGTCTTGTCAGACCAGAAGCGATCGCTACCATGAAAGAAATTGGCATTGACATTACCGATCAACACTCCAAACCCCTCAGTGATTTCCAAGCACAAGACTTTGATGTAGTGATTTCTCTGTGTGGCTGTGGCGTGAATTTGCCGCCGGAGTGGATGACACGGGAAGTATTTGAAGACTGGCAGTTAGATGATCCAGCAGAACAACCAGAAATTTTTCCTAGAGTCCGCGATGAAATCAAAGAACGGGTGACTCAACTAATTGAGTCTGTAAATAAAGAATTTAGGCGTTGCTGAATCAAGGGATAAAATGTTACGCATTGAAATCTAAAACTCTTTTTGTAGTACTGAGATTAGACTTACAGCGATTTTCGGGTAAATTAACCACATTGTTTTTATCTCACGCAAAGGCGCAAAGAAGAAGATTACGAGAAAGCCAAAGCACCTTTTTGCGAGAGTTCAAGGAAAATAAGCAATTACCATGACAACATTTGATCATCCACCCAGAATTTTATTTTTGTATGGCTCCCTGCGTCAGCGTTCCTATAGCCGCCTGTTGGCAGAGGAAGCAGGACGCATCATTGAAGAATTTGGGGCAGAGGCGAAGTTTTTCGATCCACTTGAACTGCCAATATACGGCAGCGTACCTGACACCCACCCAAAAGTCCAGGAGTTGCGCGAATTAAGCCTGTGGTCAGAAGGACAAGTCTGGTCTAGCCCAGAGTTGCACGGTCAAATTTCTGGAATTATGAAAAACCAGATCGATTGGATTCCTCTGACTATGGGAGCGATGCGCCCGACTCAAGGCAGAACTTTGGCGCTCATGCAAGTGAGCGGTGGATCGCAGTCTTTTAACGCCCTCAACACAGTGAACTACCCCAACTTACCGAGTACGGTTGAAGTTGGGGCTTCTGTAATCATAGGGGAGTGCCTAAACTTAGACTTTCGTCCAAGAGTAGGGCTTACCTCCCCTCCTACAGCAGAGACGGCTGAACCTTCCGCCTTTATCATTCTGATGCCTTCTGCTCTAATATTTGTCGCGGCGTTCGCGTCCCTGTCATGATGAGTATTGCAATGAGGACAAGTCCACTCACGGACATCCAACAGCATCTCACCTATTTGATAGAAACAATTAGAACATAGTTTAGAACTGGGGAACCATCTATCAATCTCAACTAACTTTGCACCAATGCGTTCTAGCTTGTAAGCTAAAAAGTTGGTGAATGTTCCCCACCCTACATCAGATATTGATTTCGCCAATTTGTGATTACGAACCATGCCTTTAACATGAAGATTCTCTACTATGACAGCTTGGCTATCGCTGACCAACTTATAACTAAGTTTATGTAGAAAATCCT
>NZ_WBKM01000099.1 GCF_015714725.1 Nostoc sp. WHI
ATATGTTGCTAATCTTTCTGCTGTCCATCGACCAAATTCATAACCCAAATCTGATGGTTCTCTATCAACTGTTTTTAATAACAGTTCAATATATTCAGGCGTGGCTTTTCGGTTATGCTCATACTCTCGTTTATTATGTAAACTTTCTAGGTTATCTGGATCTCCATGCATACACCAATATGCAACAGTTCTGGGGGAACAACCTAGAAATCTAGAAATTTCTTGTTGTGTTCTACCATCGTTTTGGAGCAGAATAATTAAAATTCTTTCCCTTACGTGCGGTAGTTTGCTCTCCTTAAGAGCCTGCTGTAGCTGAGTAACTTGTTCTAAAATTAAAAAGTTTTTGGCTGGTGGTGGCATACTTTTTTCAATCAGCTCTGCATTTATATTATGCAGCTTAAATGCCGATTAGCTTATGCGTGATCGCAAACTTAGTTTAACTGCATTGATCACTGTCATCTTGACTATCTCACAACCCATCGCCAATTTGCCTCCACTATTCCAGATGTCGCAAGTATTGGCACAAACACCAGTAGACCGCAAAGCTGAAGCAGACCGATTGTTTCAGCAAGGTAAGAAGCAATATCAAACTAGTCAATTTGAAGTTGCGTTACAGTCTTGGCAACAGGCGCTGATTATCTATCGAGAAATCAAAGACCGTTTAGGCGAGGGTAAATCTCTGGGCAATCTGGGACTTGTTTACTTTTTCTTGGGAAACTACACCAAAGCCATTGACTACCAGCAGCAGAGATTGGCGATCGCCCGCGAAATCAAAGACCGTCTTGGTGAGGCTCAATCACTGGGAAACCTTGGTCTAGCCTACCAAGTATTGGGAAACTACCCCAAAACCATTGACTACCTTCAACAAAGTTTAGCGATCGCCCGCAAAATCAAAGACCGTTCTGGTGAGGTTGAATCACTGGGAAATCTCGGTGTTGTCTACCTTTCCTTGGGAGACTATCCCAAAGCCATTGACTACCTTCAACAAGGTTTACTAATCGCCCGTGAAATCAAAGACCGCCAAAGAGAGGGGAATGCAATAGGAAATCTCGGTACTGCCTACTTTTCTTTCGGAGACTACACCAAAGCGATTGATTACCACCAGCAGAGTTTGGCGATTGCCCGGCAAATTAAAGACCGTCGTGGTGAAGGTCAATCCCTGGGTAGTATTGGTGCTGCCTATGAGAAGTTGGGAGACTATCCCAAAGCCATTGACTACTTCCAACAAGGTTTAGTGATCGCCCGCGCAATCAAAAATCGTCTTAGTGAGGGGAATGCACTGGGAAATATTGGTAATGTCTATGAGAAGTTGGGAGACTATCCTAAAGCTATTGACTACCATCAACAAAGTTTGGCAATCAACCGCGAAATCAAAGACCGTCTTGGTGAAAAAGCTACATTGGGAAATCTTGGTGTTGTCTACCTTCGCTTGGGAGACTACCCCAAAGCCATTGACCACTATCAACAAAGTTTAGCGATCGCCCGCGAAATCAAAGACCGTCTTGGTGAGGGGAATGGACTGGGAAATCTCGGTGTTGTCTACTTTCGCTTGGGAGACTACCCCAAAGCCATTGATAACCATCAGCAAAGTTTAGCGATCGCCCGCGAAATCAAAGACCGTCTTGGTGAGGGTCAATCACTGGGAAATCTTGGTCTTGCCTACTTTCGCTTGGGAGACTACACCAAAGCCATTGATAACCATCAGCAAAGTTTAGTGATCGCCCGCGAAATCAAAAACCGTCTTGGTGAGGGTCAATCACTGGGAAATCTTGGTAATGCCTACGATGCTTTAGGAGACTACACCAAGGCCATTGACAACCATCAGCAAAGTTTGGCGATCGCCCGCGAAATCAAAGACCATCTTGGTGAGGGTGAGTCACTGAATAATTTAGGACTTACTTTCTATAAACAAGGAAATGTCACCTCAGCAGAAAGTACCCTGCTTGAAGCAATAAATATTTGGGAATCTCTACGAGGTCGAGAATTAAAAGATAATGAAAAAGTCTCAATTTTTGAGAGGCAAAGCAGAACTTATCGCACTTTACAAAAAGTCCTCATTGGCCAAAATAAACCAGATGCAGCCTTAGAAATTGCTGAACGCGGACGGGCGCGTGCTTTTGTAGAATTACTCACTTCGCGGTTATCTCCCGACTCCAAAGTACAATTACCCACCCCACCAACCATTCCTGAAATTAGACAAATTGCCAAACAGCAAAATACTACCCTTGTTCAATATTCAATTATTACTGATGATTTCAAAATTGCAGGTAAAGAACAAGCTAAAGACTCAGAACTCTACATTTGGGTAATCAAACCCACAGGTGAAGTTACCTTCCGCAAAGCTGATCTGAAACCCCTGTGGCAAAAAGAAAACACAACTCTTGACAACCTTGTTATCACCAGCCGTAACTCCATCGGTGCAAGAGGTACAGCTTTTCGCGGTATTAATGTAGTTTACAATCCCAATGCACCCAAAACCAAAAACAATTTAAAGCGTCTACACGAATTATTAATCAATCCCATCGCTGACTTATTACCCAAAAATTCTAACGACAGAGTTATCTTCATTCCTCAAAGTAGCCTATTCCTCGTCCCCTTCGCCGCATTACAAGATGCAGATGGTAAATACCTGATTGAAAAACACACCATCCTCACATCCCCATCAATTCAGGTTTTAGACTTAACCCGCAAACAGAAACAACGGACAGGCACACAACCCATACAGGGAAAAGATACGCTGATTGTAGGTAATCCGATAATGCCTTTTCTAGCACCAAAAATCGGCGATACTCCGCAACAATTAACACCTTTACCTGGCGCAGAACTTGAAGCAAATGCAATTAGCAAGTTATTCAAAACCGAACCTCTCATCGGCAAGAAAGCCACAGAAGCAACTGTAGTCAAACGTTTACCCCAAGCGCGATTTATTCATTTAGCAACACACGGCATATTTGATGATATCCAAGGATTAAATAGCGGTATTGCTTTGACTCCATCTGGTAAAGATGATGGATTATTAACAGCTTCAGAAATCCTCGATTTAAAACTCAATGCCGAATTAGTCGTTTTAAGCGCTTGCGATACCGGACGCGGACGCATTTCTGGGGATGGGGTAATTGGTTTATCTCGTTCTTTAATTAGTGCTGGTGTACCCAGTGTCTTAGTATCGCTGTGGTCAGTTCCAGATACGCCTACAGCACTATTAATGACGGAATTTTATCAAAATCTGCAAAAAAATCCTGATAAGGCGCAAGCGCTGCGGCAGGCGATGTTGACGACGATGAAAAAGAATCCAAAACCTGTTGATTGGGCAGCTTTTACTCTCATTGGGGAAGCTGAGTAGGTTTTTTGAAGAAGATTCAGAATCAATTAGTTTTGTAGTAGCGTGTCAAGGCTAAAATAGTGCATTAGGTGTAGTTGGGTTTCGTGTTGCTCAACTCAAAATTGCTCAGAGTGTTGGGTTTCGTTCCTCAAACGCCACTTGCTTCAATGAACAGCTAATGGAATTAAAATCCAGGTTCTGGAATACAGTTTAACCTTGTTAAAATGGCATATAACGAATTTACGCTTGGCAAGGTAAAAAGCGCTTTTGGGATTTCCACTCGTGAGGGCGATCGCTTTTTACCTGAAATAGAACCAATTAGCCCTAGTTCAAACTTGCAAGAATCGCTCAAGGAAAACTTGCCACTAGCAGTGGCGACAGGCAGTGAAAAAGCACGATCTGAGTTAATAATTAGCCCTGTTCTGGTAGAGGTTCGTCGGATATTAGAGCGTAAAATCAGCCTTTTTTCTGGTCAAGATTTTACAGTAGATGCAACAGTTGGATTAAATGGTCGATGCGATTTTTTAATTAGCCGTTCTCCAGAGCTGCTAGAAATAGAAGCGCCTACAGTAGTAATTGTAGAGGCGAAAAAAGGTGACTTAAATGCTGGGATAGGTCAATGTATTGCGGAAATGATCGCCGCCCAGCGATTTAATCACCTCAAAGAAAATCCCACACAGGCGATCTATGGAAGTATCACCAATGGAACTCAGTGGCGGTTTCTTCGGCTAGTAGAGCAGATAGTAGAAATTGATTTAACCGACTATCCTTTGCCTCCAGTAGATCAGATACTGGGCTTTTTAGTTTGGATGGTACGGAATGCTTAAAAAGAACAATTCTTCTTGCATAACCTCACACAACCCAGAAGTACAATTCTTTAAAGCGATTTCAGGCAACATATAAATAAAATCATAATGTCTAACATCAAACGCCGTCATTTTCTCCAATTTTCTGCTTCCACTCTCGCAACGTTGGGCTTGAGCCAATTGGACATGATTCCACAAGCCAACAGCATAAGTAAAGTCCTCGCTCAAAGTACAGGCCGCAAACTAGCGCTACTAGTAGGAATTAATGATTATCCTGCAAGCAATGGTTTAGATCCTCTCAAAGGTTGTGAGACTGATGTCAAATTGCAGGAATACTTACTAATTCACCGCTTTGGCTTCAAACAAGAGGATATTCGCATTTTGCTTAACCAACAAGCCACCCGTCAAGGTATTCTCACAGCTTTTGAAAACCATTTGATTGCTCAAGCCAAACCTGGAGATGTAGTATTATTCCACTTTTCTGGACACGGTTCCCAGGTACAAGACCCCGATCGCGATTCACCAGATGGACTCAACAGCACCCTTGTTCCTATAGATAGCCCTTTACCAAAAGGATTTCCTGTAGTTGGCGGTGCAGTAAAAGATATTATGGGACATACGC
Source organism: Nostoc sp. WHI (assembly GCF_015714725.1). Taxonomy (GTDB): domain Bacteria; phylum Cyanobacteriota; class Cyanobacteriia; order Cyanobacteriales; family Nostocaceae; genus Nostoc. Next base: position 4,751 of record NZ_WBKM01000099.1, read on the forward strand.
TATTTTTACTCATGTCTGCGTTGAAAACAGATAACGTCACCTTTGTGCTTGACAGCTGTTTTTCTGGCGGTGGTACGCGGGGAAATCTGCGAGTGCGATCGCGTTCTGGCGGTGAACAATTGCAACCTAGTCCAGAAGAATTAGACTATCAGCGTCAATGGCTGAAGCGATTGGGACTTTCACAGCAAGAATTCATCCAAAAACGCCGTCAAAACGTTGCTAAAGGAGTTGTTATCGCCAGCGCCAAACGCGATCAAAAAGCAGCTGACGTTCCTTTTTCGGGCTTCCATGCAGGGGCGTTTACCTACACACTAACTCACTATCTTTGGCAGCAAACTGGCAATGAATCTGTCAACAGAGCGATCGTTAATATTGGTCGCAGTACGAAAGAATTAGCTAGAGAAAATGCTACTGATCAAGACCCAGAATTTGAATCGAACCTCAGCCAAGAAAATGCCAACGCACCCATCTATTTCATCCCTGTCCAGGCTATCCCAGCTGAGGCTGTAGTCACGCAAGTAACAGAGAACCAAGCGCAGTTATGGCTGGGTGGAATAGATTCCCAAAGCTTAGAAGCTTTCAACAGTAACTCTGTGTTCTCAATTGTGGATGGTCTGGGTAATGAAATCGGACAGGTGCAACTACAATCTCGTCAAGGATTAGTCGGCAGAGGTACGCTGAAATACACAACCTCCAAGGGAAAATTGCACCCTGGAAATTTATTGCAAGAACGCATCCGTATCATTCCTAGAAATGCAACTTTAAAAATTGGGATTGATGAATCTTTGGATAACAAAACTGCCCAGCAGGTAATACAAGCGATGAAAGCACTCAAGCGCGTTGAACCCAAATCTTTAACAAAAGAAGAAGTGCAATATATCTTTGGGCAGATGACGAAGATCAAACATCAAGAGTTACAGAAAAAAGGAGTATCCAACCTGCCAGTAGTGGGTAGTTTTGGCTTATTTTTACCAAGTCAAGACCAAATTATTCCCGCGTCTTTTGGTGCAGCTAGCGAACCCATAACTGAAGCAGTGAAACGTTTAGAACCAAAATTCAAGTCGCTGTTAGCTGCGAGAGTTATCAAACAGATTCTGGGTAATACAAATTCATCACGCCTCAACGTCACAGTTTCTATGAATATTGCTGGTAGTAATGAGCTTTTGGCTGAAACTTTCCCGATTCGCAGTGTAGCTAAAAAACCTCAACAGCCAAATTCCTCAACACCAGTTTCGTCTATTAAGTTTTCTGACGCTGGGTTACGTCAACTACCTGTGGACACCCAGATTGCTTTCCAAATTAAAAATAATGAGTCTCAACCACTTTACGTCAGTATTTTAGTGATTGATGCCGAAGGCGAAATGACAATTATTTTTCCTAATAGATGGTCAGACTCAGAAAATGCTGCTTTGGTAGATGCAAAACAAACACAGTTAATCCCTCAAGCTGATGATGAATTTACACTTACCATAGTTACGCCCTTGGGAGTTTCAGAAGCACTAATCATTGCCAGTACCACCCCGCTAAAAACTGCTCTCCAAGCATTACAAACAATTGCTAGTAGGTCAACAGACACAAAAAGGCGAAATGTTCTTCTCCCTGTTACTAATGAACTTTTAGATGTCACAACTAATTTACTAGATGACTTAGATGCAGGTACTCGTAGCGGCAATAGCGTCAACAACATACAATTACCATCGGGCGATCGCGGTATTGATACTACAAAATTAGCTGCAATGGCGATCGCTTTTGAGGTAGTTGCATCATCCAACAGTTAACTCTTCTATATTTGGCGTGGATAAATTACTCAGATCAGCAATGTCAGTGTCACTGTAAGGATAATATGAGCAACTTTGAAAGCATAAAGCGAGCAAGTTGCTCACATTATGCTTTAAGTTACATCGTAGTACAAGAGTACAACACAAAATAAGATGCCCTTATCTTTTATCCGACATAAACTCCGATAAAAACCACTTTCCTTGATACACTACACTTTCACCAACATGCTGTGACTTACACCATAAGTTGTCCGTAACGGACAGCTTATGGTTGAAAATTATGTGACTTAAAGGTACATGCCGAAAATTAAAGGATAAGCTTGCCGAACCTAGAGCCTGACTGCTTTTGTGGTCAAATGCCCGTTTTGCAAGAGTGCGATCGTCTACGGCGGGCGGTTACTGTAGAGGAATAAAAAAGTTCAACAATAAATAATAAAGTCCAACAATTTCTGTTAGGTGCTTTACCCCGCTCCAGGCATCCGTCCATAAATCGCTCGAAAGAGTCTGTACATCGCGCCCACGCTACGTTATTATTAGAGCGATCGCCACCGGCTCATGGCGGTTACGCCATCGCAAAGCACAAAAATGCTCACATTGCCTACATTTAGCGTGAAACTCGCGGCAAGCTTATTCTTTAATGAGATTCGACCAATAATTTAGAATTAATCGAAATAATAATGCTTTCAGCCTTTAGTGCGGCAATATGTACCTTTAAGTCACAAATTCAGAACTTACGCATTGACAAAAAAGACAATAAATGTAGTGTAGAAAATCAGAAAATAATAGGCGATCGCTAGCAGTAGAGGACTGGAAAGATGGATAATTTACACTGTCTCTATTGAGGGTATGGCAAGGGAGCAATGCGATTTTGTGAGGTGGTTAAAATTCGGGTACTAAATCACCTATCTAGAGGTGCGATCGCAGCTAAATAACTGTTTTTATTGAGAATCTAGCTCTCTAACTGAGAATTAAAGTCCGATCTAACAAAATCGCATTGCTCCCGTATGGCAATCAGAGTAACTACCAAGCCATCCACGGCAAAGTGTGATCTCAACACTTACACTTTATTTTTATTGGCAGAATCAAAGTATCCAGGCTGCACACGTTTAGCAGATATTATGGAATATTTCTCACATGATAGTGTCAACAGATTTTTGCTACGTGAGGAGTATGAGCCAAAGGATTTATTTGATGAAGTTAAACTGTATATCAATTTAGTCGGTGGCATATTAAGTGCAGATGATACGGTAATTGATAAACCTCATATAGCAGTCCTAAATCATTTGTGAAAATTCTATATCTCTTTCTTCTTTCTTCCCTTTTTGTCCTTGGCGTTCTTGGCGGTTCGTTTCCTTATTTATATTTTTCACGACTCAT
>NZ_WBKM01000198.1 GCF_015714725.1 Nostoc sp. WHI
TTATAAATTGTTATTTTAATTAAGTTCTATATTCTAAAAACAGAACTACTTTCCTGGATTTACCCTTCGTTTTTAAGCAAATCCCTCAAATATGTCAGTATTTATACTTAATAATTGTAGTCAATTATTTTTTAGTGATGCCTGCGGTGGTCACTGAGCTTGCCCTTTGCGGAGCGTCTTGTAGAGAAGTGCGCGCTGCGCCTACGCCTTTCCCTAAAAAACTAATTATTTTGTGCTACGTATTGAATTTCAAAATGGCGATTAATACCCTATTTATTTCAAAATGAGAATTGCTGAACAAAACCCCAGCCAGGGACATCATCGAACCATCAATCCGATACGCGGATGACATGGTTATTATACTCCGACCCGAAGATGACGCGATAGAGATACTTGAAAGAATCAGCGAGTTCCTCCGCAAACGCGGAATGAATGTAAGCCAAAAGAAAACCAAAGTTACCGCCACGACAGATGGGTTTGATTTCCTCGGATGGCACTTCAAAGTCCAGAAAAACGGAAAATTCAGAAGCATTCCCTCAGTGGAAAACTTCAAAGCATTCCGTAAGAAAGTAAAACACATCGTCAACAACTCGAATTATGGTGCTACTACAAAGGCTGAGAAATTAGCCCCGGTGGTTAGAGGTTGGAGAAATTACCATAAGTTCTGCAAGATGGACGAGTCTAGAAACTCGTTATACCACATTCAAAAAAGAGCTTACACCGTGTACACGGAAACGGGTACGCACGGATCTAACTGAGAGGTGCGGGGAATAATATCCCCCATCGACTCAACCAAAGCTGTAAGAATTTGTGAGAATATGAATCACAGTAGCGCTACTTGGTTGATGCTAAGAACGCACTAGCGCCCTTTACTAAAACACATAGATACAGTCTCATCTACTTTCATGAGGTATGCTAGGTTTCTAATGTCGAAAAACGTTTTTACAATTTTTAACCACGGTACAGACTTTCATCGAGATGCCAATCCTAATGAATTAATTAATTAACCAGTTGAGCATGGCAATGGATGGAAAAGAAGCGCGAATTGTCCAGACTGGTGAGCGTACCAAAGAAAATCCCATACCCTTTGCCCTAAAGTCAGAAAATCCGACTTACCTTATCTGCGAAGGGCCAGGTTCTGAGGAAGTCTCTGTAGAAGACTCTAAAAGCGGAGTACACCATGCTTATCCCGGTAAATTCAACTCTATTTTCGGTACAGAAAAGGGCAAAGGACAATCTCAAAACCCTGCACTTACACTCAAAGGAACCAGACAATATTGGTTTTTGGGAGAAAGGCAAGCTGACGAATTTCAATTATCCTTCATGGGCAACACTCCCGAAGTTTGGAAACTAACGGGTTTAGCTTTGGGTAGCGGTTGGGATGATAACGTCTATAAAGCTGTTTGGATGCTCACTCACCTAAAATTTGAGATGAGCCAACCTATTGATACCATCAACATTATCGGTTGGAGTCGGGGAGCCGTCACCTGTTTAAAGATAGCTAACAAGCTTTTTGAGGTATTTGAAGATACCCTCAACGTTAATATCTTTGCCATTGACCCAGTACCAGGCGGCTACACTAACAGAACCCTGGATATGCTAGCCATTCCCCCCAACGTCCGCAACTACTTGGCAGTTCTCGCCTTAGATGCAGACGGTGGTAACTTTCAACCCACCGATCGCAATCAAATTAAACTTTTCGCTCCTAAGAGTCAGCATGGCAAAGGTGGCAACCCCGATAGCCTTAATCAGCGACACATCTTGCCACACGTTCATTTTTTACCCATTCCCGGTAATCATTCCGACGTGGTCAATCTTAATCTCAGCCATTCGCTGGTAAAGAACAGTGCTATTTTATGTCAGCATCTTGCGTGGCAGTTTTTAACTGCACATGGAACTCCCATGAAACAGGGATTTCCGCTATCCAGCGATACAGTTAGCGAACTCTACAATCAAATGCTGCCTAAACTTGATGAAATTGCCAAAGCAGCATCAACCGGCGGATTTTTAAGCCCTATTGAGGGGTTTAAGACCGAGAGAGCAGTCCGCAAGCGTCGAGGGGAATATGTCTACGAACCTAATAAATACATCAACGAACACCATCGTCTTTGCGCTCTCCAGGAAGACTATCCCGCCGTTCCAAAGTCTGATGAACAGTTTTCAAGAAGCGACTGGAGTGAATGGCAAGAAAATAAAACACTCGATCTGCCAAAAGAGCAAGCCCATTTACAACTGATGGGAATAACGCTTTAGGGGTTAAGCAAAAATAAATTGAACAAACCTTCAATACCGAATGGCACCAAGAAAAGCGGAAATGCTTATCAATTAAATTCAGAACTTCATAAAAGTAACCTGAAAGACACAGCAGTGATATTTCTTGGGAAAGACGTAAGCACACTGCTACCTACCTAACATTGTAAGGGTTAAAAGCCTATCAAGCTGGGCGCGATTAGCTTCGCTAACGGCATCAGCCAAGCTAATTGTGCAATTAGCAATCTTACACATTTAGGAGATTCATGCAAATTCATCATCTCAATTGTGGCTGCATGTGCCCAATTGGTGGTTCCCTCTTCGATGGCTTCAGTCGTGGCCCGAAGGCCCATCTCGTCTGCCACTGTTTGCTCATCGAGACAGAGCAAGGACTTGTTCTTATTGATACTGGCTTCGGATTGCGCGATATCAAGTCGCCTTACTCCCGCCTCAGCCCGTTCTTCATTCATTTCAATGGTATCCAGTTTGATAAAAAATACACGGCACTCGATCAAATTGAGCGGCTCGGATTTTCGCCGCGAGACGTGCGTCATATTGTGCTAACTCACCTCGATTTCGACCATGCCGGTGGTCTGGATGATTTCCCGGAAGCAACAGTCCATGTAATGCAGACTGAAATTGAAACCGCGCAGGATCGGCGCGGCTTCATCGCCAGGGGGCGCTATCGTCCAGAACAATGGGATGAAGTTCAACACTGGAAGTATTATTCGGCGGAAGGTGAACCTTGGTTCGGCTTTGAGGCAGTACGTAATCTTGATGGATTGCCACCGGAGATTCTCCTCATCCCACTTTCCGGTCACACGCGGGGTCATGCTGGCATCGCCATTGATACACCAGAGGGTTGGCTTCTACATGCTGGTGATGCCTACTTTTATCGGCACGAGATGGACTCTAAAGGAAGTTGCACGCCAGGTTTGCGTGCTTACCAATGGATGATGGAGGTGGATCGCAAGGCTCGGTTACTCAATCAAGATCGGCTACGTGCCTTATCAAGCGATCGCAATCACGACGTGCGCCTCTTCTGTAGTCACGATGCAATCGAGTTCAAAGCCTTTGCTGAACAATCCAGAACCGCACAAGCACAGGCTTTGAGCATCGGTGAGAAATCCGGGTAGTGTATGCACCGTCTTGGTAATAGCTGTGTGGAAAAATAATTAACAACTCTTAGCAGAGTCGGTGTGTCTTTTTTTTTGTTTCATGCAACAAAGCCTCCAAACAGGATAGTTGACGAAGTAAATCTCATCAAAAGCTTGTTTTTTATTTGATCATGTATTTCATAAGTATGATTAGAGTCTCTCTCATCGGCAAGATGGAATAGCTGAAGAACTTCATCATAGTAAAAGAGCGATGTTTAAAAACGAGTTCTTGATTGAGAGGTCTAGAAATGGCAGCTACAAATGAAAAGCGTAAAATTCGCTACGCCGTCGTGGGTTTAGGTTGGTTTGCTCAAGAAGCCGCCTTGCCTGCATTTGCCCCTACGGAAAACTCTGAAGTAGTTGCGCTAGTTTCTGATGACCCTACTAAGCGAGAAGAACTGAGTAAACAATATGGCATTCAACGTACTTATTCCTATGAAGAGTACGAGGACTGTCTTACAAGCGGAGAGGTTGATGCAGTTTATATTGCACTGCCTAATCACTTACATTGCGAGTACACTGTGCGGGCAGCCAATCAGGCAATTCATGTGCTGTGTGAAAAGCCGATGGCCGTGACCGAACAAGAGTGCGAGGCCATGATTAAAGCTGCCAATGACAACGGTGTAAAGTTGATGATTGCCTATCGCTTACACTTAGAGCCAGCAAACTTAGAAGCAGTCGAAATTTTGCGCTCGCAGCAAATTGGTGAACTGCGGATTTTCAATTCAGTTTTTACTCAGCAAGTAGAAGAAGGTAACATTCGTTTACGAGATATTACAGGTGGTGGGACACTGTATGATATTGGCATCTACTGTATTAACGCTGTACGATATTTATTTCAAGACGAACCAACCGAAGTCTTTGCCGTAGCAGCCAGTAAAGGGGAACAACGCTTCAGCGAAGTCGAAGAAATGGCTACCGCCACCTTACGCTTTCCCAATGAGCGACTCGCAACATTTACCTGTAGCTTTGGAGGAGCAAAGGTTTCCACCTATCAAGTTGTAGGAACCAAAGGTGACTTGCGGGTAGAATCTGCCTATACCTGGCATGGAGATTTGAAGCACTACTTGACAATTGATGGTGAAACTCAAGAACGCACCTTTCCTGCCCACAACCAACTAGCAGCTGAATTTACGTACTTCTCAGATTGCATTTTACAAGATAAAGACCCAGAGCCATCCGGGACAGAAGGATTAAACGATGTTCAGATTATTCAAGCACTCTATCGCTCAATTGGGACAGGTCAACCTGTACGGATAAAAAATATTGAGCCAGACACACGTCCGACATCGGATCAAGCTATTGAACATCCTGCTACTGAGGAAAAACCAGAGCTAATTAATGCTGCTCCACCTTCTGGCAAGTCTTAGAATCTGTTCCTTTTGAGAAAAATTAGTCAGTCATTTGCATTTTATTAAATATTCCACTCAACCAACGACCCTACACAATCGCAATCCCCCACTGCGGAAACTTCGCCAATAGTTTTCTGATCACAATTTGCAAAGCCGGATCATCATTCCAACACTCCTGCAAAAACTCAAACCCCGGATTCTGCCCCGAATGGGCCGCAAGTTTGAGTTTCTGCATACGCCCCGGTCGCATATTTGACCGCGCTACAATCGCCTCATGTGACCATTTTTCAGGATTTGGCACAGGCACGGCGGAACCTTCGCTTTCATGATCCGCTTTCGCTTCTACACCCGAAATTGGATTTTCAACTAACAACGTAGCAGAATAACCCTGTTCTACTTGCCCCTGTGCTTGAGTAGCGATCGCAGCAGACTTGGCCTGTTGTGTTTCCGGTTTCCTTCCCTCTTTGCGATCGCACCAGCAATAAATCGAGCGCAGCGTTCTGGCTGAGACGAGACTTGTTCTTCTGTAAACCGAATGACAAGCCAGTTTGCGTCGACAAAACACTTGTTTCGGTAATTATCCTCGCCGATACAGTGGGTAGGTTTAAGAGTTACAAACGAAATTGGCTCTGCTTATAAGTGGGGATGGGAGCGAGTCGCAGATTATGCGTCCCCGTTTTCAGAAAATAATTGGTCGCTTGGCAGTATCAATGCAAGGGAATCTTGATCTACACCTTCTGCATTAGTAAATAAGCACCATCAAGCAGCAATCACTTTAGCTGCACGCTATTCTGAGACAGTATGATTTTTACCTTTCCCAATCAACCAACACCCCATCAACACAAGCCATCCCCCACTGCGGAAACTTCGCCAGCAGCTTCTTGATCACAATTTGCAAAGCAGGGTCATCATCCCAGCATTCCTGCAAGTACTCAAACCCCGGATTCTGCCCCGAATGGGCCGCAAGTTTGAGTTTCTGCATACGCTCCGGTCGCAGACTTGACCTCGCTACAATCGCCTCATGTGACCACTTTTCAGCACTGGGGACAGGCGCGGCGGAACTTTCACCCTCATGATCCGCTTTGACTTCTACACCTGAAACTGAATTTTTAGTCATCAACTCAGCATAGGGGCGACTCGATTCTATTTTCTGATCTGCGATCGCTGAAGTTGAAGATTTTTCAATTTGGGCAGGCGGCGCGGCGGAACAAGTGCCTTCAGAACAGTGTCTCACTTCCTCACCACAATCCTGGTTTTCAGCCAACAACAAAGTAGATTGACTCGGTGCAGCATCCACAAGCGTCAGCGTCGTGCAGTCCATTGCCACAGGCAAGTCTTCCTCATTCTCTGACACGCTTTCAACAGATTGACACACGGAAATTTCCCCCACTGTGATGCAGGGCTTGGTAGTTGTATTTGGTTGTCTAAAAAGTCACCGATACACTGAAAGCTTATTGAGGTTGCCAGAATCGCAACTCGTCTCGGAAATACCTGTCAGTCTTTTTTGATTGTTCCTTCCAAGAATCCCAAGCAACCACCAATTCCTCACCTAAATCTTGCATCACTTCACCCCTCTCTACATACAAAGTGCGGTAAGGGTCAGCGTGGGCAACGATAGAGCCGATGCTAATGGGAGCAACGCGATTTTGTGAGGTGCTGAAACCTGGGACGCACATAGCTTGTTTCAGGATGCGATCGCAGTTGGTGTCGGTTCGCTTCCCAAAATTATGGCCGCAGCTTCAAGTGCTTGGGTGTTGTTCATAGCGGTGGCGAGATTCTTCAATGCCATACCCATCAGCCGCAAACATTCCTGGGCATTCTCTTTTGGCGGTTCCTGGGCCAGTGATCGCAGATCAATTGTCTTCTCCAGTGCTTGCTGGACTTTCTTGTTTAATGCTTTAGCCCCTTGTTTAGTGTAAGTATTTCCCCAATCTTGTCCAGTTCGAGGCTCAAAAGAATTTTCCAAATCCTGAATGCGCTGCCTAAGCTGCTGGTTCTCAGTCTCCAGCTTTCTCAACCCCTCCATTTCATCCAGCCGTTGCTGTAACTGGATATTTTGCTCTTTCTGCTGCTTGTACAAGTTTTGCAGAGATTGGATTTGTTCTTGTACCTGGGCTTCGGCTCTGGCTGCGGCCTCTGTTTGCAAACCAATCCTCAAGTCCTGGGAAAGTCGCTCTAACTCCTGTCTATGGCGTTCTTCAATAGCAGCGATCGCTTCGGCATATTCTGTGGGGTAAGTGCGTTCTCTGGGAAATTGGACACTAGCAGCATCTAAATCAGCATTGTTGATCAACAGCCTCTCACCATCAGCAAAGGTAACAGTCTGTTGCCAGTCATTTGCTGCGTCTGCCTCAATGGTTCCCTCTTCCCCATACCTTGGGTGCGACTGTTGTGAAACTGTAACTTTAGCGGATTGAGTGAGACTGACCAAAGAGCAACTTTTTAAGGCACTAACTCTTGAGGTTTAGCTTTCTCCACATTTTGAAAGGCACAAAACATATTTTGAAGTGTAAAGGAACTAGCTATACACCTTGTTTACTGCCTATAGGCAACTGTTGTCACAGATGCTACAGATGCGCCACTTCCATCTGGTATGTGACGTTTTTACAGAATATGCTGTTATCCCCAATGTTAACACAATATCATCACAAAAAATCAACACATTTAAAGCAGTAAACCCGCCTATTGGTTGGCGGGTTTTTCCTTGAGCATTTCTTTTAGTTTTTCTAGTAATTGCCTGAGAGATTCGTTCTCTTCTCTCAGGCGGCAGTTTCCCCCAATACTAACTCTTCTAATTTTGCGACTCTGTGCTTTAGCTCTACAATATCGCCTGACTCAGCTTTATTTCCCAGATATTGCTCAATTAAATCAAGCAGAACATCAGTAGCGTTTTTCCCCTCTTCTTTGACCTTTTGGTAAAAAGCATCCTTTATTTCTGGTGAAATCCTGATATTTAGCCTTGATTCAGTCATAGTACTTTCCTCTTTTCTTGATCAACGCTATCAGCGAAACCCTTGTATTAACAAGTGTACTCCCAGGTATTTATATTTTGTTATCCCAGTATGTTGACAGATGGGATAACAGACACCATACTATATTTATGAGCTTAAACAAACGACGACCGCCGCAGTCTGGAAAACGAAGCGATCGCCCTTTGTGAAAACCTAACCCAAAGCATGAGTCAGGAATATAATTATGACGCAATCCGTTTGCACACATCAAGCACCTTCAAGCTTTAAGCTTAATCAAATAGTCACATTTGCAGATGCTCCCTTCAAAGATAAGCAAGCGCTTGCCCAAGCAGAACTATACAGCCACCTCGAATCCCAAGCCGAAGTTGTAGCCCCAACCCAAGACCCGTTAACATCTCGTGACCGCCGCATCATTAGCGAGATTATCCAGGTCGAACCCGAATCAGTGCGTACCATCTGGATCGAAGGCGGAATCACCGTATGGGTGAAGTTTGTAGGTGGCGGACGGCTAGCCTTTGACCGCGATTGGTTTGCTACAAGAGTCGCGCAGGTAAAAGCGACTTTGCCAGAAACCCCACGAGAACGGAATCAGCGATTGGAAACTGAGTTGAAAGAAGCGAGGATATCTCAAAGGCAACAAGGCTGATTTTGCGATCGCCATTTCTCGCCCAGACCGCGCCTTGACCATCAACGAAAACTTTACCAACGAACCATTTACCGAACTTTGGGTGATTCCAGTCACTGGCGGACTAAAAGACCAGTTTAAGGGGGCAGCTTCGATGTTGCTTAGTTTTTTAATCCACCGCCGCAGTAAAGACAATTTCGCCGGACTCTACAATCACTTTGCCCATCGCGCTTTCCAGCAGTGGTGTGAAGAGGGAATGCCAGGAGATCCCAAAGAATTCTGTTATCAGGCGATCGCTAACGTACTCAAAAACTACATTTTCTGTGCGGAGTTTCAGAAAGTGGAAGGAACGCTAGGAACGTACTGATTCTTTGTTCGGAAGAATCATACACCAGATTTTTACACCAACCTCGCCACAGTACCTGGATACCAATAGGAGTTCTATGTCGATGTTCAAGATATCCGCCAAGACGAGCGATCGCTTCCACAGCCCAACCAGCTGTTAACACTTCACTATCAGAATCTAAGCTCCGGTTATGAGCGGCACGAACTACGACACCCGTGTGTTGAAGTTGACGAATTTTATCGAAAACTTCTGTGATATCACCTTCTCTGTCGAAAACATGAATTACTCGCGTGTGCTTAGTTACAAGTTTTTCTACAATCCTGCCATAATCAAGAAAAGTGGTGTCTCCAACACACAGCACTACATCGTATTCTGCAACAGTTTCCGCCGTCATTTGAC
>NZ_WBKM01000282.1 GCF_015714725.1 Nostoc sp. WHI
CGAGGAATAAACACGTTAACCGAACTGTATTGGGTAGGGAATTGTTTAAAAAGGGCGATCGCAGAACATATCGAGGCATTACACGCCAGTGCTTCGGGGTGAATTATAGCGATCGCAATCTCCGACAACCAAGGCACAAGTCTAAAAAACTGCTGAACGAGTATCAAAGACTCTCGCACGAGTATTAAAGACTCGCCGACGAGTATCAAAGACTCTCGCACGAGTATTAAAGACTTGCCGACGAGTATCAAAGACTCTCGCACGAGTATTAAAGACTCGCTGACGAGTATCAAAGACTCTCCCGCGAGTATCAAAGACTCGTGGATGAGTATCAAAGACTCTCGCACGAGTATTAAAGACTCGCCGACGAGTATCAAAGACTCTCCCGCGAGTATCAAAGACTCGTGGATGAGTCAACTGAACGCAAAAGGGGCGATCGCTTCTACCAATTCTTCAAAATACGCGATCGCTGCCAACCAGAAAAGCCAAATTCAATTCTGACTTTCTCAATTACGAATTACGAATTACGAATTACGAATTAAATCTTGCACTCTCGCTACCATTTGCCTAACTCTCTCAGCATGAGGAGATTGGATACGCTGCAATATATCCAAGGCTGGTTGCAAATAATCTAGTGCTTGATTGTAATTACTCTGTTGTTCTGCTATATGCCCTAACCACCACAGCGTTATTGCCTTGGTTGGGACATCGCCGATTTGTTCATTGAGAGCGAGGGATTGTTGATAAAGGGCGATCGCTTCTTCTATTTCTCCGCTATTGGCTTTGAGTATTCCCAATTTTTGCAACGTTGCCGCCTTGCCTTGGACATTGCCGATTTGTTCATTGAGAGCGAGGGATTGTTGATAAAGGGCGAGCGCTTGTTCTATTTCTCCTCTATTGGCTTTGAGATATCCCAAGTTGTTTAACGTCTGTGCCTGACATTGGACATCGCCGATTTGTTCATTGAGAGCAAGGGATTGTTCATAAAGAGCGATCGCTTGTTCTATTTCTCCTCTATTGGCTTTGAGTATTCCCAAGTTGTTTAACGTCTGTGCCTGACCTTGGACATCGCCGATTTCTTCATTAAGAGCAAGGGATTGTTCATAAAGGGCGAGCGCTTGTTCTATTTCTCCTCTATTGGCTTTGAGCAGTCCCAAGTTGTTTAACATCCTCGCCTGAACTTGGACATCGCCGATTTGTTCATTAAGAGCAAAGGATTGTTCATAAAGAGCGATCGCTTGTTCTATTTCTCCTCTATTGGCTTTGAGCAGTCCCAAGTTGTTTAACGTCCTCGCCTGACCTTGGACATCGCCGATTTGTTCTGTGAGAGCGAGGGATTGTTCATAAAGGGCGATCGCTTGTTCTATTTCTCCGGTATTGGCTTTGAGCATTCCCAAACAGTGCAACGTCGCCGCTTGTTCTTGTTTATCTTCTAAAGGACAAAGGTTTAACGCTTGTTGATAATGCTTTAGTGCCTGATCAACCTCACCAACTTGGCTCTCACAATAACCCATCTCCTTGAGAACGCGATAGTCTTCAGTAATTTCTAAGGTTGATTTGCACAGCTGCACCGCTTCCCTAAATCGACTTTGATGCCACCAGCGATTTGCTAAACTGCTTGCTATGTTGGCTGCTTTTTTTTCTTCCTTACCCAGCAACGCCAACCGATGAATTTCTAACCGTTGTTCCTCGATTTCTGTGTTCGCCTCTTCCCACCAAAGGCGATACAACACCTTAGCCGCTTGCTTATGTAATTCCCCATCTGACTCTATCTGCACAGGCAAAATGCGCGGCACTCGTAACGCCTCATCGTGGCTCACTTCCAACAGCCCCAACGCGATCGCCCGACTAATATAATGTGACAAATTGGGGATAGTGTCACAAACTGCGGCTAAAGCTTCCCTCGGTACTGGCAACTCAAACACCAAACCCCGTGACAACATCTCCCGCATGGTTGTATCCATCTGTTGCAGCAACGCCTCTGCTAAAACTTGCTCTCGCAACTCCACCGGATCTGCTGCTAACCGATTCAAAATTGCCGCTTGGTCAACTGTTGTATTTTGCAGAATCTTATCCAACCATTCCAGCAAGCGGGGATTACCATCTGCTAACTTCTGCGCTTGCGATTTTAACGCCTCATCCACCTGAGATTTAGCATTAAAGGCTGTGAGGCGATCGCACTTTTTTCGCAAATCTGCCCCTTGCAGTGCATCCAACGGCTGCTTATGGAAATACTGCAACTGGGTAAATTCAAAATCGTAACGGCAAGTAATAATGATCCGGTGGGAAGTGTAATTTTCTCTAATCGCCCAAACTAAAGCAGTCAACACCTCTGCTGCTTCTGATTGCAGATGACCTAACCCCCCTAACCCCCCTTCCCTACAAGGGAATGGGGGAACTTGACTCCCCTCTCCGCTTCGGAGAGGGGTTGGGGGAGAGGTCTCTAAATTTCCTTCAAAGTCATCCAGCACCAACAAAAACGGCTTTGCTTGTTCATGTAACTGCTGGAAAACTCGCCTCAGCCGATATTTCAATTCTTCATCGTAATTTTGTAAGCTTTTGCGTTGTTCGTTGTCATCCAACTTTTCAGCCAAACGACTCACCAAATTAGCTTCATCAATTCTCCCCACCCAGACAACACGCTCAAAATTCGGCAAGCGATCGCACAGCCTAGCTGCTAAACTACTTTTACCTAAACCGCCCATGCCATAAATCAACACCCCAACCTCATCAGTTGATTGACTCAGCACCCGCAAACAATTTTGCAATTGACGGCGACGACCAACAAAACTTTCTCGCGTCGGGACTTTCACCTTACCCGCAGGATCTAAAAACTGGGTAGAAACAGAAAGCGGTGGTGCTGGTTTACGTCCACGAGTCCGCAATGACGTAACTAATGAACCGGGTAAATTGCCTGCTGCATACAACCGCAACAAATGCCAATCCCGCGCTTTGTTCTTAATTAATGCTTGGTAGGTACAAGCAAGAGCTTCGGTTATTTGCTTTCCGGCTGACAATTCCTGATACAATGCAGCAGCTGCGGCTGTAGCATCAGGATCTAAAACCTTTTGACCCCAACCCAAAACTGCTTTTGCACCCGATTTCAACAATTCTTCAGCCATTGACGGCACAGATCCCGAATTGCCAGCTTGCCCGGTGCGACAACCAGAGAGGAAAATCAGTTTAGGCAGTCGAAATTGTAATTCTTGGGCAATATCTCCAGCAGTGGCATAGAAAGCTTCACCTGTTGCCGTTTCTGTAATGAAGCGCGGTTGCCCATCTTGTAAAGTAGCATGACCCGTTAGGTGTAAAACATCAAAATATTCCCTGTCGTAACCATCAACTAAATAACCCAACTCCGATAAACAGCCGCTTTCTTCCACCGTCAAAGCTAAAGGTTGTCGCGCCGTTGCTTCCAGAATCCGTGCTTCCTCAGCCTCAAACTCCAGCACAGGTTCAACATTCAGAGGCGAAGTTGCCATAAACAAAACTTGCAGCGCCCGGTTTTCTGGTTCCCCTTCAATGGTCAATTTTTTTACCGCGCTATCCGACACCCAGCGCACCGGGACAATCGCCGGGATTTGCTGAACCAAAAAACTAACGCCATCGTGCAGCACCTCCCAAGGCAGATGGGCAAGTTTTTCAGATGCGGCGATCGCCAGCACGATCCCCTCACGCTTATACTTATCTAACAAAGGTTGCAGCCAGCGATCGCTCCCATCCAACCAGTTATACAATCGCCGTCCAGTTACTATATAATCCTCTGGTAAATCCGCAACATAATAATCTCTCTCAGCCAACTTAATCAAATCAGCGATTTCTGTTAAAGGGAGCGATCGCTTTTTATACTGGTCTGGATTATCAATAAAATAACGTAACTCTACGTCATTCTCGGCAACTGGCTTGAGGTCAAGGTGGAGCGTTTGCACATTCGGAATCCTGAGACTTCAGTATTTACCCCAAGTCTATCATCCCCAATTCCGCAAACGCGATTCATCAAGTCTCTACGATTCTAAAATTTGGCGAATCTCTTCCAGGGTTGCATCTTCTAAAAGGAGTCGTCTGCCATTGCGCCCCACAATCAACACCTTTTCAATTCTTTTACCAGACTGTTTAGCTTTATATTCTTGATACCACTTGCGGATTTGTTCAGCAATAGCGATCGCACCCCCAACAATACCAACGATGGTTGCAACAGTTGCTATTACTCCTTCTTTTTCCGGTGCTTCTGAACTAACGCTATAGTTACCTGAGATACCAGGAATTGCTAAAAGCGCCTCTGTTGCTGCGATCGCATCTTCACCCTCAATTGCCAACCGAATTTCTGCCATAGCATTGCTCTGCAAGTAACTCCAGGCTCATTTTTAATAATACCAGACAGCGATCGCTCCAAAAGTCATTTCTCACTTCTCCCTACTCCCTACTCCCCACTCCCCACTTCCCCTTGATGTTCACACTTAAAACCTCGATACTGCCAAGCTTGCATATCCACCTCGCTAAGTCTGGTGACATTTGAGCATTGTGGTTGAATAATTTGACTTAAAATCGCCCAAAAGAAACTGCGTGTTAAATCTAGTCCCGTCTTCAGCCTAGATTCACGATTACCAGGAATACCTTGCTCCTGAACAATCTCTGGCTCTACCCAAATACCATGAGCGCCCAAGAGAATCTGTGCCATCCATTTAGCTCTCGGTAAATGACTTGGTGAAGTAATCAACATGACTTTATGCACTCCCCAACGCCGCAGAATTGGAATACTATAATAAAAATTTTCAAAAGTGGAATTAGCGCACTTTTCTAACCAAACGTTTTGTAAGTCTGCTAATTCCCGTTGAAAAATTAACCGTATACAAGGGTCAGGAGAACCATGAGAAATCAAGATTGGGATTTGCGGGTATTGTTTTGCTTGTTGGACGACATAAGTTTCTCGACGAATACTGCCACCAAGTACAAAGAACGCATCTACTGGTCTAGAAGAAGCAAAAACTAAGGTTATAGTAGTAAAAAATAGCCAAGCACCCAGCACAAAGTACAATCCATAAATGGGTTTTTGTAACGATTGCCACAGATTATTCAAGTTTTTTGTAATGGAAATTAATGATTTGATAGTAAATTTGCGTTTCATGACTTAGGTAGTAAAAGCTGATTTAATGGCTGTCCAACAGGAATGCAATTCAGTGAGCAAAGTGCTATCTTATAAAAGTAATCTAAAGTGCAAACATGACGCTAATCAAAGTGTCACAAGGTGAGTATCGCCTTCCGCAGAAGGCTTACAAACTGAGAAATGATTGTTAATAACTAATGCAGTATTTTCGGCATCATTGAACGAGAAAATGATGAAGAGATCATAGCTAATTTTGGGGTATAAAAACTTAAAAATTTCTGGAAAGACTGATTCAAGACCGTCAACAACACTATATATTCCATCTGAATATACATGAACCAATCTGCGAAAAGTTACTCACTGCTCCAAGTAGCCTTGATTGGTGGAGCGATCGCCACTACTACTACAATGTCTGTGTTTGGCTCTGCTTGGACTCGCGGTGTCCGTGCTTCCCTAGCCCTACAAGACAGCCCAAAAGCAATAGTTGACCAAGTATGGCAACTGGTGAATCATGAATATGTTGATGGCAAATTTAATCAACAAAATTGGCAAGCAACCAGACAAAGCCTGTTGAGTAAAGACTATTCATCTCGTGAAGAAGCTTATGCTGCCATCCGCGAAGCTTTACAAAAGTTGGGAGATCCTTACACTCGGTTTCTAGATCCTAAACAGTTTGAAGCCCTGACTAGCCAAACATCTGGAGAAGTCTCCGGCATTGGTATTCGGATGGAAGTGAACGAAAAAACTAAGCGGCTCACTGTTGTCGAAGCCATAGAGAATTCCCCAGCCCTGAAAGCTGGGATTAAACCAGGCGATGAAATTTTGGCAATTGACGGCAAACCCACTCTCAAAATGAAAGTGGATGATGCCTCCAAGCTAATTCGCGGCAAAGCGGGTACTGCCATCAAACTCCGGCTGGGACGGATGGGGCAAAATACCTTTGATCTGAAGTTAACGAGGGCAAATATTGAAGTGCCAACAGTACGCTATACCCTCAAACAAGAAGGGAATCGACGCGTTGGCTATATTCGTTTGCGAGAATTTAGCTCTCACGCCGCAGAGCAAATGCAACGCGCCATCCGCGATTTGAACAGTAAAAAAGTTGATTCTTATGTACTGGATTTGCGAGGCAATCCAGGCGGTTTGTTGCAGTCGAGCATTGAAATTGCTCGGATGTGGCTAGATAATGGCGCAATTGTCAAGACAGTAAACCGTGTTGGCGGCACTGAGGAAACTAAAGCCAATCGCACTGCTCTAACAAATCGTCCCTTAGCGGTATTAGTGGATGGTAATTCAGCTAGTGCTAGCGAGATCCTCACAGGCGCACTCAAAGATAATAAACGGGCAGTAGTTGTCGGCGGTCAAACCTTTGGCAAAGCCTTGGTACAGTCAGTTCATGAACTCGCAGATGGTTCCGGCTTGGCAGTCACCATTGCCCATTACTACACACCTGCGGGAACAGATATCAACCATAAAGGGATTACGCCGGATATTAAAGTAGACTTGACAGAGCCACAAGAGCGTCAGTTGGCTTCTAATCCAGATTTAATCGGAACTAAGAGTGATCCGCAATATGCCCGCGCGATCGCAATTCTATCAAATAACAGCTTCGCCCAACCGCCGGCAAATCAACCCACTCGACCAATGAGCCGAGCGGGTGACTTGAAACCTTAAGTGAGTGATTTGTTGTCAGGTGTTCATATATTCCCAAATCCAGATTTTTGGAGTTATGAAAACAGAATTCAGGAGTCAGAATTCAGAATGAATTGGAGTCTGATAGGTAAGTGAATAAATGTGTTTAAGTATACAGCTAAATTTCAGATTTACTGCTCAATAAGAAAGTGGTGAGTCCCAATCGTTCACTAATTAATTCTGACTCCTGACTCCTTCTCATCGTTCCAGGATTTTAGATTGGGAATACTAGCTAGTAATCCCATCTCCAAAGTTTCAGATTTATGAATCATCAGCCATTTGATACAACCATCGTCACCAGCTTTTTGCCAATGGTGTCGGTGGTTATTCCTATTTATAACGGTGAGGCAGATTTACCAGATTTGATCAATTGTCTATTGTCTCAAACTTACCCAAAAGACCGGGCAGAATACTTATTGGTGGACAATAACAGTAGCGATCGCACTCTCACCATCCTCAAAACATCTGCCGAAAATTGCCCAATTACAATTCACCCATTGAGCGAAAACCACATTCAAAGCTCTTATGCTGCTCGTAATACTGGGATTCGCACATCTGTGGGCGAAATTATAGTTTTTACCGATGCTGATTGTCGTCCGCAACCGCAATGGTTAAAAGCATTAATTCAGCCTTTTGTCAATTCAAAAGTGGTAATGGTCGCTGGTGAAATTTTACCACTACCAGGCACAACTCTGTTAGAACAACATGCAGACCGTCAAGAAACTCTGTCGCAAAAACATACCCTTGCCCATTCCTTTCGTCCCTATGGTCAAACCGCTAATTTAGCGATTCGACGCATCGCCTTAGAAAAAGCGGGTTTATTTCGCCCCTATCTTACCACTGGCGGCGATGCAGATATTTGCTGGCGAATTCTAGAGGAAAACATCGGGCGTTTGGAATTTGCCCCAGAGGCGATCGTTCAGCACCGCCACCGTGCCACACTCAAAGAACTGCAAAGTCAATGGCGGCGGTATGGACGCTCAAATCGCTATTTACACGAACTACATGGTGTAGAGTTGATGCGAGAGATTACACCCAAAGAATGCGGCTATCGCTTAGTCCGTTGGTTATTCAAAGAAGTACCAAGGGATATTAAGAAGGCGTTGGCGCAGCCCAATCCAGGCATCGCGCGTAAAGTTACTCCTGTAGATTTATTAAATACTCCCATTGGTTTGTTCACTGCTAGGGCGCGTACTGCTGGGCAAAGAGAGGCCAAATTGCCAGACAATGCCAAGATAATTGATCGGCTCTAATAATACTATAAGACTCGGATATGAGCAGTCCACTTTTACGGTATCTTAATATTATGAAAGAGCCAAGTAAGAAAAAACGAAGGCTCTTCCCCTACTCCTCTCCCCAAGTTCGCAACTGCAAATACACTAGTACCAACGTCGCAGGATGCCCCGCAAGGGAATAGAGCGGTTTAATAGCACTGCCAATAATTATCTCTAGTTGGAGTCTTTACTTAAACATCGCTATTTTTCTGCATAAACTCAAACCAATCCCAAATGCAATTTCAACGCCGCATCAATTAGTACCATTATATCTTCGTTTAAACTACCTAATACTTTACCAATAATTCGTTGCTTAGAAATTGTTCGCACTTGCTGCGCCTGTACTTTAGAAGGCTTCGTTAAACCACTAACCTCTGGATTAAGCAAAACTTCAAAGGGATAAACACGGTTCACATTAGAAGTAAGCGGTAAAATTGTCACAGTTGTAGCAGCACTATTATTTATATCATTACTGACGATTAGCACTGGACGACGTTTAGCCATTTCTGAACCCATCACCGGACTAAGATTTGCGTAATAAATATCACCACGTTTCATCTGTTAAACCATCTGCCACTGTCACATCCCAATCGTTATCAACTTCAGCAGATGCTTCTCGGTAAGCTGCCTCTAATTCTCGGTTTCGCAGCAATTCTAATGCTTCTTCAATTACTTGAGAACGAGATTTACATCCTTTATTCCGCTTGTAATTTTCGACAAACTCCACTAAAGACGGTGGTAAAGAAATAGAGAGTTTTTCTACATTCATCTTCCTACCAATTAGTAGCAAAAATAATTCGTACTAATATACTAGCTTAATCTCAAAGCCCAGCAGGTGCGTAGGCGTAGCCCGCCGTAGGCATCGCTCAAGATAAATCTTTTGTATGCCGATATTTTACATGAGTGCGATCGCCCGTGGAAAGTGCGTAGTTTACCACAGGCGATCGCTTGCGTAAGCTCTTAGTTCATAATTATCTCTAGTTGGAGTTTTTGCTTAAACTAAATTTTGCACGTACTCGATCAATCGCTTTCCCAAAAACTCCATTAGATTCCGATACTGACGAGTTCGCTCAATTTAATTATAATCCTTGTGCCGACCGGAGAACAGCATTTTGATCGCCATTTATACTATGTTTCATTCTATGTCTTGATAGGCTTGAATTTTTTCATACAAACTATCAACATTATCTTGAGCAAACAGCTTTTCTTTTAGTTGTAAATAATCACTTTGCCCTAATTTACAAGCTGCCCAAAATTTCATCACCTTGGATGGCTCTAAATGTGTGAGAAGAATCTGCATTACTTCTTGTAGATTTTGCTGTTCATTAATAACTTTAATTGTCATCTTCTATCTCCAAAATAAAATCAGTCGGGTTGATTGCTTTGAGTGTTAAACCTTGACAGCGATTGATTAATCTCTTATCGCAAGTGATAAAATAATCACTTTGAGAAGTTTCGGCACAAGCAACGTGGAGAGCATCAATGGCTTTAATGCCTTGTTGTTCTAGTTGTTTTGCTCTCCCTCTAATGTTTTCATCTAGTAATACTCTCAATGTAGCTATTTGTAAGTATCGCTCCATTGACTGTTGGTTTACAATAAACGGGTTACGGCTATTTTCATATTCTAGAACTGAAGAACTAACTAATTCTATTAATTTTGCTTCTACCATTTGTAAAATTAAGATGACAGCTTGTGTTTCTAGAAATACTTTTGGCTGTGTTTGGTCATCAAAGGGGCGGTTATAAATACTTGTGTCTAAATCAACTCTTGTCATGTCACTGCCTCTAATACTTTCTCCGTTTCTTTGACGTGGATTTCACTTTAAAGGAGTTTAGGTAGTAGGGTGTCGCGGATAGATGTAAGGGTCTGTGATTGTTCACTATTAGAACTGCTCAATGCCATAGTTGATTTAACTAAATCAACTATGGCATTGATTAATTTAGCCAGGAAAGCACCAAGTAAAAAGAGGAAATTTTCTTTTTGCTCGATGTTGTGGAATAACTAAACTTCTGAGGCATCGCTTGGGTAAACTCTTGGTTCATAATTATTTCTAGTTGGAGTCTTTATTTAAACTTAATCCTAATTTGATATACTCTGTTTTTTGAAAAAAATTAGATCGTTCCGCTTCGCTACACTCAAAAAGGGTAAAGAAAATAAGGGCAGAGGGCAAAAGAGCTAAAGCATAAAGGGCTAAAGAGTCCTCCCGGCAGCGCACACAATACGAAAACCAATATTGTAGTAGTGGATGTCGCGCGCGTCGTTGAAGTTGCGGGACGCGGAACGGCAGTTTTTAGGATTGCTGAACCAGGAACCGCCCCGCAGTATTGGATATTGACTAGCATTATCTATCCATGCACTTCCATCACTAGGCGCTCCTTTATAGCTATCATGCCAAGTATCTTGACACCACTCCCAAACATTCCCGTGCATATCGTATAATCCAAAGGCGTTGGGTGGAAAACTTCCTACTTCTGTTGTTCCTTCACGAAATTTGCCCTTTG
Organism: Nostoc sp. WHI; assembly: GCF_015714725.1. GTDB lineage: Bacteria > Cyanobacteriota > Cyanobacteriia > Cyanobacteriales > Nostocaceae > Nostoc. The sequence continues at coordinate 10,573 of NZ_WBKM01000282.1, forward strand.
GTTCAGAAGCGTAAGTGTAATCCCCATTGTAGCTAGCTAACTCAGTTGTAATCGTCTCGCCGAAGTAAAATGGTGTCGTTGTTCCTGCACGACAGGCGTATTCCCACTCTGCTTCACTAGGTAGGCGATATTCGCACCCAGTCTGTTGACTCAGCTTATTGCAAAAGTCTACTGCATCATTCCAGGACACTTTCTCTACAGGACGTTTTGCTCCCTTGAAGGAGGACGGATTGCTACCCATTATTTGCTGGTACTGTTCCTGAGTCACTTCAAACTTGCCTATAAAAAAAGCAGACACATTTACAGCGTGCTGTGGTTCTTCATATTCGGTTCGACCATTTTCACCGGGTGGCGAACCCATATTAAAAGAGCCTCCAAGAATCTCAACCATATCTAAAGTTATGCCATTGCCTAAGTTCTCTTTAAAGAACTTAGCTTGCTTGTTAGGATCTCGTTTAATTACCTGTCCATTTTTATCTACCGTTACCGTTTCAAACCTAAAAGAGTCAGGTGTTGATGATTGACCGTCAAAAATTTCACTACCTACCAATCCTGTCATAAAACTTACACCTCCCAAGCTAGCCCACTTCAAAAACTTTTGTCGGGTAATTAGCTTTTGAGTCTGTTTAGTGGGTTTAGCAGAGCTTGGCTGCTGAATCGGATATTTAGATTTAATCAATTCTTGACTTGCTACAACTCTGGTTTCAATTGCAGTGATATGGGTTTGTTTAAGTTCTAGAGTCCGTTGAAGTTGCCTTAAGCTCTGCCGAATATCATCACTATCAAGGGAATTTCCTGCTTTAATTATTTTAATTAATTCCTGCTCATACTGCTGTAATTTTTGGCGATATTCTGCTTCGTCTCGCTGCCGTTGTTTCTCTGCCTCCTGCTGCGTTAGTTGTACTACTACTTCTTGTTGTAGTTGTTTTTCTGCCTCTTGTTGCTTTCTGATTTTCTCCTGCTGTTTTCTGTATTCTGCTTCTGAAGATGATTGAATAATAATTGCTTCGATCGCAGCTATTTCCGCATCATTTAGTTCTAAAATTCGTTGAAAACGTTGAAGTTCTTCACGAGTAACGTCACTAAGAGGATATTCAAACTGCATCGACTCTCTAAACACCTCTTCATACTGTTGCAGTTTTTGCCGATGTTCCTCGATCGCAGCCACAATTAAATTTTCAATTGCAGTCACATTCTCAGCAGTCAGATTCAACCCTTGATGACGTTGCGTTAGTTGAGAGCGTTTGAAAGCACTGAGCGGATATTCTTGCTGAATAGCCTCTGTAAACTCCTGCTCGTATTGCCGCAAGTTTGCTTGATGCGTTTCAATCTCCGCATTAATCCGCCTCTCGATCGCACCCACATCGCCATGACTCAACCCCAACGTCTGCCATGTTTGCTGCAATTGCTTTTGCGTCACCTCATCTGGATAATGCTGGCGCTGCGTCGCCTTCACTAACGCTTGCTCGTACTGCTGGAGTTTTTGTTGATAGCTTTCAATCTGCGTTGTGATTTGCGCTTCAATTGGTGCAATATCTACATCCGTCAGTCCCAAACGCTGCTGCTGTTGACGTAAATCATTTCGGGTTGCCTCGCTGAGAGGATATTCCTGCTGCGTGGCAGTAAAAAACAGCCGTTGGTAGTCCTGGAGTTTCTGGTGATATGCCTCTACCTCAGCCGTAATCTGAGATTCAATCGCCGCAATGTCCCCATTCGCAAGCTCTAATTGCTGCTGGGTTTGCCGTAAGCGATCGCGGCTTCCCATACTCAAAGGAAACTCCTGCCGCAGTGCCGTTGTAAACGCCTGCTGATATGTTTGCAAGTTTTGTTGACGCGTCTTAAACCGTGCAGTCACCTGTGCTTCAATGGGCATCGTATCCTCATTCCGCAGCCCCAAAATTTGCTGGAGATTTTGCAGATCGTGGCGATCGCTATCGGTAATCGTCTCGTCTCGCTCCAGTAGTTCAGTAAACACCTGCTGATACTGCTGGAGTTTTTCGCGGAACTCCTTGCGGTACGGTTCCAACACCTCATCTTCAACCGCCTTCGCCTCAGTTGTCTCCAATCCCAAGCGAGTCCTCAGTACATCCAATGTGCGACGATCAACAAAGGAAATTTCGCCTCGATGAATAAATCGCGCTACCTCTTTACGGTATCGCTGTCTAGGATCGCCCGGAGCCACCTTTGTCAGTCGAATTTTAAAGCCTTCTCGAATTGCATAGATTTCCGGCTTCATCGCCGGCTGAAGTTCTCGCACCTTCTGACTGGCGTATTCATGGAGTTCATCGATTGAGATAAACTCATCTTGATCGCGATCGGCTTCTCCTGACTTGATACCTTCAACCAAAAAACGAGTGTAAATCGATAAATCTTGCCCCTGCTCCTCAAAGGAATATTGAGTTGAAGTAGAAGAAGTCAACACGACTCGTCCTTCACCGCCCAACTGCTCCCGGATGTCAATTGTACCATCATCTTTAGCAGACATTCCCTCAGCAAAGGCACCACTAAAGCAGCTATCCAGGATCACCACCTGCCGCCGGGAGCGGCTTTCACTCATGCGATCGTGGATAAAATTGGCAGACACCGACGTTGAGCGAATCAATTCACCCTGCTGCGTCTTACTGGTGTTGCGAGTTGCCAGATACAGCCTACCGCGATCGTCTTTGATACCGTGCCCCGAAAAGTACAGCAGCAGCAAATCATCCTTGTGCCGCGCGGAAAACAGCGTTTCGATCGCCATTTCTACAACTTGTCGCTCAGGATTTTTTAGCAGAAGAATATCTGACGCAGCAAACCCGCCCATCTCTGGATGCAGTAGCACCTCATATACTGCTTCCACATCTCTAACCGCACTGGGCAACGGATTTAGCCCTGGCTCATACTCACTGACCCCAACCAGCAACGCTACCTTCGCCATTTAACTCACCTGTGCTGCAATCAAATCCTCTGCGGCTTTAATCTCCGTATTGTTCTCTGTTTTAGAATATCACCTATATCAATTGGACGACTTTTGTTTAAATTTTTACAGCAAAATTTAATCAGGCGATCAACTCTTACCTTTGCGTCTTTGCGTCTTTGCGCGAAACAAAATTCATCCCGTCAATCAGCAACACCGAAATGTTAAACCCCTACTCCTCTCCCCAAGTTCGCAACTGCAAATACACTAATACCAATGTCGCAGCTAACAGCACTGTCGCCGCTGCTGCTGCATAACCAAAATCAAATTGACCAAATGCCTCTTGATAAATATAGTAAACCAGTAAATTAGTCGAATTCAGTGGGCCACCACCAGTCATCACATAAACTTGCTCAAAACTCCGCAATGTAAAAATTGCCGTAGTAATTGTTGCAAATATAACAGTGGGACGTAATCCGGGCAGAGTAATATACCAAAATTGTTGCCAAGCATTTGCTCCATCTAAATCTGCTGCTTCGTAACGACTGATAGGAATTGCTTGCAACCCCGCTAAAAACACCACCATATTAAAGCCTAGTTGTTTCCAAATATTCATTAAAATCAGTACTGGCATTGCCCAAAATGTGCTTCCTAGCCAGGGTATGGCTGGAATGCCAAAAAATTCTAAAAGTCCGTTAACTGGCCCCGATGTTTGAAACAGCCAGCGAAATCCCAAACCAGCCGCCACAAGTGAGATGATTGAAGGTAGAAAATAGGCACTTCGCAGGATGCCCCGCAAGGGAATGGAGCGGTTTAATAGCACTGCCAATCCCAAGGGAATCACTAAACTGGGGATGATCGTGGCAACAGTAAAATAAAGGGTGTTACCCAAAACTTGCCAAAAGTCGGGGTTGAGTAGCAAGCGCCAATAGTTTTTTAAGCCTATCCAATAAATACCTTTTGAAGTGAAACTACCAGCCGTGAAACTGAGGTAAAACAAATAGGCAATTGGCCAAATGATAAAAACGCCTAGCAAAATTAGTGCTGGTGTGAGAAAAATCCAGGCAGCCACTGTATCATTATCGAACCACGACTTAGTATATATTTTTGACATTTACAATTTCTCTTCTTGCTGTTATGACCTTCCGCCCTGATTTTACCCCTAGCTTGGTTTCTCCCAGTATTAGCGATGTTTGCCAACAAATCACTCCTTTAAAACTGGGAATTATGGCTTCTGGGAATGGCAGCAATTTTGATGTAGTTGCCCAAGCTATCCAAGATGGACAGCTAAATGCCCAAATTCAAGTTTTAATTTACAATAACCCCTCGGCTAAAGCAGCTCTAAGAGCAACCAATAGAGGTGTAGAAGCTGTTTTGTTGAATCACCGCAACTATAAAAGCCGCGAAGAGTTTGACGAGAAAGTTGTGCAGACATTGCGACATTACGATGTGGAATGGGTAATTATGGCAGGTTGGATGCGATTGGTAACATCAGTATTAATTGATGCTTTTTCTGATAAGATTATCAATATACATCCCAGTTTGTTACCTAGTTTTAAGGGAATCCATGCCGTAGAGCAAGCCTTGGCATCTGGGGTAAAAATCACTGGCTGTACTGTGCATATAGCTTGTTTAGAAATGGACAGTGGCCCAATATTGATGCAAGCCGCAGTCCCAGTACTGGCGAATGATACACCAGAAACGCTCCACGCCAGAATTCAAATTCAAGAACATCGAATTTTACCACAGGCGATCGCTTTAGCAGCTGACTCGTTAAAATAATGTGTGTATTAGGCGCATATTTTCAAATGATTTGTCACAAAAAACACCACATAATCGCCTAGCACTGGTACATAACATGGTGCGTTAAACTAAGTAAGTAGGTGAGAATAAATCAAAAATGTAAAAAATCTTGAGATAAGTTTGTAGTGTGGGCTTCAGCCCTCAAATTAGGACTAAAGTCCTTACTACAAACCTTGAATTATTCACACCGCTCTACTTAAAGCCGTAACGCACCCTAAAAAAAGATTTTTAACTTTTAATGGCCGACAATTGCCACATTTTCCACAAGTAGCTAGAAATCCAATTTGTCACGATGTGGGCGACAATCGGCACTAATAAGTTGCCAGTGATTAGGGCACTATATGCCAGTATCATCCCGACAATCGTTGCCCAAATCACATAAGGCCATTGTTGGGAACCGCTAAAATGCAATACACCAAAACAAAGACTTGATACAATAACAGCCAGATGATCAGAACCTAAAGCTGGCAATATCACACCTCTAAATAATAATTCTTCACTCAACCCCGGTAGTAACCCCAGCCAAATTAAGTCTGGTAAAGCTAAAGGCTTTAGTACTACTTCTAGGTAATAATCTGCACTTTTACGGTAGGCAGTCCAAAGGCGATAAGCCAAGCCACTTAAGGCGGTGATGACGAATCCCAATCCTACACCCAACAGCAACTCTCTTTGGTTTAACTTCCAGGAGAATAGGGAAAAGTTGCCAAAGTATAGCCATAGTTTAGCGACTATCAATAAAATAATTGCAGTCGCTCCCATTGCCCCAAGTACTTGGATGCGTGTCAGGTATGGAATTTCTGGTTTTTGCTTTTGTTGTTCAACCACGAGTTTTTAAGGAAGTGGGCAGGGGGCAGGGGGCAGGGGGGAATGCTTTGTAGCTGTAATTCAGGTAATTAGTATGAATTCTAACTTTTAACTCCTAACTCCTAACTCCTAATTACTGGCTACTGACTGCAAAGGTAATAATTTGGGATGGAGAGCAGACGGATTGATACCTGCTTTATGTGCTGCTAATACACCCACTGCTTCTAAATATGAGTTTACCTGTATAGATTTGATCCCCAAGGGTTGGGGAGGAACTTTTATAAGAGTTTTATTTTCTTCTACGGTAATTATTTGGCATCGTCTTTGGCTTAAACTTAGTAAGGCACTGCTACCACAAGCAGTTGCAGGTGCGATCGCAGCATCTACTTGATCTGCCCAAATATCTTCTTGTTGAAATGTGCTTAACTCCTTATCTACTATGAATTGTGGGGCACGACTCAAACCGACAAGGACGCACGGCAAAAAGGTATAGCCCAATTCTTCGGCGGCGGAACGGGGAGATAAATCAGGTTGTGGAGGTTCGCTCAAAAGGGCGGGAGAATGGGCGCAAGGAATTTGAAAGGTTCGCACTAGCAAATGGCTAATTACGGCTTCTGCACCCGCTAAAGGATCAACGCCTTCACCGTGGCGGTATTTCTGTACTGCTTCCTCATCTAGATCATCGGGGAAACGGGCAACAACTGCGATCGCTTCTGCCCCCGCTTTTTTAATTAATATCTCAGCTGCCCGTAACAAGCTATCTGGATTCCCAATTGTCCCCCAACTTGCTCCCGATGGTGCAGTCCGTAATTCTACATTTAATGGTGCATCAGTAATTACGTAATCTGTTAAAGTCAATCCCAGAGTTGCTCTGACTGCATCTGCTGCTTGTATATGTCTTAGCCGCAACTCTGGCTCAATAGCTTGGTCTAAAAGCAAACCTACTTTGTTAATTCGGACTGGACGCAAACCCCAGCATCCAGAGGCGAATTTGTCAAGTCCGTAACCTTCAACATAGAAAGCATTTGGAAGGTTCCAGTACAAACTTGCGCCATTGAGGACATTGGGGTGAGTAATAAGGCGATCGCAAACTTGTGCCATAACTTTGGCAACAGGCAAAGCATCTCCAGCATAACCCCCAATGGCAGCCCCAACGCCAGTTGGTACAATTAAGATAACAGTGTATGGACGCATATTGAGTGATGAGTGCTGAGTGCTGAGTTATGAATCAGAAACCATCAAATACTAACTCACGCTGTGTACGACTTTCTCTCAAACCTAACCCCAACCCCTTCTCTTGCAGGAAAGAGGAGCAAGAATCAAAGCCTCTCTTTTCTCTTTGGGGGAGAGGTTTGGAGAAGTATTCCAATAATAAGTCGCACATCGCGTTAACTCCCAACTCAGCACTCATTACTTAGCACTCTTTATAACAACTGCTTCAACTGTAGCTTTTTGTTGTTCAACGTTCATAGAGGTAATTGCCCAACGAAGAGGTTCCCCCTGTTTGTTCAACTCTGTTTCAATTGCTTTTAGTAACTCTGCGGGAGTTTCTTGTAAATCAATTTCTGCGGTGATAAAATGAGTCGTCATGGTTGTAAATCCTGTTGATTTATAGTTTCTATAATAGCTGATATGAGGTACAACAAAATACTTATGTTATTTATTAGCTTTGATAATGACAGTTATCAATAATCAAACCATATACTGATAACTGTTGACTTTATTAGTCTTTACCAAATTGCAACTGATAGACTACTTCTTCTTTTTCCGTCTGAATTTTTAAATCAGAAAGGGGTTTGGCAATACAAAGCAATACATAACCCTGCTTTTGCAAATCTGAACTAACGCCCATACCATCAGTTTGATCGACAGTTCCCTCAGTTATTTGACCGGCGCAAGTTGTGCAAACACCTGCATGACAGGAGCTTGGCAAATCCAAACCAGCAGCATCGGCAACTGATAAAATAGTTTCATCTTCAGAAACTTGCAATGTATGAATTTTGTCTTGGTGATGAATTTCTACGGTGTAAGTTTTGGGCATATACAAAAGAAGCGTGTTATGGAGTACAAGTTAATTATTTTATCTGAATCAAGGGATACGCTAACACATATCATCTTACACCAAAGAGCGATCGCACACACAAACCCACTTAACAAAGTATCTCTCCTCAATTTTCATAATCAGGTTAGATAAAAAAGTTGATTAGATTAGCAATATTCTGTTAAACTTCATCTTTTTCTACAAGTTCTGAATCAAAAATCAACCAATCCTGAAAGTAGCCCTTAATCCATTCACTCACATCAGGATACTTGTCTTGAATGGCTTTTAATCTATTTTTCATATTCCTTTGATAATAACTCTGGTATTCTATATTTCTGATAGCGATAACATTTAAGGTATAACTTAACATCCTTAATCTTGCCATAGCCAATTTTAAGTTTCTGCGAGAATAATTAGGTATTCTTGAATCTTCTTTATCTTCCTTAAAGGGACAATATTGATTATCTATAATAATTTTATGAAACTCTTGAGTATCTAAATCTAACTCATAAAAAGCATCTGGAGAAATTTCATAGTTAATTCTATTTCTTATTTCCGATTCATTACCTAAGTCAAAAGATTTAATTCCAATAGTCCAAAGCCTATCAATTCCTTTACGCTTTCCAAAATCGCTAAAATTTTCAAAAAATCGTTTGAACTGTCTTTGATGTTCATCTGCTGAATTAGCAATACCTTTGATGTGAATATTCTTTTTTTGATAATCTTTTTCTTGACAATCTACAGATCGAGACACCCAAGTTGTAAAGTTAAGTTGTGTTCTGTTTAAACCTTGGATTAAGAAAAAATTAGAATAATAGGAAGTAACAAAACCCCAACTGAAATATCCTTTTTTGATTAAATGGTCAGTAGAGCAAATATTTAAAATAGCTTTGGATAAAAGTTTTTCAATATCAGTCAATATATAATTGTTTGCATTGGAGATAATAAATCCTTTTTCATAATCTTCCTTAGATTTATATAAATCTTTCAAATATTCTTTAAAAGAGAGTTTAGCATCACCATTACAGTTGCTAAAAGCAATAGCAATTTCTTCAAACGTTAATGACACACTTTCTAATCTCCAATCATCACCACAAAATCTTCACGAACCGCATTTTTTAATCGGCTAATCATCATTTCACCGACTTTTTCTTGCGCTTTAAAACCTCCCCCACTAGGTAAGTTCTCTTTATTAAACTTAAAATCTTGAATCAACTGAAGAACTTTAATTGTATTTTCAGTATTAAACATTTGATATTTTTGTATAACCAGATTAAAAATCTCATAGAATGCTTTCATAATACCACAAAATCCAACTGTTTTCAGAATGTAAGATTTTGGATCATCCCATTGTTCTAGAAACACTGCTTTAATAGAACGAAAGTAGATTTCAAAAACTTTATATTGTTGCTCAAAACCTAATGTAGCAAGTTTGCCTGTTCTGGGTTCTACATAATCCTTAGTTTGGTTAACAAATTCACTTAAAGATATACCAAGTCCAGCGTCTCCTGTTCTTCTGATTAATTCATACAAAGGACTTTCATCTGTCTCATTTAATCTAGTTGCAATTTCTGTTGCTCGTCTTTCTGCTGTAACTCCTTCTTCATCAAAATTTTCAATATCTCCTTCTAATAAATTAAGTAGGTCTAAATAAAGAGATGCGGGAACACCTTTTTGAGTCTTATTAATTTTAATAAACAGTCGAGCTTGTTCCTTAACAGATAATCCTAAAGTAGCAACTACCATTAATGGAAAGTCAGGGTTTGCCTCATAACAACCTTTTATTCGATGCTGACCATCTATGATCAGCCCCAGAGATTCTGTGTTATTTAAAGTTAATAATTTATCATTTTCTAAATAAGAAAATTTACCTTCATCAATATTTACTAAGATAGAATTGGGTATAATACCTTGCTCTTGATTAATGTAATTTTTTATTTCTTTAATTCTAGGCTTAGAAAAGGATCTTTGGTATCCTAATGTCTTGTCAGAAATTCTCTGGGACACATCAAAACGCTCATAAATCATTTGAACAGTAGTGATAAATAAAAGCATAGGTATATTATTTTGAATTACTTTAAATGCTGGAATTTCTATTTTGCTCATAAAGAGTACAAATCTTGATAACAGGTATTGCTTCTATTCTAATAGAAACAGATTAGAATATTATACAAAAGCGTTTAACCGTAACCCTTGAAGCAATAAAACTACGGTAAACTTTTATCACTAAACCCTGGCCAAAACTCCCCCTTGTTAACGGGAAATCACCCCACTGGAGAACATAAAAATGCTGGAATCATACCGTAAACACCTTGCCGAAAGAGCAGCACTGGGAATTCCCCCCTTACCATTAGATGCAAAGCAAACATCTGAACTGTGCGAATTACTGAAAAATCCGCCAAAGGGTCAAGAAGATATATTATTACATCTATTGAGCGATCGCGTTTCTCCTGGTGTAGATCCAGCAGCTTATGTCAAAGCTGGATTTCTTAGTGCCATTGCCAAAAAGGAAATCACTAGTCCCTTAATTTCGCGCATAGAAGCGGTGCAATTGTTAGGGACGATGGTAGGTGGTTACAACGTGCAATCTTTAATCGATTTGCTGCAATGGCCTACTGTATCCCTCTCAGACTCATCTGAAACACCTCTAGTCATGGGTGGACAAGGAAAGGAACCCATCGCCGCCTATGCCGCCAACGCCTTAAGCAAAATCCTCTTGGTGTATGACGCTTTCCACGATATTTTAGAGTTATCTAAAACCAATCCTTTCGCCAAGCGGGTGATTGACTCTTGGGCGGAAGCTGAATGGTTTACAATTCGTCCAACACTACCAGAAGCGATTACTGTCACCGTTTTTAAAGTTCCTGGCGAAACCAATACTGACGACTTATCCCCCGCCCAAAGTGCCACAACTCGCCCAGATATTCCCTTACACGCCTTAGTGATGTTAGAGTCACGGCAACCGGGAAGCTTGGCAACCATTGGCGAACTGAAGAAAAAAGGGCATCCTGTAGCTTACGTGGGGGATGTAGTTGGTACTGGTTCCTCGCGGAAATCTGCTATCAACTCAGTATTGTGGCATACAGGAAATGATATACCTTTTGTGCCAAACAAACGCGCTGGGGGTTATATTTTAGGTGGTGCGATCGCGCCAATCTTCTTTAACACAGCAGAAGATGCCGGTGCTTTGCCTATCCAGTGCGATGTCAGCAAACTCGAAACCGGCGCGGTGATTACCATCCATCCCTACAAAGGTGAAATCACCAACGAAATAGGCGAAATCATTTCCACCTTTGCCCTCAAACCTGATACCATCTTCGATGAAGTCCGCGCAGGTGGACGCATCCCTTTACTTATTGGACGTACCCTCACCGATAAAACTCGTCTTGCACTTGGTTTGGAACACAGTACAGTTTTTACCCGTCCTCAGCAAGCCTTTGATACAGGCAAAGGCTACAGCTTGGCACAGAAAATGGTAGGTAAAGCTTGCGGATTACCTGGTGTGCGTCCCGGCACATCTTGCGAACCCATTATCAGCACCGTTGGTTCCCAGGATACCACAGGCCCCATGACCCGCGACGAATTAAAGGAACTCGCCTGTCTTGGTTTCAGTGCAGACTTAGTGATACAAAGTTTCTGCCACACAGCAGCTTATCCCAAACCAGTAGACATCCAAACTCATCACGAACTTCCCGACTTCTTTGCCTCCCGTGGCGGTGTCGCCCTCCGTCCCGGTGATGGTATCATCCACTCTTGGTTAAATCGGATGCTGCTACCCGACACCGTGGGAACTGGCGGCGACTCTCACACTCGCTTCCCCTTAGGTATTTCCTTCCCCGCCGGTTCTGGATTGGTAGCCTTTGCAGCAGCTTTGGGTGTCATGCCTTTAGATATGCCAGAGTCAGTATTGGTAAGATTTAAAGGTGAATTGCAACCAGGTATCACCCTGCGGGATGTCGTGAATGCCATTCCCTACGTCGCAATTCAAAAAGGTTTGCTGACAGCAGAAAAGCAGAACAAGAAAAACGTTTTCTCCGGGCGAATTTTGGAAATAGAAGGTTTGCCAGATTTAAAAGTTGAACAAGCCTTTGAACTTACCGATGCTAGTGCCGAGCGTTCTTGCGCCGGATGTACAATTAAGCTGAGTGTAGAGACAATTTCCGAATATCTGCGTTCTAATGTCGCGCTGTTGAAAAATATGATAGCACGGGGCTATCATGATCCGCGTACCATGCTGCGCCGTGTGGCAAAGATGGAAGAATGGTTAGCAAATCCGGTGTTATTAGAAGGCGATGCCGATGCTGAGTATGCCGAAATAATTGAAATTGATTTGAACGAAATCAAAGAGCCAATTGTTGCTGCTCCCAATGACCCGGATAATGTTAAATTATTATCGGAAGTTGCTAATGATCCAGTACAAGAGGTATTTGTCGGTTCTTGTATGACGAATATTGGTCATTATCGGGCAACAGCGAAAGTTTTGGAAGGCGCGGGTGAAGTGAAAACTCGCCTGTGGATAGCACCACCAACGCGGATGGATGAACACCAATTAAAAGAAGAAGGTGTGTATAGCATTTTTGGGGCTGCGGGTGCGCGTACAGAAATGCCAGGATGCAGCTTGTGTATGGGTAATCAGGCGCGAGTTGCTGATGGGACAACAGTGTTTTCTACCTCTACCCGCAACTTCAATAATCGCATGGGTAAAGATGCGCGAGTATATCTTGGTTCAGCAGAATTAGCCGCAGTTTGTGCGCTGCTAGGACGGCTTCCTACAGTGCAGGAATATTTGGATATTGTGGCGAGTAGAATTGAGCCTTTTGCAGATGATTTATATCGGTATTTGAACTTTGATCAAATCCTCGGTTTTGAGGATGAAGGGCGAGTTATTTCTAAGGAGGAGCAGGCTTTGTTGGTATAGTTTAATTAGGTGGGTGTTATGCCCACCTAATTTTTAGCATTTCCAAGAGGAATATTAATGACCAGTTCATCTTTTATCAATGAAAAAAATCTTTATGAACAAGATTTTTACTTGTGGACGCAAACACTTGCCCAGCAGTTAAAAGAAAATAATTTTAATGAAATAGATATACCTAATTTAGTTGAAGAAATTGAAAGCATGGGGAGAAGCGAAAAACGCGAGTTAAAAAATCGATTAATTGTGCTATTAATGCACTTGCTGAAATGGCAATATCAACCAGAAAAACGTAGTGAAAGTTGGCGCAGTACCATTTCTGAACAGCGTATCTGTATTGAAACATTATTAGAAGATAGTCCTAGTTTGCAACCTCTACTTGTAGAAGTATTTGAAGATTGTTATCAAAAAGCTCGTCTAAAAGCATCTGAGGAAACAGGGATTAAATTAAATTTCTTTCCTCAAGAATCTCCTTTTACATTAGAAGAAACCTTAAAAAATAGTTATTAAGTCGGAGGAAAGAATGAATTTTTACACCGTTGTACTCAGAAAAAGTTCTGGCTATTGGGTTGCTTTATGTTTAGAAAACGGCATTGTCGGGCAGGGAAATATTCAAGAGGATGCAGTTAATAAACTGAAAGAAGCAATTGAATCCTTTCAACTGGTTTATGAGTCTGAAAGTAATATTTATAAATCTACCGTTTCAATAGATGAATTACATTAATTTTTATCTTTTGAAGGAAAAGAACAAGATTTAGAGATAGATGAATTAAGAAAGGTTTATGCCTAAAAATATACCTTCCCTGAAACCAAAGGAGTTAATTAAGCTTTTAGAACAAGCAGGTTGCACATTTCATAGAGAAGGAAAAGGCGACCATTGTTTATATACTCGTGAAGTTGAAGCTAAAGTTATTTTAATTGATTCTTTCTAGCCATATTTGTAATGCCTTGTCAACTAGAGATTTAATATCATCAACAAATATTCCCTGTTTGAAAAAGCTGCCTTTATTTTCTGAAACAGTATAAAAAATACGATTAAAGAATTTTTCCCAAAATATACTTCCTTCTTTCACAGGAGCATATCGCTGATATGTAAGATATTCTTGCGTTGAATCAATTTGCATTCTAGCAATAGTTTTATTTTGGCGGTTGGGAATAATTAGCCATAGAAACAATAGTATCTTTTTCGATTTTCTATCAAAACAGAACTGAATTTCTTCATCATAATTAATATTAGTTTTTAAAGGTTGTTCTTCTAACAAATTGTCATAATAGCGTGTAAGTTGATTAATCACATATCTATCTTCTGTATTTTTCAGTTCAATAATAGCTAGTTGATTATTTTCTCCTGTTGCTAAGATGTCACAAATTTCTCCTTTTATAGATAATTGGCGCGTTAAGGGCTTTAGTTCAAATATTTCTTCTAAATTATCCCAAACAAAAGTTTCTAATTCAGACTCATCAATAAATTTCCAGCCCTGATCAGTTTTGCGTAATGCCACATTCTTTTCCATAACAATAGAATAAATAATAATATGTAGAAATTAAATTTGAGGTTTGAAAACTTAGCGAGACTAAAAAACAACCTTTACAAGGCTTTTATCTGATAGATAGTTCAAATATCAAACAGGAGGTATTTATTTAATTTATACTAAAAATTATCTAATGTCCTTATTTGGTATAAGCAAAGATAGTGAACTGCGATCGCACCCTCTCACTTTGCACACAGACCTAACCCCCCAACCCCCTTCCCTACGAGGGAAGGGGGAGAAATCCGGCTCCCCTCTCCGCGTCGGAGAGGGGTTGGGGGAGAGGTCACACATAATATAAAGATAAAAATCTATTTTCCTACTTTATAAATGAATAATCCAACACCCGAAGAATCCTATCCATTGAAAAAAGAGGGAACTCGCAATATTGTAATCGGATACAAAGTAGATTTAGTTAAAGTGCAACGTGCCAAAGAACTTCGTCAGCAAATGACACCAGAAGAAAAAATTCTTTGGCAACATCTTCGTGCTAATCGCCTGAATGGTTTGCACTTTCGCCGTCAGCAAATTATCAATGGCTTTATTGCAGATTTCTACTGTCATGCAACTGCATTAGTGATAGAAGTAGATGGCAAAATTCATGAACAACAAGCCGAATATGATGCAGAACGTGACAAAGTTTTGTCAGCTAGGGGACTGCGTTTGTTGCGAATTAAAAATGAAGAAGTGAGACACGAACTTGATAAAGTTTTGATGCGTATTTCCACAGTTTGTTATGAAAAGACCTAACCCCCAGCCCCCTTCCCTTGTAGGGAAGGGGGAGAAATCCGACTCCCCTCTCCGCTTCGGAGAGGGGTTGGGGGAGAGGTCAATCCATGCGATCGCGATAAACTGTTAAAATCTAATTACCTGACACCAAAAATTTCACAGGTGAATATCAATAGATTTTTACAAATAGGAGTTATTAAAATGCTTGAAGTTCACAAAAATTATGTTCTCGACGAAAATCAACGACCTATTGCTGTACAAATTCCTATCGCTGAATTTGAAAAAATTGAAGAAATTCTTGAGGATTACGGTTTAGCAAAACTCATGGAGGAAGTAGAGAAAGAAGAACCACTATCAAAAGAGGAAGCACTAAAATATTATCAATCACTAAAAGAAGAAAATGTGGCAAGTTGAATATACCAAAAGGTTCTTGAAAGAACTTGCTGATTTACCGATTGAGATTCAAAGCCGTGTAGAATCTATCGTGTTTCAAGAACTTGAATCAGAGAATCCATTTGAATTAGGATATCTTAAAAAGCTGAAAGGCTATAGTGATAAATATAAGATTCGAGTTGGTGATTATCGTATTGGTATTACTCTTGATCAAGCAACATTATTGTTAATTTATATAAATATAACAATAATATTTTTTGGTGTATTTATAGTCGTGGTCAACAAAAAAGATATTAAAATTTTAACAGAACTTCTTGGTTTAGAGAATGTCAAAGTCATATCACATCGTCTTCATGGTGGGATTGGAATTATTTTACAAACCGAATCGAAAATATCAAATAGTATTTGTCCTAAATGTGGTGCAAAAAGTCATAAATTGCATCAAAATCATCGATACATTGTTAAAGACTTACCCTTTGGAGACAAACCAGTATTTTTAGAAATTAATAGGCGACAATTCAAATGTGATAAATGTAAAAAACCGTTTAGCGTTCGCGTAGCGTCTCGTAGAGAAGACCTAGATTTTGTGAGAAGAAAAAGGACTTATACAAAACGTCTTGCACACAAAATAATACAAGAAGTTTTAGAAAACGATATTCATAGTATCGCCTCAAAAGGAATAGTGACAACAGAAGAGATAGAACGTATCTTAAAGGATGCATCAGAAGAATTATCAGATTTAAAACCTTTAAACTTAAAAAGACTTGGGATTGATGAGATAGCTCTGGTTAAAGGAAAGGGGCACTACTGTGCAGTACTAGTAGATTTAGATACATCAAATCTGATTGCAATTTTAGGCGATGTCTACGACGGGCTACGCCTACGCACACAAAAAGTGATAGGCGAAACCCTTACACAATGGGGAATTGAAGTTTTAGAACAAATAGAAGAATTCAGGAGTGCTGAGTGCTGAGTACTCCTGAATTTGATAATGGGACAAATAGTGGTGTGGTTGAAGGAATTAATAACAAACTTAAACTGATTAAACGTTCTGGTTATGGATTTAGAAACTTTGAAAATTTCAGAGTTAGATGTTTATTAAATTGGCAGAACGTCAAAAAGATAAAGTGACAGCAGAATCTAAATATCGCATTAGAGGTTTAACTCTTGATGCCGAAGAAGTTGAGATAAATGCCAAGCTAAGTCCGAATGGAAAACTTGTTATTATTACTGTATACATACCCTAATACCAGGAAAGCGGCAAATGCTGTGTGATATTTGTGGAAGTGAAGGTGTCAAAATCCGCCGAATTACTAGAACTTACGGTAAGGGTAAAGACCTGCTAGTAATAGAAAATATTCCAACGATAACCTGTACTCATTGCGGTGAAAGTTATTTAACTGCTGAAACTCTTCACAAAATTGAACAAATCAAAACTAACCGTAAAAAATTAGCTGTGGAACGTCCTGTAGAAGTGGCTAGTTTTGGATCATGAATAATTGCCAAAATTAAATATTACTTCAGCTCGTTTAGACAATGGTGAAATTAGCAGCAATCAACGTTGTAGGATTAATCCCAGTCAAAGTTACCAAAACTTCATCAGTAGCAGTAACGATGATTTTGTTACTCAAAGACCCAGCGATCGCAAAACCATTGTTGCCATCAAGATTAGACAAGTTGAAAACTGCTAGATTAGGTGCTATTGCTGTTGAATTATAGATTTTGATCCGATCCCACCGTCACTACCCGCCGAATTTCATCGCTACGAAACCCGATCGCCATTGGATGACGTACACCCAAAAGTGCTACCACGTCGTACAATTCCAGTACCACCCCCTCCATTCGCAGAGAATGAACAATATCACCGCTCCTCAAGTCAATTACCAGTAACCCACAGCGAGGCTCAACGTTTTTCTGTTGCAATTTCTCGTCTAGAGGCAAGCCACTGAAGGTTTTATTATGCCTGGGTTGGGAAATTCCTACTATTGCAAAGTCACCATGAAATGCACAACCGCGCAGATATCCTGGACAGAAAGCGACTGGTTCAAACACTCCCCGCTTTAAGTCGGCAAAGCCAAACTCTCCCGCCCCTGAGTTGAGCAGCCAAAGTTTTTCTTGATGCCATCGGGGAGAGTGGGGCATAGACAGCCCCCGCAACACAATTTCATTGCTTTCTACATCAATGACACAGCCCCCATTTACCCGATGCTCCCGCCAACCTTCTGCAACGTCCGATTGGCTGACAGCAGTGACATATTTGGGTTTTCCTGACTGCATTGCCAACCCATTTAAGTGACATCTATCTTCCGCCGCTAGCTTGCTGATAAAGGTTGGCTGCCACAGGGGAACGAAACTATGGGTTTCGCTGACTGTTCCGAGACAACTAAATAAAGTATTGACAAATACTAATTTTTGTGATCCTAAATATTTCTCTTCTGCTTTACTCAACGCGATGTCATGAATATCCAAATCTCCTGTCACATAACCCACTTGAGGCAAATAGAGAGCATCGTAGCCTTGGTGGTTTTGTCCGGGTTGAATAATGTTTTCAAATCGCCACAGTTGGTACAGGGAACTCATGTAGAGGCTGTTGCCATTGGCATACAACCCCATGCACCGCTCAAAGGTGCGTTCAAACACGGACAATTTGCCGTTTGGTTGCAAGCCGATGAAGAACAACTTTCCGGCTTGATAGGTAGTGAAGGACAAACTAAGGTTTTGCTCATACAGCCAAGCGGTAAACTGGCGAGAAGCGTTGATTTCTAAAGATGGTTTGTCGATGGTGCTGTCACTGGGATTCACTTGGCACAGGCTCCTTAATAACTCTGGTGTTCGGTAGATAAGAATTTCGTCGCAGGGCAGAAACAACCTTTGACTTGATGCTCCTACGTTGGGCGGAAGCTAGGCAATACGCCTGCGATCGCACTCACGACAGTTTGTAGCCAATGGTTGCTCATTTCAGAAATCTACCAGAGTGTTGTCGGAGTCCCTTTAAAACAATAGATGGTTTTGTAATCTAAAAGTAGATTGTGTATAATCTAAAACTTAAAAAACCTCGAACATCGGTCTAAAGATAGAGACTCTAGTAACACATCCTTGGGTAACAGACGCGATGAATCGCGTCTCTACAAGCCGCATTCTTTTTTAAAATTGGTTATTATCGACAAAAAAACTGGGATGGCAAGATGCCTATCCCACAAGAAAAAGATAATTTTTGTAATCAAACGCCTTGGCTATATTTGAGCTAAGGCGGTTTCGTTAGGTCAAACTTCTCACTATTTAATAATGAGTGCCTGTTTTACGATGGTTGATGGCAGTCACGGCATCAGGTTTGAGTAATTTACCTTCGTCCACAGTTGCATACACAACCCAGTGATCGCCACATTCCAGGCGTTGATTAACTGAGCATTCTAAATATGCGGAAGCGTCGGTGAGGACGGTACAGCCGTTGTCCGCAACTGCTGTATTAAAGTTGGCAAATCGATCTTCCCCAGGCGCGAAAGATTTGCGGAAATGTTTCATGTAATCTTGATGATTGCCTTCAGATAGAATATTTAAGGCAAACTTACCGCCTGGATACATCAAAGATTCGATCGCTCGGTCTTTAGCGATGGCAATGGTAAGTCCAGGGGGATTAAAGGTGGCTTGAGAAACCCAAGCGCCTAACATTCCGGTGGACACTTCTCCAAGTTTCGCTGTAATCACGCACACGGAACCAACAATCCGACCCACAGCTTGTTCTACTGGAGTCGCGGCTTGTTGTGGTACCCGCACCTTTTTAGCTTTTTTCAGCGCTTGGGCAAAGTCTGTGCCTACTTCTTCGCAGAGCTTGAGCGTAACTTCATCAGGTTTAAACTTGACCTTCAGGGTGTCAAAACCAAAGCGATATCCAGCATCCCGAAGTTTACCTTCAATTAAATCAAATGCTTCGCCGCTCCAGCCATAGGAACCAAATACCGCAGCAAGTTTGCTGTTGTCACCGCTCGATAACACAATACCTAAAGCAGTATGAATGGGAGTTGGCGCATGACCGCCGATGGTGGGTGAACCGATGATAAAACCGTCTGACTGTGCTAGGTTGATGCGAACTTCATCAGGAGTGGCAAATTCGCAGTTGATCGATCTTACTGCGACTCCACCTTTAGTTAGTCCCAGAGCGATCGCTTGTGCCAAAGTCGCCGTATTTCCGTAAGCTGAAGCATAAAGTAGAGCAACAGAAATCTCGCGATCGTTGTGAGAACGGCTCCATTCTCCATAAGCTTTGGTAAGTTCGATTAAGCTGGTGCGTACCAATGGCCCGTGACCCACAGCATACATTCTCACCTGCAAATCTGATATTTTCTCCAAAGCTGCTTCTACGTGGGGAGCTTGGGGAGCCATCAGGCAGTTAAAGTAGTAATGCTGGTCTTCTTTAAGCGCTTCCCAGTTATCATCAAACACTTCATCGCCACAGAGATGAGTTGCAAATAACTTATCTGTGTAAAGAATTTGGGTTTGCTGGTCATAGGTACAAAGTCCTTCTGGCCAGCGTGGACTAGGAGTGGGGAAGAATTTTAAAACATGACCTTTGCCTAAATCTAGAGTTTCTTTCCCCCGCATCACTAAGACGTTCAAATCTTTCTCTAAGAAAGCAGCACGCAAATTGTTTGCACCGGGAAGAGAACAGACAAAAGTTACCTGTGGTGCGAGTTCTAAAATTGCTTTGAGAGTTGCAACTCGGTTGGGATTAAAATGACCCAGGATTATATAATCCAAATGTTGCAAATCTACAGTCTGCTGTAATGCTTCTAAATAAATTTCGGTAAAGCTTTCTGGCGGTGGATCAATAAGTGCGGTTTTATCAGCTTCAATTAAATAGCAATTGGAGGTAGTACCTCTTTCAAGTGCATATTCAATTTCAAACCGCAGACGTGACCAACTACGTGCTCTGATAGCTTTAGTATTTGTAGCAATTGGCAGAACTTGTACGTCGCGTGGCTTGGAATTGGGCATAACTGTTTTAAAGTTGGGGAATTGGGCATTGGAGAAAATGAGGGAGATGAGGAGAATGAGGTTCTGAGGCTGAAGCTTGAGCCTTTTAACCTCGACGTTGAGCCTTTTAACCTCGACGTTGAGCCTTTGAGCCTCGACGTTGAGCCTTTTAACCTCAACGTTGAGCCTTTGAGCCTCGACGCTGAGCCTTTTAACCTCGACGTTGAGCCTTTTAACCTCGAAGTTGAGCCTTTTAGCCTCGACGTTGAGCCTTTTAGCCTCGACGTTGAGCCTTTGAGCCTCGAAGTTGAGCCTTTGAGCCTGAAACTTTAAGTTCCAACTATCCCCTTCATCTCTCAATAAGGTTCGGATAAGACTTGATCCCCCCAACCCCCCTTAAAAAGGGGGGCTAAGAATGGATAGCTTTTTAAGGCTTGCTCAGAATGGATGGCTCTATTTCCCCCTTTTTAAGGGGGACTAAGGGGGATCTTTAAGGACTATGCACTAACCAAACCGTATTGACTCAGCACTCATAACTGGGCACTGTTTCGATTAATAGTAATTACCTACTTTGCGATGGCGAACGGCTGTCAATCCATCGTTTTTGGAGACACGGCCTTCTTCGACGGTGCAGTATAAAATCCAGTGGTCGCTGCATTCCATGCTGCTCTGGATTTCACATTCGATGTACGCTAGAGCATCAGTTAGAATTGGGGAACCGTTTTTCGCGGTTTGAGTTTTCACCCCAGCAAATCGGTCAGCACCGGGATGCAAACGCTTGAGAAAGTGCTTTTTCAATTCTTGATAATTGCCTTCTTCCAAAACGTTGAGGACGAAGCGATCGCCTACTTGCATTAAGGAATCAATGGCGCGGTCTTTGGCAACGGCAATTGTCAATCCTAATGGTTGCAAACTCGCTTGCGTTACCCAGGATGCCAGCATTGCACTTGACACATCTTCTTTTTTAGTAGTGACTATATACAGTCCACTACTAATGCGACCCAGCGCCTTTTCCATGTTGACATCAAGGGACTTGATTTGCTTGATGTTGCGATCGCGCACTAGCAATTGTCCGAAGTCTTTACCCGCTTCTTCACACAACTGGAATGTTGATGCGGTAGGAGCTTCTCTAATCCGAATCGCTGGGAAAGCTTCTTTAATGCCAGAGTCGATAAACTTTCTGCGGAGTGTATCAATGGGTTCATCATCCCCACCGTAACATTCAAACAGCCCAACCACTTGCTTGTTCTTAGCGACAGCTAGCAGCGAACTGATACTAGCTTGGGCGGCGGCGGCGGAAGTCGGGGGCATACCAATAATGATCCCAGCTGCTCTCCCGGCTAGTTCTTGGATTTCTTGGCTCTCAGCAGTACTCAAATCCAGGACTTCTACCCCAACTCCGGTTTTCAGTATACCTTCGGCGATTGCATGACCAAGGCGTTCGCCGTAACCGTAATCTGAGACAAAAAACAAGCCAACTGTTGTTTCTGCTTTAGCTTGTTTTTGGCTCCAATTTTCGTAGCACCCGGTTAGAACATCTAGATGATGGTATAGTAATGGCCCGTGACCGTTGGCGATAATATTAATCTTCCCTAGATCACCCATCCGCTTCATCGCATTCAGCAGCGAACGAGAATTAGGGCCCATCAAGCAGTCGTAGTAAAATCTAAAGTCAGCTTCGATCGCTTCTAAATCTTCGTCGAAGGTGCGATCGTCACAAAAGTGCATCCCAAAAGCATCGCAGGTGTAGAGAATTTGGGTTTTGC
This sequence comes from Nostoc sp. WHI, assembly GCF_015714725.1. Taxonomy (GTDB): domain Bacteria; phylum Cyanobacteriota; class Cyanobacteriia; order Cyanobacteriales; family Nostocaceae; genus Nostoc. The sequence goes on from NZ_WBKM01000282.1 coordinate 32,417, forward strand.
GATCAAAGCTAAAGATTGTGTCCGGCCAGTGCAGATTAGGCGCACTCACGAATTCGATTTCGTGTCCTTTGCCGATATCGATGCGATCGCCTGTTTTTACAACCCTCTTCGAGAAAGGATCGTGCACTAAACCTTCTAAAAATTGCAGCGCAACTTTTGAGGCTAAGACGGTGGCTCTAGGAGCTAATTGAAGAACATCTTCCACCAAGCCGCTATGATCTGGCTCTGTGTGGCTGACAATTATGTAATCAATTGTTTTGGGGTTGACAAGACCTTTTAGAGTCTCTAAATACAGATCGCGAAACTTCTGGTGAGAAGTATCAATCAAAACTGTTTGTTCGCCCCTAATTAGATATGAATTATAGGTTGTGCCATTTTGCAGTCCGAATTCGATATCGAAGCGATCGCGGTCCCAATCAAGAGAGCGAATCGCCGTTGTGTTAGGGGCAATTTCTACAGTTTGTATAGTTAGCCGATGTTGAACGTTCTCTGCGTTGGCCTTGTCGGTCGTAGACATCGCTACCATTATTCGTCTCCGAGCGCAAATTAACAGGTTTTTTCTTTCCCCATTGTCACTATTATTTTTTTTTTAAGTTGTAATCAATAGTAGTTTTTCAAAAAAACAACTTGTATCAATTGTTGCTTTTTCTAGTAAAGTTTTTAACTCAAAAAATCTACTAAATATTAATTCAACTAAAATACACAGTATGTATTTTATGGTGCTATTTTTTAATATCGGTTTCTAATCCAAAAATATCATGTATCTCATATCTTGTTGAGCATAAAATTGTAATAAAAAGCATAAATTATGCAGCCGATGTATCTGAAAATCGAAAGGATCAATTCCCAACTTCTTAAAAAAAGTCGAGAATCTTTACTGTTGAGAAGTTTTTGTACAGTGCTTATCCCGCACTATGCGAATGTTAGCATGGAATAAATTTTGTAAACACGGAATAGCATTACAGTAGAGTGCTTACGGCGAAAAATTAAAACAAATTTCTGACTTATAACTGAGTTATAACTGATTTTTATGGTAAGGCAGGAAACAAACTGTATAATTTGAGCATCTTGCCGCTCAAAAACATAGCAATGTCACGCTCAGTTATAGTTCGCAAAGATTGTATCCAAAAAGTCAAGTTGGCTGTCAAACGTTGTGGTTATCTACGCCAAAAAGATTTGGCTGACGAGTTAGGATGTTCTCTCGCCACTGTTAGTAACTTCCTCAACGGCAAACCTGTTGATTGTTGGTATTTTCAAGAAATTTGTCAAAAGTTGGGACAGGAATGGCAAGCGATCGCATATCTTGACTACGACGACAACAACAGTAAAACTGAAGAGGCGATCGTTTTGGCGTTTCCCGATAAGTCAGAGACGGACTTTATGTATGTGGAACGCCCTCCTATTGAATCTCTTTGCTACGAGATACTTTTGCAACCGGGGGCTTTATTGCAAATTAAAGCACCTGGCTTGATGGGTAAGACATCTTTAATGGCTAAAGTTTTACAGCAATTAGCAAAACGGGGATGTCGAATTGTCCCTTTAAACCTTCATTATGCAGACCCAGAAGATTTTAGCAACCTGGATAGATTTTTGAAATGGTTCTGTATTAGTGTTGGTCAAACTCTGGAAATGCCGAACAAACTTGCTGATTACTGGGATGAGCAATTTTCTACCAGCAAGGTAAACTGCAAGATATATTTTGAAAAATATTTGTTGGCTAAAGTAGAAAGTCCTCTGGTGCTATGGTTGGATGAAGTGGATCGGATTTTTCCACATCAAAAAGTAGCTGCCGACTTCCTGGGACTTTTGCGAGCTTGGCACGAAGAAGCAAAAATTCGCTCTATTTGGCAAAGACTACGATTGGTAGTTGCTCACTCTACAGAAGTCTACGTTCATCTGAAAATTAATGAGTCACCATTTAATGTTGGGGAATCAATAGAATTACCAGAATTTACCTCTGAACAAGTCCAGAATTTAGCTCAACAGCAGGGACTCTCTTGGAATTTGACTCAAGTTCAACTGCTGATGGATATGGTGGGTGGACATCCATATTTAGTGCAGCAGGCTTTCTCTCATCTGAAAAATAATCAAAGTATTACCCTCCAACAAATTCTGCAAACTGCTCCCACAGAAGCGGGAATTTATAGCTCCCATCTGCGGCGATATTGGTGGGTAATTCAACAGCATCCAGAATTAGCGGCGGTGCTGAAAAAAGTTTGTATGGCAAATACGAGCGTGCGACTAGAAACAATGCAAGCATATAAATTGCACAGCATGGGACTAATAAATTTATCGGGAAATGAGGTAACAATTAGCTGCAAATTGTATCGTCAGTATTTGTGCGATCGCTTAATCTCGTCAGACTGAAATGTGCGGTTAAATAAACAGAGTTTCCCATTACTTCTTTGACTTAGACAAGCAAATAAAATGTTTAGCAGTTTATGAGTGCAGAATCAAATTTAGTTTATCAAGTTGGAGGCAGCTTACCAGTTGATGCCCCTACTTATGTACGTCGTCAAGCAGATGATCAACTTTATCACGCCCTGAAAGCTGGAGAGTTTTGTTATATCTTAAATTCCCGACAGATGGGCAAGTCCAGTTTACGAGTGCAAATAATGCAAAGGCTGCTCAAAGAAGGGATTGCCTGTGCTGCTATTGATATTACTGCGATCGGTACTCAAGAAGTTACCCCACAGCAGTGGTATGGAGGCTTAATTAGAATTCTCGTCGAAGTTTTTGAAATATCAGAAAATTTTAACTTACGAACTTGGTGGCAGAAGCGTGAGTTACTTTCTCCGGTACAGTGTTGGGCTGAATTTATCGAACAAGTATTGCTGAATGAAATCTCTCATAATATAATTATTTTTTTTGATGAAATTGATAGCCTCCTCAGCTTAAAGTTTAAGGATGATTTTTTTGCTGTTATCAGAGCTTTTTATAACAAACGGACGGAAAAGCCAGATTACAAACGTCTGACATTTGTGTTATTGGGAGTAGGGACGCCCTCAGATTTGATTAGCGACAAAAATCGGACACCATTTAATATTGGTAGAGCTATTGAACTCACTGGTTTTGAATTAGATGAAGCAGCAAATTTAGCTAAAGGTTTAGCTAAGGTAGGTAATTCTCAAGCTTTATTAAAAGAGGTTTTGATTTGGACAGGTGGTCAACCTTTTCTCACCCAAAAGTTGTGTAAACTCATCCTGCAAAAATCAGCAGAATTTTTAGATTATCCACAATCCACTGAAGCTGAGTGGGTAGCAAGCCTTGTAAAAAGCCAGATTATAGAAAGCTGGGAAGCTCATGATGAGCCAGAACATTTAAGGACGATACGCGATCGCATTTTTAGCAATGAGCAAGATATTGGACAGCTACTAGGGCTGTATCAGCAAATTTTGCAGCAGGGTGAATTAGCAGCAGACAAAAGTTCTGAACAAATGAAATTGCGGCTGTCGGGGTTAGTAGTCAAACGTCAGGGAAAATTAAGAGTTTATAACCGCATTTATCAAGCAGTTTTTGACCAAAGTTGGGTTGATAAGACATTAACAAATCTGCGACCATATGCAGAGGCGATAACTGCTTGGTTAGATTCTAATTATCAGGATAATTCACAACTTTTACGCGGTAAGGCATTACAGTATGCATGGCAATGGGCTAAAAATAAAAGTTTGAGTGTTCAGGATTATCAGTTTTTAACTGCTAGTCAAGAATTCAACAAACGATCTCAACAGCGATTTGCTATCGGGTTAGTAGCTAGCATCTTATTTGCAATTATTATACTTGTAGGGTTACGGAAAGAGATTACTGAGTTAACTTTCTATTATTATTATTCATCAATAGCTCTAGCAGAGCCGGAAAGATTAAGTACAGGTGAGCGTACTTTTTTCCGTGATATAGATACAAATTTTGATCTATTAATTGGAAATGAGGCTTTCAAGAAAAAAGAGTATTCAACAGCTATTAATTCGTTTCAAAAAGCTATAGAAGCTAATCGCAACGATCCAGAAGTGTGGATTTACTATAATAATGCACTCGCCAATAAACAAGGAAATCCTCTAACTCTAGCAGTTGTAATACCTGTAAATGCCAGAAAAGCAGTTGCTCAAGAAATATTACGAGGAGTAGCGCAAGCACAGAATAGTTTCAATGAAGAACGTGTAAAAACAAATACTCGGTTATTGCAGATTGTAATTGCCAATGATGATACCGAGCGAATCCAAGCTACAAAAGTTGCCCGAAGCCTAATTAGAGATACAAATGTTTTGGGGGTAATTGGACATTATAGTAGCAGTGCTAGTTTATCAGCATTACCAGAGTATGAAAAAGTTGGTTTAGCTATGATATCTCCCACTAGCAGTAGTAGCTATTTAAAAGGTAAAGTTTTTTTCAGAACAGTTACTATCGATAAACTGCTTGTTGAACAGCTAGCAAAATATGCTGTTAATCATAACGTAAAACGAGCTATGATTTTCTATCAACCTGAGGAAACATATAGTAAAAGCTTAACAAGTGCTTTGGAAAGTCTTTTGAAGGATAAAAAAGTAATTGTCCAAAAAGTAGATTTGACCGATCCTAAACTAGATGTAAATGACAAAGTTTTACTCAGTGAATTAAAGGAAGCCGATGCACTTATCTTGTTCCCCAATGTAGATATAATTCCTGTCGCTATTCAAATTGCCCGTTCACGAAACACTCAGACAAACCTCCAAAAAAAGCTGCTGCTGGTATCACCTACTTTTTATAGTTCAGATACTTTAAAAGCAGGTGGAGCAGCTTTAGAAAACATGGTTGTACCTGTCCCCTGGTTTGCAGGTACACCAGATGCAAAAGAATTTGCAGATAAAGCAAAAGATATGTGGGGCGGGCAGGTTAGTTGGCGCACCGCTACTACTTATAATGCAACTCAGGCTTTCATTGAAGCTCTATCTGCATCTGACACACCTTCTCGCTCAACCGTGCTGAAAAAACTTCAATCTATGAATATTAAAGGTAAGGAACCAGTTCTTGTGAAAGTAGTTAAAAATAAAAGTTGTTCTACAGGGATCGAATTTTGCTTTGAACTGGTTGATTCAGGGAAATAAGCGATCGCACTCAGTGAGTAAACTAAGAATGCGATCGCTTAAAATATTCACTTTAATATTCTTTGGTTGGCGTAGGCGCTAAAAGTCCTGCCAAGCCACCTAGAGCACCCGTCCCAAGCCCAATCAGGATTTCGGGAATTTTCTTATCATTGGCTTGCAGCCAGACTGTACCGCCAATACAAGATACTAAAGTTAATGCCAGTGCGCCGACGACAATCCGGTAAATCCAGCGATCTGTTTGCAGGGGAGTTCCCACATAAGAAACTTGCTTTGTTAGTTCAGTAATTGATGGTACTGCTGTGGTTTCTGAAAGTTGGGTTGTTTGAACGTTATCTGATTCAATGCTAATAAGAATATTCTGTCTCATGGCGTCAGGTTCCTTTAATTTTGAGTTTTAAATTCATTCCTTTCTTGTTAATTCCATTAAACCTTAGCGCTAACTGAGATTAGAACTGACAAACTTCAGCGACAAAAGACTTTTTACTGGCTTATAAATGACTTAAAATTTTTATATTTACAGGACTTACGCAAACAATAGCCGAAGCCTTGATTTTCAGGTAGGGGCAATTCATGAATTGCCCCTACAGCGTGTAGTTTTGCGTAAGTCCTAATTTAGTTGTGTTTACACAGCAAAAACAAAATCCACCTGGATATCAAATTACCAGGTGGACTTGTTAACTATTTTTAGTGGATCCGAGCAGAGTCGAACTGCTGTCCAAATTGGGTATTGACCCCCCGCTCATTCACAGGTTTAGCCTTTCTGACCCTCAAGGCGGGAATCGTTCATTATCCCGAACGTAGGATGCTCTGATTTAATCTTAGCTAGCAAGCCAACCAGAGAACGCTTACTAGAGCATCCGTTGGGGTTTGGTCTTCAGTCCTTAACGGAGTCAAACCGAAGACGCTCGAACCTATAAGAGGCGTTTTTTAGGCAGCTACTAGAGCGTCCTTACGAGCAAAGTTAACGATGTTGTTCGCATTTACTTTTTTTTCGAGCCTTTGATTTCCGAGAGGAGACTCACTCTCGACCTGAATCACAGAGTAGCGTTCGCCAACCTGTCGAAACCGTGACGGACCCATACACTTCAATTATAATACAGGATTTTTGAAATGTGTGATCAGACAAAAAGTTTTTGGATAAAATCAAACTTGACAGGCTACTAGGGTGTTGTCTGTGGTGGATTGGTGGAATTAGGAAATGGCAGGATTGGCACAATTACAGGCTTTGATTTTTCGGCTTGCAGTTGACTTTGGGCTTGGTTGAGGGCGTCTATCGCTTGTTGGTAATTAGCCTTGTATTTTATTGCTTGATCGTAAGATGCGATCGCATCTTGATAGCGTTTCAAATTTAATAAGGCATTACCTCTGCTATACCAGCTTTCGGAATGGTTTGCTTTATAACGAACTGCCTTATTATAAGATGCGATCGCATCTTCGTATTTTTGCAAAATGTATTGTGAATTTCCCAGATTATACCAAACTTGATAGTCGTTTCGCTTAATTGTTGCTGCTTTATTATAAGAGCCTACTGCTTCTTCATAGCGTTGGCTTTGATGCAGCGACCAACCCAGATTATACCACGCTTGATAATTACCAGGATTGTATTTAATTACTTGATTAAAAGATTTAATTGCTTCGGGATAGCGTTGTAAATTTATCAGTATATTACCTCTTGATAACCAAGCTTGATGATAATTTGGCTGGTATTGCACCGCTTTATCATAAGCTATAACCGCATCTCCATAACGTTGCAAATTGACTAGCACATTTCCCCGATTATACCAAGCTTGTTCGTAGTCTGGTTTTAACTCAACGACTTTTTCATAGGCTGCGATCGCTTCTTCATATCGTTTAGAATTTTGTAAGGCTAATCCTTTTTTGTACCAAGCTTCGTAATTATCTGGTTTCAATTCAATCGCTTTTTCATAAGATTTAATTGCTTGGTCATATTGGTTTAAATTACTGAAAACTTCACCTTTAGCATTCCAGACTTCCGAGTTTTTATCATTTAATTCTAAGGCTTTGTCAAAAGAGGCGATCGCTTCTTGATATCGCTGTAATTTTCCCAATACAAAGCCTCGTCCGCTCCAAGCTTCAAAATAATCTGGCTGAATTTGAATTCCTCTATCATAAGCTGCTAGTGCTTCTTTGTATTTTTTTAACTCATATAGCGTTTTGCCTTGACCATTCCATCCTTGAGCGTAATCTGGTCTAATATTAACTGCTTTTTCATACACTGCTAGCGCGTCTTGATAACGTTGCAAATCAAAAAGCGTATTTCCTTGTTTGGATAACTCTATGGCATTATTGGAATTAATGTAATTAAAAATAAATATTGTTCCAATTCCGCTAACAGTAATTAAAAATATCGCTAATAAAAATTTGACCAATATACCTTTTTTAGGTCGAGGTTTATTTATATTCTTTGGTGGAGGAGGAGTTAACGCTATTGTCTGAGCGGGTGGTTGTGTTAACTCTTTCAAGGCTTGTAATGCTACCGTTGCCGAAGGATAGCGTTGCCGAAAGTCATAGCACACCATTTTATCTAAAAATTGAGCGAATTCTGGCGTTACAGTGGCTTGATTCTGCCAGATAATTTCATTAGTATCAGCATCTTTAACTATTTCCTCTGGTGATAATCCAGTGAGGGCTTGAATAGCAATTATTCCCACAGCATAGATATCACTGCTTAATTTAGGTGTACCATGAGCTTGTTCACCAGGAATATATCCAGGCGTACCTATAGCAACGGTAGCAATAGTTTGACCTTGGGGAGTAATCAATTGAGTAGTAATTTGTTTAACTGCACCAAAATCAATTAAGATTAATTTGCCATCTGGGTGGCGTCTGAGGATATTTCGGGGATTAACATCACGGTGAATTACATTCTGTTGATGGACAAATTCTAAGATAGTTAAAAGTTCTTGTAAAAGTGAAATTACCTGGTCTTGACTTAAGGTTTTACCTGGTGTTAATTCTTGACTCAGGTCATGACCTTCGATCAATTCCTGTACGAGATAGAATTCGGCGTTTTCTTCAAAGTAAGCTAAAAGTTGGGGAATGCGATCGTGAGTTCCTAATTTATACAGAACTTGTGCTTCCGTATCAAATAAACGCCTAGCTGTCTCCAAAGTTAGTGGATCACTTGCTTGAGGCTTAAGTTTCTTAACGACACATTGAGGTGAACCGGGTAATTGCGTATCACAAGCAACAAAAGTTTCACCAAAACCCCCACCTCCCAAGTTACTAATAATTTGGTATCTTCCAACAAGGGTGTTTCCCAGCATCTTGTTTGCCTAGTTAAGTGCGATACGATCTGATTTCAATCTTGCCACACGTTAAGCGGGACAGGGGGGCAGGAGGGAATGAAACAGCCCTGCACTTTTTATATGGCGATCGCTTGCGTTGGATCTCTGCTGAAAGCGATAAAGTTTTTATCATAAATTTTGTAGTTCTACTTTTGGATAGACAACATTTAAGTTTTTACTCCATCGCTAGATAGATAAATTTCTAATGCTAGTTTATTAAATTAACTTGGGGGTATTCTAAAGCAAGAGTTATTTAACAATGCCAGACAGTGCTGGATTAGGATAACAGGCGTTGAATAAAGCGGCAGAAATAGGATTATCTAGCCATAAAAGGAATAAGCCTACAAGTTAGTCAACTAGAAGTAGAACTAGACAAATTAACTCTGCAAGCTGAATCTTACGTTGAATAAATTTCTTCTGCTTAAAAATAGGATGCTAGTAAATTCAGGATACTAATAATGGAAACCACAGAAACAACACAAACAACTTCAACACCGTTCCCAAATATCCCACCACTTATTGAAAGTAACGACAGTGAGTATCTTGATAGCGGCGTACCAAGCACAGTTGCGATCGCAGGACATCCCCTACACCCTTTAAGTGTGATCTTTCCGATCGCCTTTTTAGCCGCCGCCTTAGGAAGCGATTTTGGCTACTGGTTAACAAAAGATTTCTTCTGGGCGAGGGCTTCCCTTTGGTTAATCGGACTCGGATTAGCTGGAGGCCTCCTCGCAGCAGCGATCGGACTGAGCGACTTTTTGAAAATTGAACGAGTCCGCAAGCACACCGCCGGTTGGGCGCATTTGATACTTAATATTTCTCTCCTAGTTTTAACAGTCGTCAACTTCCTCCTGCGCTTGGGTGACGCTGAATCCCGAATACTACCTTGGGGACTAGTTCTGTCACTCATTGTTGGTACCCTAACTAGTCTTTCCGGCTGGTTTGGCGCTGAACTCTCCTATCGTCACAAAATTGGTGTAGTGGGTGCTGGTAGTAGAAGATATCCATAACGAATTGACACTCCCCGCACTAAAGTGACGGGGATTCTTGGTTCCCTGACTCGCCATAAGAGGGCAGGCTTGCGCCAACTGCCCAAGAGGGCAAATCTCCCCAAGCGTAGCTTCCGGTGTGTCCCACCGTAGTTAATCCAAGTTTCAGAATATTGATGCTGGCGTTCACGTCCCTGTCTTCTACAAAGTCGCAATGAGGACAAACATGAGTCCTTGTAGATAGAGACTTCTTGACCTTTTGACCACAGTTAGAACAATTTTGACTAGTATTATGGGGAGGCACAGCAACCGTTACCTTCCCATATTTGTGTCCAAAATATTCTAACCATTGACGAAAAGTTGACCATCCAGCGTCAGATATTGATTTGGCTAGATGTCGGTTCTTGACCATGCCTTTCACATTCAAATCTTCATAGGCTACCAAATCGTTAGATTGGATGACGGAATACGCTAATCGAATGCAATATTCTTTTCGCTGCCTACTTACTCTTAAATGCTTACGCGCATACCTTCTTCGTGCTTTGTAGTAGTTGGCTGATTGTGGCTTTTTATCAATATTTTTAGACAAATCGTACTTCTTGGACTTCTTGCGATTAGCGCGGTTCAACTGTTTCTCAGACTTGCGGTAAAACTGGGGCGATGGTTCAACGTTGCCAATATTATCAGCAATGAAATACTTTAATCCCAAGTCAATACCTATCACTTGACCAGTAGGTTGAGTAACAAAAGTTTGGTCAACACTTATCGCAAATTGAGCGTAATACCCGTCAGCGCGACGCACTAAACGGACACGCTTAATCTGCTTAATGTCGTAGTGGTTAAGGTCATAAGTCCCTTTTAACTTCAAGGTTCCTATACCTTTCTTGTCTGAAAAAGTTATGGCTTTGCGAGTAGCAGAAAGCTTCCATCCAGTTGTTTTATATTCAGCTCAAAAAAGAGAGTTTAGACACTATGTAGGAGGATTATTGGGAGAAAGTGAGAGAAAAAACTTATTTCAGCTCGCAGAGAATGCTATAGGGGTGACTTACCACCGATTACACCACTTTTTAACCCAAGCACCTTGCTTGGTCTACTTCCCAGGTAAACGAACGGCGCTTGGAGATCATTGACAGGAGGCTTGAGACGTAGGTGGGCAAGCAAACCTTTGAACACCTTTACTGAAGCCTTAGAAGCCTTTAGAACGGCTATGTCTTATCGATTTTTCGATTGGTT
>NZ_WBKM01000115.1 GCF_015714725.1 Nostoc sp. WHI
CTATTTGTCATTCTTTTGTTTGTCATAATCCGAACAACTGGATTATTTGTCGTAGTAATCCAGTTTGGGGGAATCGCAATACTGACGAATTTATTACGAGGCTGCGATTAGGATATCAATTACTTTATGGAGGTGTTATTTATGATTAAACTATTGCTCAGGTATGCGCCTAATTCTGTGATTGATGCGGTTAATGCTATTTCTTTAGCAGAATTAGACAGCCGAGGTTTAATAGTGTGGGCTGACGCAACGCCGCTAGAGCCACAAGATGAAAACTCAGCATTTAGTTTAGCTTCTCGTTTCACTGAAGTAACGCCTGATAACATATTAGAAATTTTCAAAATTATTGCTCAAATATACACTAATTACTGCGATTGTTTAGCTCTTAAATACTTGATGGAGCTTTCGGCAGAATACTTTGGATTAATTGAAGTTGAATAAAATGTATAACGAACACGACGATTTGAGTTTTGAAGAACAATTACACCTGACTGAATCCCTTATCAGACAGCGACATAATCAGCAGATGTTCTTGCGTCGAAACGCCCAATTGTTGCAGCAGGAGTTGGAGATTGAAGCCGAACTGTTAGAAGAGAATCCAGAGTTAGCCCAGACAATTTATTCTTTTAATATGCAGGAGATTCAAGCCCAACAGCAAGGATTATTTGGTGTTATGCAAGGGGATTCAACCCCTAAAGAGCAAAGTGTTTGGAGTAAGTTTTTTCCGGGATTGAGAGGTAATTATGGCGTAGACTAAATCAATTTCCTTAGATGTTGCTAACAAGCTTTTTGACGTTATTCTAATATTTTTTCAATTTCCTTTAGGATCTCAGTTAAAAAAGGAGCATCTGATTTAACGATATTATCCTCACTCCCATCATGTTTATGATGAGGGAAAGTAGTCAGATTTAATTTTCGGTGATGTTCAGCATTGTCATAGCGAAAAATTAGATTATTCTCTGAACTCATATATTGATAACTATACATTTTTCGTTCTTGGGAGATTTCAACATAAACAAATTCCCGGAAATGCAGCAAGGAGTTATCTTTAAATTCGAGTCTGGCTCGGATAAAACCTTCATACATTCCTCTCTTTTCAGTTTCTATATGAAATAATTGAACTGTTTTTGAGGATTCAATTAAAAGCTGAATTTGCTGAAAATAATCTTCAATCAACAAAATCAATCTCCTCTATGGATTCTTTTGTTTGTTGTAAATGTGCCAACATTCGAGCTTCTCCAATCCACTCATCAAAGTCAAAATTATGGGATAATTCATCATTATTAAACTGAGTGATAAATTCCTCAGTCGATAATTTATATTTGGTTTCAAATTCCTGAATCCTTTCTTCTGTTCTTTTGATTCCTGCTGTCACACTCTGTAATCTTTCTGACAAAGCACTTTGAATAATGCGTCTGAGGGAATCTGGATCTTTTGACCGGAGTTTGAGTTCAGCCATTATTTTTCCTCTCCTGCTACTGTTGAATTCACAAAATAGTCCTTGAATGAGCAGTTGTTATTCTATATGAAAATGGAAAATAATCTGTGAGCGATAGCACCTTTTCGATTTCACAATTAGGCTAGGGAGCAATGCGATTTTGTGAGATAACCCCACCTGGAGAGCGATCGCTAATAAACTCTTACGTACATATTAAACATTTAATACAATGACCTGAGTAATATTCGTTAGAAGACACAACCTGTGCTAAAAACGAGGTTTCTGTACATTGTTGCGACTATAAAAAAGGTAAAATTTCTTTTCAGGAATAGTTTTGAAATAGGAAGTATCTACTTTTATGGAGAAAAACATATATGCAAATCTAAATTTTGCCGATTCATTATCAGATTTTAAAGAGGATGTAACGAAACTTTTAGAGTTGAAAAATATCGAGGAGTGGTCTGGAAGAATAGTTAAAGAAAGAGAAGAAACAATTAGACAGGCTGCGTTAGTTTTAGCGGGTCAATGTATCGCCATATTATTG
>NZ_WBKM01000274.1 GCF_015714725.1 Nostoc sp. WHI
CACCCAGGACCGTCGCAGTCAGGGCAGATAACGCCAGGGGAACAATTGAACTTGGGCAGGGTAAAGTCCCAATCAGACAACGGCTGTACAATAGGTTGTTCTGTGGTTGTGGTTTCTTCTGGCTGAAACTCTTCATAAGCTTCTTCTACAGGCTCGGCATAAGCATTAACTTGTGGGACAACAGCCTGGGGTTCGGGCAATGTGTTTTCTTTGTAATGGGGGTGTGAGTATCAATGGAACAGAAAACTGGGTTAAGCTTAAAAGCCTTATTGCGTAAGGATTTTTTTGAAAGTTGTAGTAGCTCACTTTTCAAATCACTAACTACTGCCTAACGATAAATCAAGAGTTTCAGCACCTAAAATTTTTTGTAGTATTCATGTAATGCTTCTTATCCCGGTTTTCTGTTCCGATGATACTTGTACCCCATCTACTAAATCGTCGTCACTTAAAACGCTTCCCCGTTGAGTTAACAAATAATCCAAACGACGTTGCAGAGATGACTTGATGGCATAAAATGAACTGGTCAAACGTTTACGGTAAAGGGTCATCAAAAAACCCAAACAAGAACGCTGATCTTTTTGTGCCAGTCGGTAAAAGTGACGTACATAGTTGCTGACAGCTAGATAAAGCGGTACTTCCCGTTGGGGTTCCAGCGTAATAGCATTATCCTGCACAACTCTGGTGGGAATATCCCGCTCTAGCAGTCCCCTTTGATAGTATTGTCGGAGAGTGTCGCGGGTGTGGCGGAACATCAAGTCTTTTAGAGGCGTGTTCACTGTCAAGTATTGGCGTGAGGTGTCGATAAAGTCTTCATCTGCCAATAGTTGTTTGTGATTAGAGATTTTCTTTCCTCGTTGCCAAGTATCCTGCATTTTGTAAGCGAGGATGCGATCGCTCTTGGTCAAAAACTCCTCTAATCTAGAGGAAGGTTGTCCGCCGCGCCCAAAGTAGTCACTAGACATGACTTGCCAAAAATTAATTACTTCCTGCTTGACAGCACCTTGTAGGGAGGCGAAATAATCGCAGAAGTTATCGCCGTAACTCCAATGTCCCTGCAATCCCAGCAGGTTTAACAAGTCGAAAATTTCTATGGCATCAATTTGCATGGGAGTTGCTGAGAGAAGAATCAGGGATTTTGTCTTCTCCTTCAACTGTGTCATTAACTGTAACAAGCGATTGGGTGTTTCCTTGCGGTCTTGAGGACTCTTGCGACGTGCATGATGGGCTTCGTCTAAGATTACTAAATCCCAAGGTTCTGCTGATAGTAGCTGGTGCATTCTGTCAGTTCTCCGCACCAAATGAGAAGAAGCGAGGATTAAATCTTGGGTATTCCAAGGATTAGCTGCTGCTGGGATAGTCCGCTTGTAGGGGTCTTTAAATTCTGTAGATGTGTAACTCCAAAAATGCAGATTAAATTTTTCCCGTAGTTCTTCTTGCCACTGGGGTTGAACGCTAGCAGGTGCTAAAATTAGTACCCGCTTCACTTTTTTGGATAACAGCAGATAACGCAGAATTAAACCAGTTTCAATAGTCTTTCCTAAACCAACTTCATCAGCAATGAGAAAACTTTGGGGAAAATTTTGAGCAATGCGGCGCAGTATTTTAATTTGGTGTGGCCAGGGGTGAATGGGAATTGATTTTAAACAAAAGTCCAAGCAGCCGGGATGTTCATGAATATTAGCAAGTTGAGTAAATGCCAACCGTTCTTGTTCTCTTTGTTCCGTAGAAATAGCTGAAGAGTCTGGTTTTAGTTCCGGTTCTGGTTGTGCTTCTGGTTCAGTTAATTCTATTTTTGTTAGAGGTCTTGAGTCAAATTCAGCTTGGGCATTCCAATCAGGTTTAGTCGCTTTTGCGTAACGCAATAGCTTTTTCTGTACCGCCTCTGGAACTTCAAAAACTCGCACGTTAGGCGATACGTCATACCAAAGTTGCTCAAACCTCGCTTCTTCTTCTTCAACTCTATCTAGTTCCCTTCCTCCCTCCCAAGAACAATAAACGTGAAATGATTCTATATTCCTCTCCCAGCCACCGATAGATTCGTTATTGGAACCGTTAAATGCTAATTTATCGCCCTTGCTATCAGTAAAAATACCAACTTTTTCATGAAATATATGCTGTGGGTCTAGTTGCTGTGTACTATCTTCTGGCAGTCCATTTTGTTTCAGGGGAATAGCAATTTTAATATCGAGATATTGATTTTGAATTAACCAACTGAGAATTTCAAAGTGTTTGAGTTGGGCAAAATTTTCAGGTGGTTTTAAGTCTGCGTCTAAACGACTTAGCAATGCGTCTCGCAGTTCGTAGCCCTGTTGAATTGCTTGTAAATCTTGGGGGCTAAACTGACAGCCCATGATTAACCGCATTCGCCCTTTGTTATGCAGCATTGCACCTAAACCCCGTGCCACTTTACTTAAAATGGCACTGCTAAAAAAACCTGCTTTCCGGTCATATTGAATGGCACACTCTAAAGCAGGAATGTAGAAATCACTGATGGTGTTGTGGGTGTTGCTGGTGTAACTAATTTTCCAAGGATATTCACGTAAAATTTTCGGCATATTATGCGGTTGTTTATATCCTTTAAAAATTAATACTAACGAGGTCGATTCTCTCGCCCGTGATAAATGCGTAAAATAACAACATCATCCTCAAGAATAACGTAGTGAATTATAAAACCGTATTTACCAAAAGACACTAAAAGTTTTCGTAATCCTGCTATTTCATCTACAATCGCACCTCGACGAGGATTCTGCTGTAAACTCTCGCCTGAAGAGACAATCGCTTGTACTGCCCGTGCTGCTGCATCAGGATTATTAAGTTTAATAAAATCGTAATGACGATTTAAGTCGTCAATTGCACTTAGAGTCCAAACTATCTGGGACATGGGCGTTCTTGTTCAGTCCCTAAACTGTCTGCCCATTCGCGCACACGGTCATGCGCCACTCCTGAACCTGTGCTACGGTACGCTTCAAGAGCGGATTGACTCTGCTGAACCATTTGGGCTTCAGTAAGAGGTTGAAAATTTAATGCTGCGTCTATCTCACCGTACTCAAATGATTCTTCTGTGGTTTGAGTAGCTTGATTTGTCACTAACTGCTCAAAATCTTCTAAATCCCCTGATGAACTAGTCAGCCATGTTAACAGGAGAGTTTTTACCTCTTCTGGGGGTAACGTTTCAATATACTCTAAAATTTGCTGCCTAATATTGCTTGCTGTCATAAGCTTTGAATTTTTGTAGTAGCTCTGCTATAAATACAACATTTTTCACTCTTCTTATCTAAATTTTAACTAAAATAATGTAAATACTACAATGGTTGAAGAAGCAATCATTTGGTGTAATTGTGATGCAATCAATTTTCTGGAGTGTCAGCAATTCTCATTTTGAAATAAATAGGGTATTAATCGCCATTTTGAAATTCAATACGTAGCACAAAATAATTAGTTTTTTAGGGAAAGGCGTAGGCGCAGCGCGCACTTCTCTACAAGACGCTCCGCAAAGGGCAAGCTCAGTGACCACCGCAGGCATCACTAAAAAATAATTGACTACAATTATTAAGTATAAATACTGACATATTTGAGGGATTTGCTTAAAAACGAAGGGTAAATCCAGGAAAGTAGTTCTGTTTTTAGAATATAGAACTTAATTAAAATAACAATTTATAATAGTTATCGAGCTTTGGTAAAATTAGTGAATTGAAAAATATTAATTAGTCAAACTACTCTAAGATGATTCCAAAGGCGACGACCCTAGAAATTCCTGAATTAATCCAATTTCTACGTCAAGAATTACATGACTTACC
>NZ_WBKM01000103.1 GCF_015714725.1 Nostoc sp. WHI
TTCTTCCAGACCACTCCTCGATATTTTTCAACTCTAAAAGTTTCGTTACATCCTCTTTAAAATCTGATAATGAATCGGCAAAATTTAGATTTGCATATATGTTTTTCTCCATAAAAGTAGATACTTCCTATTTCAAAACTATTCCTGAAAAGAAATTTTACCTTTTTTATAGTCGCAACAATGTACAGAAACCTCGTTTTTAGCACAGGTTGTGTCTTCTAACGAATATTACTCAGGTCATTGTATTAAATGTTTAATATGTACGTAAGAGTTTATTAGCGATCGCTCTCCAGGTGGGGTTATCTCACAAAATCGCATTGCTCCCTAGTTGAATCGTGCTTATAATAAGTTACGGCTAACTATAACTAGAAATTAGCACCTTGTAAGTGTGTATTGCTGGATTACGCATCAAAAGCAATACCAAAGACAAAGAAAATTTATCGGCAGCGCAATAGTTTCTATTCTGTTGCCAACATGCACCCTCCGCGATCGCATGTTGGTGAAAGTGTAGTGTCTGGGGGAGAGTGTATTTTTATCGGAGTTTATGTCGGATAAAAGATAAGGGCATCTTAGTTCCACTGCGAAAAGAGAGTCGGGAAGTTTTAGCAGAATATTTGCGATCGCGAGAAGAAAGGAATGAGGTGTTAAACAGCCTTAGCCCACTGATAATTTCACACCATGCTTCATACAAGGGCGAGCGCTTAAGTTATCACGGCATTTACTTCGCTGTGGAAAAAATCGGTGAAATAGCTCACATTGAAGATTTACATCCTCACTCCTTCCGACATACTTACGCTACTGACTTATTGCTATTGGGAGTTGACCCCAGCCATGCACGAAAATTAACAGGACATCAAAGCGAGAAAGCGTTTCGGCGGTATACCCTTCGCAGTGAACAAGAAGCGGCGATCGCTGCTTACTATCGTGCAATTGGTGAAGAAGTGGAGTAAGGTATGCCAAAGCCACTCGATCCCAAGTGTCAGTTATGTTCTAAACTACCAACAACTCAAGCAAAACTAGTGCATGGGCCACAAGGGGACGGCTGTTGGAATCCAAAAGTCTGCCACAATCGCCGTTCGTTCTACCGTCGCCGGAGTGAAAGTTATTCAGCAGAAATTGATGCGATCGCAGTCGAACCACCAGCAACATATTTTGCAGTGCTGTATTTGTATAAAGAACCAGGGGATAAACCATTACACGCTATGTCGGCAGAACTCTGGCTGGGGCAAAAGCCTGTTTGCCGCTTAGACCCAATTCACTGTTTTGGGCTAACGGCTGGCAAGATCCGCGCCTATACAGATCAGGTGGGGAGCAATGCGATTTTGTGAGATAACCCCACCTGGAGAGCGATCGCTAATAAACTCTTACGTACATATTAAACATTTAATACAATGACCTGAGTAATATTCGTTAGAAGACACAACCTGTGCTAAAAACGAGGTTTCTGTACATTGTTGCGACTATAAAAAAGGTAAAATTTCTTTTCAGGAATAGTTTTGAAATAGGAAGTATCTACTTTTATGGAGAAAAACATATATGCAAATCTAAATTTTGCCGATTCATTATCAGATTTTAAAGAGGATGTAACGAAACTTTTAGAGTTGAAAAATATCGAGGAGTGGTCTGGAAGAATAGTTAAAGAAAGAGAA
>NZ_WBKM01000313.1 GCF_015714725.1 Nostoc sp. WHI
TGGTTCTGCTCATGCTGCCCCCTTGAAATTAGTTACCATTGCTGTCAATGCCGATTTATTGGGCTGTGTAGATGTTGCTATTTCTGCGGTGCGTGATGCTTGCACATTGCCGTGTTGAAAAATCAGCTTCTCTACACCTGCTGATAGTGCTTGTGTTGGCGCGTCTTGGGGTAAATCAAAAATCTTGCACAATTCAATTACTGCTAAGTAGGAGATGGTTATACGCCGAGATTCGTAATTCATTAATTAGGCTCCCTTTGATATTTGAGTTAATAGTTTCAACCCCAAGGCATTGATGAACTGGGGATTATTCAAGACCACAAAACCTAAATCGGCTAGGTTCTGATCCACTACTGGCAGAGAAACACCACCACCCCAGGCGACAAGGTATTTCGCTCTATCAAGGTAATTACCAGCAGTCACAAAGTTAGCGAATTTCTCAATCCTGGTACTCCACCATTCATCAAGACATTGGCTGTACTCTGCCTCGAACTTCTTGCCTGTCAGGTGGTTGCCTCCATAAGTGAAGGTTCCTTCGAGAATACCCTGGTTCACCAAGCTGGGTGAGTGTTTCACATCCTTGGACAGCAGACTCACTCGGTCGTTTCGCTTGTCGAGGGCTTCTGCAATCATGCTGTGCAGTTCACCGGCTCCACCTTCAATTAGATGGCGGTCAATCACTGCACCACTGCCGTTGAACACGGTTATCAACCAAGTTGATGAACCGATATCGAGTGCGATCGCTAATTCTGAGGGGTCAAGCACCAGGGAGGCTTCACCAAACAAGCAGTGAGCAATGCTTCCAAATCCTTCGGGATAAATGCCTGTGACTACGATTTCAACTGTCTTGCTGACAATGGAACGAGTTACAGGGTGCAGATGTTCAAAGGTGTGAGTCCCAGAGACTCGGCGTTTAATCTCAGTTGCCCAGCGTTCTGGGTTATGGTTGCTCAAACTAATTGATAGTTTGAAGGAGGAGGGAATATTGAGAACTGCTAAGTCTGCAAGGATGCTTTCTAGTGCCAGTTCTGCTTTTTTGGCTTTGTCGTCATGTAACAGGGTGTGGTCACTTTGTGCGATCGCCGCACTGCCCCAGAAGAATTGAATATCTTTTAAGTCCAGGCGTGAACCTTCTACATATCGCACCCAGCAGCCATTTTTAGAGATGGTTTCGTGGTGTTTAATATTGCGGTTGCGAACAAGTGAATATGCGGCTGGCATCATGAGCGAAAAATCACCGATGATTGCCTTGCCGTACCCTGCTCCTGAGTCTTTTCCGGCGTTAAGGTCAGTTAGCCCGGAATTGGCTAACAAGTCCGCTTGAACTAGCCAATTTGGGGCATTGGTGTATGTGGTTGTCATGGTTACAAATTTTTTGAAAGTCTTGAATTGCGAGGATTTGCCAGGATTTTTAGCTAAATATAGACAAATCCAGATATCCAGTTAGGGGTTAGCCTTAAAACCACTTTCCGGCTTCTCTTGCCTTTGTTTTGTGGCGTTTTTTGGCTGACACTGTTATGATAGCACTAATCAGTTATAAATACTAATCAGTTATTAACACTAATCACTTATAGGTTGGAGAAGCAAAGATAAGGAGGGATAATAACTGGCTATTAGTACTAAGCAGGTACAATTATTGGATGCCAGTTAAGAATAAAATTAAACAGTTTATAGATAACAAGGGCATTACACCTTACAAGTTCCAAAAGGATACAGGAGTTGCTTCTAAGACCGCCTATGACCTTTACAACAATCCGTGGCAGGTTCCCCATGTAACGGTTCTTAACAAAATCTGTGACAGATATGAAATTCAACCAAGTGAAATTTTGGAGTGGATTCGTCCAAACAGTGATTTAGCGAATGAGGAGAACAAATAACCCAATACACAACAGAAAAACGGCTAAACCCCATTGAGCAAATACTCGTAACACTATATGGACGAGTGAAAGCTTAATACTTATATAAAAAGTGGTTCAAAAATCCAGTGTCAAGCATTACTATCGGTAAAGAAAGAGCTAGTTTCACATCATTAATTTTGATGTCGCCAATGACTACCGTGAAAGACCCACCTACCGATTTTCAACTTCCGCCGCACAACAAAGCGGCGTTAAAAAGAATTAGGGAGGAGAAAGACTATGAGTCCACTGTTGCTCTAGCAGCTGGTGGTACTGCGCTGATATCTGGCAGCTTGATTAATCCGGCTGCTTTGGGGTTTTTTGCATTAGCTTACAAGCCGTTGGTACGATCTCAAAAACTTGCACGGCTGGAAAAATTAGGAACCTTACTTTTCGATGAGTTTGAAAGCTTAGGGGTACAAGTCTTTCTGGTGCTTCCGGTAGAAAACAACAACCCTATCGACTTGTTTATCAGGTTTCCGAGAAAGGCACATCTGTTTATCTCCATTCGTTCGCGGGGAGATAGTGAGGTGGTCTACAACGAAAAAAGGGAAATTCTACAGGTGAAAAAGAAGGGTAAGAATGGTTTAACCACCTGGAAACCCTGTCCCCTAGTTGAGCTATCGGATTACGAAAGATGGCTAACTAAGAATAGAGCAATATTTGGGATGTCCTCAAAAGAGGTAACAAAAACACCGACAGCAAAAGTTTTGGTCTTATGGAGTCCAACCAAGGCAGCATCAGACCACAACCCACATCTTTATTCTGAGATGAGCAGTATGAAAATCCTGGCTCTCAGGAGAAAAGGTACTACGTTTGTTATTCAACAGGAGGAAGTAACCGAGTTCATTAAGGCTTGGTTAGCCAAGTACGAATAGGCTAAAAGGTGAAAACCCTAAGTCTCGAAGAGACAAAAGGGCTTTCAAAGTTTATTCAGTTGGAATTGGGGATTGGGTTTGCTGCCTAATTAATATCCCTAATAGTAATTTTATCGTACACGATTTGGTGTAAAGCTAATGTAACACTGGCTCACCAGATGTAAACAGCGTTTCAAGAATTTTAGCAAAGCGTGATTTTTGAACGTTTGTACTAGAAGATTACTGCCACGGGATAGCTCCAATTCCTCCAACACACATAATGGAGGATTTGTAAAGTGTCAAAAAAACAGCTATTTCATACCTCAGCTACCAACAAGCTGCTATTCGCAACTATTGCTAACGCTTGCCCCCACTGCGGTAAACCAGACTGGTGCTACTCAATAGGAGAATTTACAGTTTGCGATCGCAACAGCAAGCGATCCTATGCACTGGGTCAACCTAAAAAATCGCCAACTTATGTATTAAGCAATTGTCAAAAATTAAATAATGTTCAAGGAGGTATCGCGTAATGGTTGCACAATTCTCCAATCAGCAAGCACTCGCCTCCTTTGATATTCGCAATTTTGTAGACCAGTTAGAACCAGCCAAGGAAAAAAATAAATACATCTGCCCAGCTTGTGGTGGGCATAACTTAGGCATCAACCCTAGTAATGGGAAATACCAGTGTTTTAATAACTGCCAATGCCCTGATATTAGAGAAGCAATCAAACCGTGGAGTGAGGTACTAGAAGAGAACAAACTTGGTTACACACAACAATTGGGACTCAAACCACTAAAAGCGAAAAAACCAGCAGCATTACCCAAGGTTTTAAAACTAGACCCAGCAGAGTTAAGAGTATGCAGGTTGAGGAGTGAAATCACCACACCACTACCTGCAACACCCAATTTCATTCCCAAGTCCGTCACCTTCAAGCTATCGGATGATGGAGCCACACCGAAAGAATTAAAACAAATTACAGTTATTGAATACGACTATGGCAATGGGAGAAAAGCTCACAGATTTGAATGCCCTTGTGCAGCCGTCCCCAAAAGCAGAGTCAAAACCTTCTCAGTCAGCAGAATTGACCCCACAACCAATAAAACTACATGGAAGAAAGAAGGTTATTGGCCTGCTTATAAACAGGACGAAGCCATCGAAATTATCAAAGCCACAGATGGCATTCCAGTACTGTTAGCCCATGAGGGGGAAAAGTGCGTAGAAGCTAGCAGATTGTCAGCTCTAGCCAGCATTACTTGGGTGGGGAACTGCTCGGACGGTGACATCGGAAAATCATTGACCCAAATCAAGCATTCTACGGGTAAAGATTTTTTACTAGCTTATTGCGCGGATCATGATGAAACTGGATGGAAGAAGCAAGAGCGAATTAAAGAGGTTTGCGCCCAAGCGGGAGTAGCTTTTGTTGCCATCGACTTGCTTTTAATCAAACCGGATCTGCAAAATAAAGGAGATGTAGCAGATATTTTAGAATCGGGCATGACAGGCGATGAATTAGCGGATCTACTGTTAAAGCAGATAGAAGAAATTACAGCAGATGCTCAATCATCATCAGAAAATGTAGACTCAGTAGATGTTGCTAATTTCGACGAGGAGCCTGACAGCACATTCCTGCAAAAAGGTTTTAACACCCTTTACGGCGATCGCAAATGGATTTGTGCAGATGGCAAGTTGTATTACTGGGATGGTACAGACTACAAACACTCACCTGATTCAGTTGAGCGTCCACGCATTACGAGTTATTGTAATACGTATCAAGTTATTAAGAAAACTGGCAATAACTTTGTCATTACCCACCCCTATGCTAAACCCAGTAAGGTAAGAGAGTTGCTGGAGTGGGCAAAACTGAGAGTAGAAATTGACCCGCAATTACTTAATCCACCAGGGGTTAACTGTACCAATGGCGTGTTGAGCATTGACTGGACAAGCCCCATACCAGAACCAGTGTTAGAAAAACACGACCCAGACAAACACTTTTTTACATATCCGCCATTGGTGAAGTATAATCCCCAAGCCGACCCCAAACACTGCGATCGCTTACTGCAATGTTTAGACGAACCTCAACAACAAGTTTTATTACGAAACCTGGGAGCGAGTCTTGATTTAGAGGAAGTTCGCAAGCGTCGAGGACGGGAAACT
This sequence comes from Nostoc sp. WHI, assembly GCF_015714725.1. GTDB lineage: Bacteria > Cyanobacteriota > Cyanobacteriia > Cyanobacteriales > Nostocaceae > Nostoc. The sequence goes on from NZ_WBKM01000313.1 coordinate 4,908, forward strand.
AAGCTATTACTGGCTTGTGGATTGGGTGCAAATGGTAAAGATTCCATCAGACAAGTAGTATCTATCATTTACGGTCATCAAGGCATGACCAGCTGTTCCTTAGCTGACTTTGCTGCTTATGATGAAGGACGGAAATTTTCACTCTTTCCCCTGGTCAACAGTCGGGTGAATTGGGCTTCTGAAAATCCACAGACAGCACGACTAGATAAAATTCAATCGCTCAAACTCTTTGCTACTGGTAACGTCTTACACTCAGAGCGCAAGGGGAAAGACCATATCGAATTTAACCCCAAAGGGATCGGCATCTTCAACTTGAATGAAACCCCGGCATTGCACGGCACGATTCAAGCTATTCAAGACCGAATCGCCGCCGTAATTTTTGGCAAAACATTTAAGTCCAATCCTGACCCAAACAACCCAAACGAGTTACTAGCAGATCCTCGATTCTCTTATGACTTGGATTTTGTGCGCGAGTGTGTAGCCCCAGCATTTTTAAATAAGATGATCTCTGGACTACAGGCATTGATAAAAGAGGGGATTGACTATAGCTGTACTCAGCAAGCATTAGAAGATATTCAAGCCGAAAACTCGCACTTATTCCAGTTTTCTAAAGATACAGGATTGGATTACCAGCCAACGGGTATTGTCACAGCATTTGATTTGTGGTCACGCCTAGAAAATTGGTACATCGACAACGGTACTTTATCTTTTGATGAGTCCAGCACTGGCAAGGTCAAAGCTATTTGGCAGGAACAGTCAAAGCCTAGTGATAAAACAGTTAAGGCGATTAATCAAGTCATAGCCAGATTTAAAACACTATTCCCCAAAGCTAAGTTAGTCACCGTCCCCCACCCATCCGGGAAACGGAAGTTACAGGCATTGCAAGGAATTAGTTTTCATGATGTGCCAATGTCAATAACTGACACACCCATAGCAATAAGTGAAAATTCCACAGCAGATGCACACCAACCGCCACACCAAGAAAGCCTTATAAATCAAGAGTTCCACACCAACCACACCAGTTTAGATGATTTGCCAGAAAAAAAATCAACTACGGGATTAGAGACTGACTCAAACACTGAATTATACATTGACTCGTCAGACCAAAATCAAATCACTTACACCAATGTTGATTCTGCTAATAAAGGAGATGACGAAAAATTGGTGTGGGTGGTGTGCGATGACGTGGATGAAAGCGTTTCAGCAGATTCAGGTGGTGTGGAGACTGGTGTGGCAGATGAGCTTATTGCTATGCCAAACAGCTTATTGACAATAGAAGCAGAAGTTAAACAAGCGATCGATGATTTAGCACCAGTTTGTCCACAAGATGATGCGGCGGTGTCACAGCAAGTCGCCAATGTTCAAATCGAGTTCCAGTCAGAGTGTGACACCTGTGACACCCCTCTCAATGCAGGTGGAACGGATAAAATTATCGCCAATGCTGAACTGATTAGGGAGTCTATTGTAGATGAGTCTTGGGAAATGATTGATGAATTGATAGAAGAGTGGACGGATGAATTTAAAACTGCTGTTTGGAAAGAGTTGACACTAGAGGAACGGAAGACAGTTAAAGGACTAAAGCGAGGTAACACCAATGAATGAACCTATTAATTCTCCACGAGTCTTAAATATGCATCCAGAGATCGGATACTTGGCTGATGAACAGATGGATGCAGATCGTGAATGGTTTGCGAATCATCCCTTCGCTACCAAGTATTACCGCAAGCCTTTTTCTTCTGAAGTGATAGAGTTTTGTGAACTTGAGCCAGGGCGAAAACTCAAAAAAATACTGGTAACAAAGGTAAGTGAAGGCGCAAGAGCCAGAACACCGATTTTTGA
>NZ_WBKM01000166.1 GCF_015714725.1 Nostoc sp. WHI
GAGTGGGGGGCAGGGGGCAGGGGGACAAGGAAAATGACCATGCCCATCAAGAGAGAGTGGGAGGAGTAATTAATGTTTTCACTCTGCGACTAACTGCTTAAAGCGTTCATCATCGGCAATATCATCAAAATCCAAGTCAGTTGCTGCGTCTTCTTTATAACTGGGATTAAGTTCAATTGCTTGTTGTAGAGTTAGTAGAGATAGTTCAACTTCTCTTTGTAGTGCGTAACAGGCTGCTTTGTTGTAATAAGCACTGGCATAATCTGGCTTAATTTCTAACGCTTTATCAAAACTAGCGATCGCTTCATCATCGCGCCCTAATATCACTAAAGTAGAACCGCGTTTATCCCAGGTTTTGGGAGAGTTTGGTTGGAATTTCAACGATTGATCAAAGGACGCTATTGCCTCTTCATATTGTTCTAATGTTACTAGGGAAAGACCGCGATTTAACCAAGCAACTGCATCATCAGGCTTGATTTGTATAGCTTTATCAAATGAGGAAAAGGCTTGCTGATGCTGTTGTAAGTTCCCAAAAGCAACACCGCGATCGCACCAAGCTTGATGATAATCTGGTTGAATCTCAATAGCCTTATCATAGGATGCGATCGCATCTTTATAGCGTTTCAACCTTCCGAGAGTTAAACCTCGTTTTAACCAAACCACAGCTTCATCAGGTTGGATTTTAACTCCTTGGTTGTAAGCTGCGATCGCTTCTTCATAGCGCTTTTCAGAAAACAGTACATCTCCCTGTTTTATATACTCATCAGCAGTGAATTCTAGTTGTTGTATTTCTTCCTCAACTTCAGAATTCACAACCTCTGGGATCGATTCAGGTATAATTTCAGTTAGTTCTTGAAGGATGAGATCCTTTCTTTCTTGGGCATCCAATTGTAACTCAGAGAGTTGAGAGACAAACTCAGTTTCTAATCTTTCTAACTTCTCCAAAATCAGAATCTTTTGTTGTTGAGCATTCCAGTGTAATTCTGAGAATTGCGAAGTAAATTCAGAACCAGATTTTTCTAAATTCTCAACGATTAACTCTTTGCACTTTTGAGCATCTCCTTGCAATTCGGATAGTTGAAAAGCAAACTCTGACTGCAATGTTACTAAACTCTCAACAATTTTATTTTTTTGCTCCTGAGCATCTATCTGTAATTCTGATAATTGAAATTTCAATTCTTTATCTAATATTCCTAAATTTTCAAATGTAATTTCCTTTTTACCTTGAGCATCTAGCTGTAATTCTGATAATTTATCAGCAAATTCTGACTGTAATTTTGTTAAACTTTCAAGAGCCATATACTTTTGCTTTTCAGCATCAGACTGCCATCCAGAAAGTTTAGATGTAAACTCAGACTTTGATACTTCTAAATCAGCAACAGTTAGTTCTTGCTGTTGTTGCAAACCTAACTTTAAATTAGACAGTTCCTCTGCCAGAACAGATGCTAATTTACCTAGATTTTCTACTGCTATATCTCTTTGTTGTTGAGCATTCAACTGTAACTTAGACAATCCAGAAGCAAATTTTGACTCTAAATTTTCTATATTTTCTTGAGATTTTTTGATTTCAGTTTCTAATCTACTTAATACCTGGGCTTTAGCTAAATCTAGCTCAGATATAAGGATAGATACATTTTCTTGTTCATTTTTAATTTTTTGTTGTAAAGCAGTCGTTTCATCTTCTAATTCATAATTTATTTTCTTAGCTTCTTGAATAACATTTTCAGCCTCTTGCTTAACGGTGGTTAACTGATTTTGTAATTTTTCTATTCCCTGTAGTTGTTGTATTGCTTTATCAACAATTTCACGGATTACCATCCGTCGCAGGAGCCATAATAAAGCAATGATTGCGACTGGAAATAGACTTAATATAACTAGCCAGATATCGATTAAAACAGTTGTACGGCTAAAAGCACTCTTAAAATCAGATTGGACTTGCTGTTGAATTCGCTTCTCGGCTCGTAGGCGCGATAATTCTTCCCGTTCCTGATTTGATAACACCAAAGTAGGAGTTAGTGCTGGGGAGGGTGAGGGTGCAGATTGTCCACTGGCAATTCCAACGGATAACAGTAAGGGTAAAAAGACAATAGTGCTTTTTACAATTAAAGCGAAAACAGCTTGATTTTTGTTCTTCATAACAACCATCTCAATCTGTTGGTCAAATTTTTGAAGCAGCGTGCCTCTCTCCAATCTATAACAAATAATATTCGTCGTATCGTTGATTACTTTTACCTTGACGCGAAATTTAGCTTAATAATCGTTGCCAAGATAGTTGTTTTGTGGTTTCATCCCAATGCCAGCGTAATAAATTAGCGGCTTGACTCTTGACAATTCCTGGTAAAGCGATCGCTTTTCTGGGTGCATCGGTAACTAGTGCGATCGCACTTTCTACGTTACAAATCCCCCACTTCACCAAATTCTGCACTCCCACCAATAAGGGTAAAGTCGTCCCTGATAAGGTGCCATCTGCTAGTCGTGCCGTACCGTTTTTAACTTCAATTTGCCGACTATCCCAAGGATACACGCCATCAGGTAGCCCTAGAGGTGAAAGGGCATCGCTGACAAGGAAAAGCCCTTTTTCGTAATTGCTGGCACGAAGTAAGATTTGCAGCATTGTGGGCGAAACGTGTTCACCATCAGCAATAAAACCACACATTACATCAGGATGGGTAATTGCTGCCCCTAATAATCCTGGTTCGCGGTGATGTAATGGTGGCATGGCGTTGAAAGCGTGAGTTACCATCGTTGCGCCGAGTTCAAAAGCACGTTGCCCTTGAGCAGATGTTGCTTGAGAATGTCCTAAACTCACAATGATACCCAAAGAACGCAAATATGGTATTACTTCATCAGTAGGATCTAACTCTGGTGCTAAGGTAATGACTTTCACAATATGAGCATAATCCCCCAAAACCCTCTTTACCTCGTCAATTGTTAGGGGTAACAGGTACTCTGCTGGGTGTGCGCCACGCTTTTGGAAATTCAAAAATGGGCCTTCTAGATGTACTCCCAAAATTTTGGCTGATTTCACGGCGAGGGGAGTAAAATTAGCAATCACAGCAAGCGATCGCTGAATATTTTCTACTGAAGTTGTCACAAGTGTCGGTAAAAATCCATCTACCCCGGCATTCCACAAAAATTGCATGATTTTCGGGATAATATGAGAGTTTTCAGTTTTTAAATCAGGAAATGCCAATCCCAACGCCCCGTTAATCTGTAAATCGACGCCTCCCAATGAAATCCAGTCGCCAGCAACATCTACCACTTGTAAGTCGTTTACTGGAACACGTTTAAACACTGTACCCATCGGCAGAATTTGCTCAATTATCCCCTCATGGTTAACCAAGAGCATTTGCAAATCTTTGTACCCTGGTACTTTAGCATTGATAATGTCTACAGGATTTTGTGTTGCTTGAATCATCACATTGGCGAGAAGATAGCTAAATCTCATTCGATTTTAAATGGATCAATCGCCGATTAATCCAAAATCCAAAATCCAAAATCCAAAATTCTATGGCTCCCTTAGTTGGTATTATCATGGGCAGCGATTCCGATTTGCCCACCATGAAAGATGCGATCGCAGTTTGTGACGAGTTTGGCGTTGAAAGTGAAGTGGCGATCGTTTCTGCTCATCGTACCCCAGAACGCATGGTGCAATATGCTAAACTCGCACACCAACACGGTATTAAGGTAATTATTGCCGGTGCTGGTGGTGCTGCCCATCTGCCCGGAATGGTAGCATCTTTAACACCACTTCCGGTGATTGGTGTTCCCGTACCCACCCGGAATTTGCAGGGCATTGATTCTTTGTATTCCATTGTACAAATGCCTGCGGGTATTCCTGTGGCAACAGTGGCGATCGGTAATGCCAAAAATGCCGGTCTTTTAGCAGTACAAATCCTGGCAACTTACCAGCCAGAATTGCTAGAAAAAGTGCAACAATATCGTCAAACCCTATCTGAATCAGTAATTGCAAAGCAAGCAAAACTAGAACAACTAGGCTATGAACAATATTTAAAACAGATGCTCTAGTCATCTATTTTGAAAATAGGGAACAGGTGACAGGATATAAATCACCCTTGACTTGAATTGTGAAATCTTCACAGCAGTAGCAGTTCAACAAATGGCTATTACCAAGAAAAACTTCATAGCAGCTTTAAAGTAACAAATAATTAATTTTTTGTATAGAAAATTAATAAACTACCGAATTGTCCTATTGTGATATCGGGAAATACTTAGCTCATAAAGGATACAGTTGCTTTCCTTGATAGCTCAGGGACTATTTGCTGCCACAAACCCGATAAAACGTATTAAATAATACAGTTTTTTGGTTCTAGTAAATAGAAAATCAGTCAAATTTATCCGTTTAGCCGAGCAACTTCTCCAGTTTAATTAATTTCTTTTGGGAAGTCTACTACTAACATCAATTACCGTTTTTCCAGCAGGAAAAAACAAGCAATGAATAAGCATATTCGACCTTGGCATCGCCTGATGGCGCTAGCGATCGGTTCAATGGTATTTGCAGTTTTTGCCCCGACAATTGTACAGGCAGCAGATCCTCCTACTGTTCAGTCTTTATCAGAAACTACAACAAAACTGCAAATTTCAATTGATACTACCTGGGTACTATTATCTGGGTTTTTAGTATTCTTTATGCAAACCGGCTTTGCTATGTTAGAAGCAGGTTTGATCAGGCAAAGAGGTGTAGTTAACGCCTTACTAGAAAACTTCATTGACGCTGCTGTAACCATCTTGGCATGGTGGGCAATCGGCTTTGGTATCGCTTTTGGTACGAGTGCTGGCGGCTTGTTTGGCATAGACACATTCTTTCTGAGTCAGCTACCTGGTGCTGATGGTAGCTATCCACTAGGCGCACCTGGTTCTACAGCCGCTATTAACACTTATACCTTGTTCTTCTTTCAATTTGCTTTCGCTGCTACCGCCAGTACGATTACCACTGGTTCAATGGCCGGAAGAACGGACTTTATTGGTGACTTAATTTACAGCGCCATTATGGGGGCGATTAGCTATCCAATCATTGTTCACTGGGCTTGGAATGCCAACGGCTGGTTAGCCAAGCTGTCTTTTCATGATTTCGCTGGTAGCTCCGTTGTTCATACTGTGGGTGGCTGGACAGCACTAATTGGTGCTTATCTGCTTGGTCCTCGGCCTGGTCGTCCGGCTTGGGGAATACTACCACCAGCGCATAATTTGGGGTTAGCGACTTTAGGAACAATGATTTTGTGGTTTGGCTGGTATGGGTTCAACCCTGGTTCAACCCTCGGTACGGCTAATCCAGGATTAATCGGGTTAGTAACAGTTAATACTACACTTGCCGCTGGTGCAGGTGCGATCGCCACGATAATTTTCCAATATACCCGCACAGGTAAGTGGGATCTGGCTTATTGTCTTAATGGTTCCCTCGCCGGATTAGTAGCAATTACAGCACCTTGCGCTTTTGTTGCTCCTTGGGCTGCCGTTTTGATTGGGTTAACGGGTGGTATTTTAGTTGTACTTGGGATAGATTTAATCGAGTCACTGCACATAGATGATCCAGTAGGGGCATTTTCCGTACACGGCATCAATGGCATGATGGGTACTCTCTCTGTTGGCTTTTTAGGTCAAGCAGAACTCACCTTAAATAAGAAAGCAGGGTTATTTTTAGGTGGTGGCTTTGATTTACTAGGTATACAACTTTTAGGCGTAGTAGCGATCGCAGTTTTCACCATCGCCTTTAGCTTTTTGATGTTTAGTGGTCTAAAAGCAGTGGGACGTTTGCGTGTCGATCCCGAAGCCGATCGTATCGGTATTGATGCTTACGAACACGGCGCATCACTATGGCCTGATGTTTATGCGATCGAAGAACAAGAAAAAAATCGTACTCACACTCCAGGCGTAAGCGCTTTCGAGAGGGAATAGAGCGAGCAATAACGATTTTAACTGAAAAATAGTTACTATACGGTAGTCAGAGTATATTACGCAGATTGATTGCTACTTACTACCGTATTTTTTTGACGTTATATTGACAATTTCAAGCTGTTTTTATTTCTATGCCAAAGAATTTTTTTAAAATTTATAACTACTAATAATGTACTCACAAAATCCTTGTAAACCTCTTTTTGGATTGATAGGACTTACGCAACAACTCTCTGAAAGTCTTATTTCTTTGTGTCCTACCCTGCGGTAAGCCACTTCGTGTCTATGCGTTCTTCTCTACGAGACGCTGCGCCAATAAGGCTATATAAAACGCCATCTCACGCTTTTTCGCAACCAAAACCCTATATACTAGACTAAATTTTGATAAATTTGAGAGTTTTGTTAATTGCAACACCAAAAACTATTATTTTTTAGATGAAATACTAGCGTATTTTATAGTCTATAGTTTTTAAGGTTTAGTCAAAACTATATCCAGTATCATCAAAAAGCTGCAAACTTCATGTGGTACAAAAATCAAGTGGGGAGTGAAAACATGAATTTACGTAGAGATGCATTGCAAATCCTCAAAGAAACTAGCCGAACTTTTTATATCCCAATTAATCTTTTACCGCCAGGATTGCAAGAAGCAGTAGCATCAGCATATTTGTGTATGCGTGCCATTGATGAAATTGAAGATCATCCAGAACTAGATAACGCTACAAAGACGAAGTTGTTAAGAACGATTAGCCTAACATTACAGGCAGGGGTTGATGGCTTCGAGGTAGATGCTTTCTTTGCAGGATTTAGCGAGTACGAGAATTCCTTAGAAGAAGTCACCGTGAGGATTAGAGAATGGTCACTACTAGCACCCGATACCATTGCACCTCGAATTTGGGATGCTACTGCTGCAATGGCAGACCGGATGGCTTACTGGGCAGAAAGAAACTGGAAAATTTATACAGAATCCGATTTGGATCGTTATACCTTTGGGGTTGCAGGTGCGGTGGGATTGTTACTTTCGGACTTATGGACTTGGTACGATGGAACACAAACTAACCGTACCCAGGCGATCGGGTTTGGTCGAGGTTTACAAGCAGTTAATATCTTGCGTAACCATACTGAAGATTTAGAGCGTGGGGTAGACTTCTTTCCAGAAGGTTGGAGTGCAGAAAATATGCAAGAGTATGCGCGGCGCAATCTAGTCTTGGCAGAAGCTTATACCAAAAACCTGCCTAACGGCCCAGCTTTGGACTTTTGCCAAATTCCCTTAACCTTGGCTAATGGTACTCTTGATGCCCTTGCTAATGGTAAAGAAAAACTCAGCCGTACTGATGTGTTTGCACTTCTCGAACAGTTGATTGGTATGAACATGAAAGCCAGCTAATAGTCTCTTAACGACTAAGGGAGCCGATTCTAAATTGCCTCCCAATTCGGGCATCTAAAATCCTACAGGGATTTTCTGTAGGGGAGCCAGTGCGGTGAAGCTGTGTGGTATTCTCCCATCGCCCTTGGCGTCTCGTAAAGAAGGAAAGACACCAAGAGCGATAACACAGCCTCAGCAAGTATTCTCCCAAAGGGAGACGCCAAGGGCAACAAGCTAAATTGGTAGAAATTACCCTAGACACTAGTTGTTAGTGCAAGTATAGTAAGTAATCTTGTTTTTGCAATCGCTTTACGTAATCTCAGTTAAACTTTAGAAACTCTTCAAAGGATTTCCAGCAAAAATTACCTGGCAAGAGTTGATTAATATTCAAATAATTGAAACAGAGTGTAATGCTCCCCGTAATTATTCGTGCAGCGAGTTGACAGTGCATGAGCTACTGCTTAAATCCTACCTGTCCCAATCCAGAAAATTTGGCAAATAGCCAAAGGTGTCAGTCTTGTGGCTCGCAACTACTATTGCGCGATCGCTATGAGGTGATCAAACCATTAGGTCAGGGTGGCTTTGGAGCAACCTTCTTAGCCTATGATCAAGGCTTACCAGGAGAACCGAGTTGCGTAATCAAGCAATTACGCCCATCAGGAAGCGCCCCACACGTTTTACAGATGGCCAGAGAACTCTTTGAGCGAGAAGCCAAAACTCTAGGTAAGATTGGCAATCATCCCCAAGTACCAAGATTGTTAGACTATTTTGAAGATCATGAACAATTTTACTTAGTTCAAGAATACATTGGCGGTGATACCTTGCAGGAGGAGGTCAAACTTAACGGTATCTTGAGCGAAACTGGAGTTAAGCAATTTTTAAGCGAGACTCTACCATTGCTGCAATACATCCATGAGCAAAAGGTGATTCACCGTGACATCAAGCCAGCCAACTTAATTCGCCGCACTCAAGATGCCCGAATGGTACTCATTGACTTTGGTGCTGTCAAAGACCAAGTTACCCAAGGTGCAATAAGTCAATCAGGACAGACAGCATTAACTGCATATGCGATTGGTACTCCTGGTTTTGCACCTCCAGAGCAAATGGCTATGCGTCCAGTCTACGCCAGTGATATCTACGCCCTGGGGGTAACATGCATTTATTTGCTCACTAGCAAAACTCCTAAAGATTTAGATTACAATCCCAACACTGGTGAAATGATGTGGGAGCAGCTTGTGCAAGTGAGTGACCACTTGAGCAATGTATTGCGAAAAATGTTAGAGGTGTCTGTACGTAATCGCTATCAGTCAGCGGCAGAAGTTCTCAGAGCATTAGAAATAGAACCATACTTAGATAGTTTAGCAAAGGGTTTGCTGGTTAAATCTGATACTGGGGCTAAAGAGCGAACACACAACCGCCTGGAAAATTCTGCTGTTTTATATAACAACCCTTCTGCGGCTGTTACCAGTGCAGGAGTAGCACAGGTAGCGGCAGCAATTCGCGCTAGACGAGCTAAGGCAGCGGAAGCGGCTGGATTACACCAGAGTTCTGGGATGGGCAAATCAACGACTTTTGCTAACACCAACAGTAATGGTTCGCAAGTTCAAAATTCTCAAGTTGAGCGCAAGTTAGATACCCAAGGTTTACTAACCGCTTATCTGAAGGGAAGACGTGATTTTGCCCTACACAATTTAAATTTGCTGAACCTGCAAGGTGCTGACTTATCCCAAACAAATTTCCATTCCGCTCAATTGCAAAAAACCAATCTCCAGGGAGCTAATCTCCACAATAGTGACTTTGGCAGAGCCAGTCTCGCTCGAGCAAATCTCAAGGATGCTAATTTGAGCAAAGCATACTTTAACCATGCTGATTTAGAAGGAGCAGACTTGCGAGGTGCAGACCTGAGCAATGCTTATCTCAGCAATGCCAACCTTCGAGGAGCTAATCTGTGTGGTGCTAATCTTACCAGTGCCAAAATTTCTGATGAGCAGCTAGCATTAGCTAAAACAAATTGGATGACCGTGCGCCCCAATGGTAAACGAGGCTTATTGTGATTTGAAAGTGTGAATTTGGAAGCTACTCGCTTGCTCTAGTTGCCAGAGTTGAGTGAAGTGGCGTGATTTTTAGATTGGGTTACTTAATTTGGATATTAGATTTTAGATTATCTTTACTGATGAATACTTTTTGTTGAAACCGATTATTTACAATAAATAATAAAGCATCATAATATTTTATGGCTATAAATAACAGGGGATCTCGCATCTAAAAGTCGTAAAACCTAACGCTCTTAAGCCACTCAAGTTTTTAGATAACAACGGAAATTGAAAAAGTAATTATCCCTGATTGTAGGCTGAAGCAGAATATTCATAACCGAAATCAGGTAGTACAAGGTTTACGTATAATGGCTGACTTTACACAAACGGAAATAGAACGGCGATTAACTTTATATCAAGTATTTCTTAAGTTGTATGAACACCACAGTAGCCTTCTAGATGAAATTCTTCAGATAGAAAACGTATATCAACCGTCGTTGATGAGAATGAAGGTATATTACATACATGGTGTAGTAGATACTGCTGCTGTTTATTTGATGACTAACTTGTGCGACAATCAGACACAAAGTTTACAACAACCACAGCGAATCTGGACGATAGGTCGTAATCGCAGCAGTGGCATTTGCATTGCTGATAGTTATATGTCTCGCCGCCATGCTGCTATTCAACATATTGACGAGCAAGGCTTCTACTTAATTGATTTCAATAGTAGCAATGGCTCGTTTGTGAATGGCGATCGCGCAGAGGAGCCGATCAAGCTCAAAGATGGCGATCGCATCCGTCTAGGTAGTATGACGTTTAATTTTTTTGTGAATTATACGTGCCGTGTTTTGCCAACTGTAGCAATGGAGTTATTGATGCAGCTTGCGCCTCGCAAGAGTGAGAACAAAGTACAAATACTTACATATCCGAGTGACAGAGAAAAACCTCTATCTGAAAAACTAGATGATAATTTAGAGGTTTTCCGAAATTCTGAACTAGTTGGGAAGTTTGAACATTGGTATGACAACTTTAGTTCAGAACAAAAATCAGAAATTTTAGACCGTTTTTTTAGCAGACAAACACCGGACAATCCCAGTTGAAAAATTGAAATTTATAGCACAATACGCTTGGGTTAGTGATATTTAGTGTTTGGAGATCCCCCCAACCCCCCTTAAAAAGGCTTGCTCATATCTTTTTAATGGGATCGCCGGAGGCGGGGGGATCTTAAGTGAACCGTATTTGTATTGAGTTATAGCAGTTTTTAATTGCGTGAAGTCCACACGGGAACCGCTATATTTTATAGATCGCCTACTTTGTGGCGATCGCGATTGCCTGATCCACAGCTTGCAAGGCAGTGTTTACTTCGGCTTCTGTCACAATCAACGGTGGCACAAATCGGACAACTTTTGGCCCGGCGGGTACCAGCAATACGCCCTCGTTGATGGTAGCATTGACGACATCGGCTGCGGTTAGCGCAATGTCGGCTCGCAACTCCAAACCGTTGATTAAACCCCAACCGCGAACTTCGGTAATATACTGAGGATATTTTGTTGCGATCGCCCTCAATCCAGATCGCAATTGTTCACCCCGTTTTTCCACATTCTGCAAAATATTTTCCCGTTCTAATGTCTGACAGACACTAAGTGCCACACCACACACAAAAGGATTTCCGCCAAAGGTGCTGGCGTGTTCTCCTGGTTGAAAAACATCGCAGAATTTTTTGCTCATCATGGCGCCGATGGGGATACCGCCACCTAAGCCTTTGGCACTGGTGAAAATATCCGGTTCAACGCCGAGATGTTCGTAACCCCATAATTTGCCACTGCGCCCCATGCCAACTTGCACTTCATCAAAAATCAATAAAATGCCAGTTTCGTCGCAAATCTGCCGTAGCTTTTTGAAATAGGCAATATCTCCGGGACGCACACCGCCTTCTCCCTGCAATGGCTCGATCAGAATTGCCGCTACATGGTAATCGCCTTCATCTAACTCGCTAATTGCCACTTCCACAGCGTTGATATCGTTGTAATTTACGTAGTGGAAACCAGGAACTAAGGGATCAAAGTACTTTTGATACTTTGGTTGTGCGGTGGCAGTAACAGTGGCTAAAGTCCGTCCGTGGAAACTGGCATGGGCGGTTAAAATAATCGGCTTTTCAATGTCTAAAACTGTGTGGGCATATTTCCGCGCCAGTTTAATGGCTGCTTCATTGGCCTCAGCTCCAGAATTGCAGAAAAATACGCGATCGGCACAGGAATGATCAACGATCCATTTTGCCAATTCCCCTTGTTCAGGAATGTAGTACAAATTAGAGACATGGTGCAGCTTTTGGATTTGGCGTGTAACCGCTTCTACCATCGCTGGGTGGGCGTGTCCTAAAGTACAAGTGGCAATTCCAGCCACAAAGTCCAGATATTCTCGCCCCTGTGTATCCCAAACCCGGCATCCAGCACCCCGTTCTAGGGCTAAGGGAAACCGCGCGTAGGTGGACATGACAGCTTCATTAAAGCTATCTGCATCAAAGGGACTGGTGGATGCTGACCCTGAATCTGGGGGGATGGTGGCTTGATCAATGAGAGTTTGTAGGCTCACTACCGCTCCTCCTGAAAGTTTTTCATTATATAGTTATTTACTAGTTTGCTAGAAATCCCTAAAAATTACTTTTTATTTAGCACAACTCGTACTTCTTCTTAAGCTAACGCTTATATAACCTCAAACGCATTGTGGTGGTGAAAAAAACTCCCCTTTGGGATGAAGGGAGTTTAGCGATAAATTGAAAATGTTACTGATTTACTAAGCCATAACCATCAATCCATTCCTTATCTGCTTTCAGCGCTGGGGAGTTTTTTGAAAGATATGGCTAACAAGCTGAATCGATTTCTGGCGGTGTGGAATAACAATCCCGGATAAACAATATTGGTAAAAGCAACTGTTCTTTTGTCTGCGCTATCCGCGACTACCGGATTTAGAGTTCATCCGCCTCAATCATGAAATCATAATCCTGCCCACCATAAAAAATACCGTGGATCATCACCCTGTCACTTTTTACCGAAAAGGCAATGGTGACACGCTTGGCATAACCGACAACCCGCAACCCTGGACGCAAATCATCGCGCTTCGTTCCGCGTTCTGGAAACAGGGAAAGACGCTGGCAGAAAGCAATAATGTTGCTGATGTAACGCTCCGCCCGCTCTTCCCCACCATGTTCGGCAATATAACTGTAAAGCGTGTCAAATTGTCGCTCGGCGCGTGACGAGAAGATGACGTTGTATTGCTTCATCTAGCCGTTTGCTTCTGTCGTGCGCTTGCGGTAATTAGAGCGTACACGCGCCACCATATCTTCTGCGGGAATGCCCAGGCTAGCATCTGCCTCACATTCGTCATAACTCTTGACAACTTCTTCATACAACCATTTTTCCAAAGCGGCATCACGCGCCTGAAGGGTACGAAGCCCATCGCGGATGACTTCGCTTTCCGTGGCATACTCGCCCGAACTGACCTTGGCTTTGACCATCTCCATCATGTCATGGGGCAACGTGATGCTAATGGGCTGTGTGGTTCTCATAAGACTTCTCCTTATTGAAAGGATTTTATCATAGTGTATGATTAAATCATACACATATCTATGGGCAAGCCAGGAGCTTCAGGGCGTGGGCGTAGCTCTCTACTATTGGTAAATAAGGTTCTTCATTTTATCTTTGCAAGGCTTAGGTAGGCTTGCCCTAGCTTTGATCTCAATATAATCGTCATCAATAGTAATCAAGGGGGCGAACAGGGAAACGCTAATGCAGCTCATATTTTCTCTCAGCTTAGAATGGGATAGACATGATCTGATTGACCCATTCCTCAGCAGTAGAAGCTTCCCAAACGAGGATGAGTGCTTCAATTGCATCGCTGACTGACAAATTCTGGGAAAAAATCAAAACTCCAGAACTGGTTTTTGACATTATGAACTCACCAAACTCAGCAGGCATGGTTTTACGGTCATGGGTCACGAGGACTCTACCATCCTGTGCAGCGATCGCCAATACCTCTGAATCTTTCTTACCTTCAAGCTCTGCTGTATGGGCTGATTGAAAATCAAGATTTGGTTGCCTACGTATCGTGCCAGTTACAATCGCTTGGCGTAGAGCAGCATTTGCTTGAAATCAAACTGTCGTCATGCCTTGTTGTGCTTCTGTATTTGAGCAGCTTTTAACTTCTGATACAGAGGCGGATTCTTCTCTCTAAGGGACTGTTGCAATTTCTCAAACTCTTTTTCACCTTCTTTTAAATACGTATCAATTAGCTCTCGGTTGGCAAGATAAAAGGTAATAGCACCATAAACCTGCTCCAGCGAGAGTAATGGAAAGTTTTGGGCAATGCTTTCAGGAGACTCACCATTCAAAAAGGCATACACAACTGAATCAAGAGAGATGCGAGTCCCTTCAATCCAATATCCGCCATCTCGTTGTTCGATATATCGCTTTGCTCTCTTCAGTGCTACTGTCATAAAACTGCTAGCTACTATTGACTCCGATATTAAGTGATCGCCGTCTACGTCATAACCTGGAGACAGCGCATTCAACTATGTAACGCTGTCGCATCTCATAAAAAATTTATCATGAGTGGGCGATCGCTTCATTTTGTTCGCAAAATCTATGAGGATTTTTCTATCTTTAGACAAGCGATCGCTCTTGGTGGTGTATTCTTCATGCTCAAAAATGCCGTTTAAATATTACCAGCCTTAAAAATCTGCTCTGCGGTTAAATTTAATTCTGGGAAAGTGGGTGAGATAATATAATCGCTTCCACGAAACAGGTAGAGTTGATATTCGCCCTCAACTAATGAATAAATCGATATTGTCGGCTGTTTGGGATTGCCGATAAATCGCCTGCCTCCCAGTGCTGCGTAGTCCACAATCCAATATTCAGGGATGCCGATTTCTTCTCTGCGTTCGCGCAGCGTGTCGCAGACAGACGCTACGCGAACATAACGACCCAATTTCGTGAAATAATCATCTCTCCAGTTTGTACTTACGACCTCAATGACCAGAGGGATTGACTCTGCTTGAATAAGAGTGGATTCTTTTTTCCACAGAGGTTCATTTACTAAATTGGGGCGGTTTAACAACAGCACATCTGGTAAATAAGCGGATTCACTTTCAGGTGGTTTTGCCAATGCTGTTTTTGGGCAGCCATAAGGTAGTTTCAGTCGGGTATATTCTAAAATAAATCTCTCGATTAAAAATAAAATAATCTCCTCATGGTCGCCTGTAGGTGGTGGCATCTCAATTACTACTCCATCGTGTAATTCGTAGCGTTTATTTGAGTTGTTGGGGTATTTAGTGATAAATTCTTCAAATGTAACTAATTTTCTTTGTAGGGCTTGAGTCATCGGTTAATCTTCAAAGTGAAACTTAGTTTAAATATACTAAAAAGGACGAATGTTAAAAAGTTGGCAGAAAACTAGAAAAATTAGGCTAAAAGTATTATTTTTACCTCATTCTCAACACTTGAGCAAAAATATCAACGTATCCAAAAGGAGTTAATGGCTGGGGCGATCGCTCTCGGCGGTGTTTTCTTCATTGGCACTTTGTGGTATCGAATAATAGAGGGCTGGTCATGGGAAGACGCGGCTTACATGACAGTGATCACCTTAGCAACTGTGGGATATGGAGAAACGCACCCACTGGGTAGCCGAGGACGGTTGTTTACAATTGCCCTGATTTTGTTGGGTGTGATGAATATCGGTTACATTGTCAACAGATTTACACAAGCGATCATTGAAGGCTACTTTCACGAAGGAATTCGGCTACAGCAGCAGAGGCGGTTAATGGAATCTCTATCAGAACATTACATCATCTGTGGATTTAGTCGGACTGGTCGTCAAATTGCCAAGGAATTTAAGGCAGAAGATGTACCTTTTGTAGTGATTGATTCGGAGATAGAATCGGTACAAAGGGCGCAGTCAGAAGGTTACACGGCATACCAAGGTGACGCTACTCTAGATGATACACTTTTGAAAGTTGGTATTGAACGAGCGACTTGTATCGTTGCAGCACTTCCTTCAGATGCCGAAAATTTATATATTGTTTTATCAGCAAAAACATTGAATCCAGCAATTCGGGCGATCGCGCGAGCAAGTAAAGAAGAAGCTTTGCAGAAGTTACAACGCGCTGGGGCCGATGAAGTGATATCCCCCTACATTACTGGTGGTAAGCGCATGGCTGCTGCGGCTCTCAGACCCCAAGTGTTAGATTTTGTAGACGGGATTTTGACAGGTGCAGACCGGCAATTGTATATGGAAGAATTTTTACTCGACCCGGCTTTTTGTCCCTGTGTGGGTCAAACTTTGCAAAAAGCCAGATTGCGATCGCAATCTGGGGCATTAGTTCTGGCAATTCGCCGTCTTGATGGGACTCTCATCGGTGGCCCCACTGGCGATACGATTTTAATGCCGGGAGATCGGCTAATCGGTATGGGCACAGCAGAGCAATTGCGTAGTCTTAACCAAATTCTCGGCCCAATTGGTTCTCAGAAATTGCGTAAACCTAAAAATAATAGCTGATAATTCAGGAGTCAACGAAGAGGAAAAGGGGCAGTTCTTGCAGGGGGGAAACCCCATAAATAAATTTATTGGCTCTGAAACCATGAGTGCAGGGGAAATGAGCGTATCTTTCCCCCCGTCTCCACAACGACCAGCTCAGTGCAACGCCTGCAAGAACTGCTCCCCTGCCTCTTGGTCAAAAGAACCTATTTTTTTGGTGATCGTCTTTTTGTTTCACCTTGAGTAACGTCGCAATTCGATTACTAGTGTTGCAAAGAGCGATCGCAATCTCTGCCTTAACACTCATACTGATAAATAAATCTATTGACTTTTGGCATTGATTGTGATATGGGTGTTATTGGGTGAGGCGATTAATTATCAAAGGAGCGATCGCACGTCCAAGTACACAAGAGGCTTTGCAGAAGTTACAACGCGATCGCATTGATTAAAGAAGCCAGCCATCTCTAAATATAAGTTGGTATCATTGTGCAAAACTACCCTAATCAGGTAGCGATCGAGTTACGATCTTGTCACACCCTTTTTTAATTTGAGAAGTCCTATTCCAGAATTTTCTGGTTAAAATAGTATATCTGTTCTACTCAAACTCCGAAACTAACACTCCTTAAAACCATATATTTAGAGGCATTAGAGGCAGAAATGGCTATCAATACCGATACTTCTGGCAAGACCGATACTTCTGGCAAGCAGAAAGCGCTGACTATGGTGCTAAACCAGATTGAGCGCACCTTTGGTAAAGGAGCAATCATGCGGCTGGGCGATGCTACCCGGATGCGGGTGGAGACGATTTCCAGTGGAGCGCTTACCTTGGATCTGGCATTGGGTGGTGGTTTACCCAAGGGACGAGTCATCGAAATTTATGGGCCGGAAAGTTCCGGTAAGACTACAGTTGCGCTACACGCCCTCGCCGAAGTGCAAAGAAATGGCGGTATTGCTGCTTTTGTTGATGCTGAACACGCCCTTGACCCCACCTATGCCGCGGCCTTAGGTGTAGATATTGACAATTTGTTAATTTCCCAACCTGACACTGGCGAATCAGCTTTGGAAATTGTCGATCAGCTTGTTCGCTCTGCTGCGGTTGATATTGTAGTAATTGACTCAGTAGCAGCATTAGTTCCGCGTGCTGAAATTGAAGGCGATATGGGTGATATCCACGTCGGTCTGCAAGCGCGCTTGATGAGCCAAGCTTTGCGTAAAATTACTGGTAACATTGGTAAATCTGGTTGTACAGTAATTTTCATCAACCAATTGCGGCAAAAAATCGGTGTTACCTACGGTAGCCCAGAAACCACAACTGGCGGTAACGCATTGAAATTTTACGCTTCGGTGCGCTTAGATATTCGCCGAATTCAAACCTTGAAAAAAGGTACAGATGAATATGGGAACCGCGTCAAAGTCAAAGTTGCCAAAAATAAAGTAGCGCCGCCTTTCAGAATAGCGGAATTCGACATTATCTTTGGCAAAGGTATTTCTACCTTGGGTTGTATTGTTGACTTAGCAGAAGAAACTGGCACCATTGTCCGTAAAGGAGCTTGGTATAGTTACAACGGTGATAATATTTCTCAAGGACGAGACAACGCCATCAAGTATCTTGAAGAAAGACCTGAATTTGCTGAACAAATTAAGCAACTGGTACGTGAAAAGCTAGATAAAGGCGCGATTGTTTCTGCTAACTCTGTCGCTAAAGCGAGTGAAGAAGATGAAGAGGAAGAAATCGATTTAGAGCCAGAAGAATAAGGAATGTGGATGTATTAATCTGTAATTTCTAAGGTATATACAAAAAGGTGGGTTAGGCGATCGCTTAACCCACCTTTTTGTAAATTAAAGAATTCTGACTTCTGAATTCTTCTGCAATCATTGTTGAGAAATTTCTCGATAAGCTTGCCAACACTGATCATAATTGTCTGGCAAAATCTCGGCATTACCAAAACATAATTGCTCGTGAGTAGTAATTACAGTTTCGTAAGGCTGCATGAAAGTCACAGACGATCGCAGCAATTCTAGATATTCTCCATCTGTACGGCTGAGTTTATGGGGTGCGTAGACGCGCAGGGGCTTGTCGTTAGACATTGCTTTTTGATGCAAGTGTTCCAACATCGCTAAATAGACACAACGGCAAGCTTCACGGTAGTTACCCTGATGGTAAAATTCTTGCGATCGCTCCAATAAAAGAGCAATAGATGACTCACTAGAGCGAGTTTTTACGCGAAAATCAGTGAAATTGCCACCTCTACTCAGCCAAGAATATATATAAGGACTGAATTCTCGCCATAATTGCCAAGCCACCCAAGCTAAAAATAAGCCGATTCCCAGCCAAAACAGGAATTTTAGCAACTCACCAAGCCTTGGGCTAATCGACCATCCAGTAGGCAATTCTGGCAAAACCAAGCGGTAAAACTGGTATTCCCACCATTCTCCTGCTTGTTGTTGAAATTGAGAAAGCTGCCAACTCCAGCTAGTTTTTTCAAAGGCATCTGTAGGCATAGGTGAGAAGTGGGAAGTGGGACAGAAGGAGAAAAATCACACTTTATCAATGATTAATGATTGCTGAATTCTGACTTCTGAATTCTGTTTTGATCATTATCCAGCCGATGAGAGCAAGGAGCGCACCAAATACGAGAATTCCTACATCCCAAGCTAACTGATTTGGCCCTGGTTTGACATGATGGATACCGAGAATTTGGTGATCAATCAGCCCTTAAATTAAGTTGAACAACCCAGCACCAATAAGTATCGACCCAATAAAAGTTTGTGATGACCAAAGAACATCATCACGCCCTCCTGCGCGCCATAGCAAAATTACTCCTACTACGGTTAATACCCAATCTAAAGCATGAAATAATCCATCCCATACCATGTTCAAATCTCGATTGGTAACGTTTGTCATAGGTCGAATGTTGCTCAACATATGATGCCATTGGAGGATCTGATGCAGTATAATTCCATCAATAAATCCTCCAAGACCAAGACCAAGAAAAATTCCGGCAGTAATTAACGGTGTACGTCGGTTCAGGGTTTCACTCTTCGCTTCCATCATCAAATTAGAAATAACGATTATTTACTGTATTTATGCTTTAGAAGGATGTCCAATGAATTTTGCCTAGCTAAAATTTTAGAATTTAAGAGTAACTTCGTCCCCTAAACCAATTATGACAAAAGGAAAGACGCGACGTAATTTCCTAATTACTGGTGTTGCTGTTACTGGCGGTATTGTGGCAACTAATGCTTTACAACAAAATACTACCAACATCGCTACACCGCCAGCAACTATGCCAGAACGGGTGCTAGGACGCACGGAAGTAAAACTGCCTATCTTTGGGTTGGGAGGAGCAGGACAAACGCCGCTATCCTGGGAAGGAAAAGAGGGTGATGCTGCGGCAATTATTCAAAGAGCGCTGGAACTTGGCATCCGCTACTTTGATACGGCGGCTAGTTATGGTCCGAGTGAAGATTATTTAGGCAAAGTGCTACCACCCCATCGCTCAAAGCTATTTCTAGCAAGCAAAACCGATCAAAGAGATCGAGATGGTGCATGGCGAGAATTGGAGCGATCGCTTAAACGCCTCAATACAGATTATCTCGATTTGTGGCAGTTGCATCACGTTTCTTTTTCTGAAGAACTCGACACCATTTTTAGTCCATCTGGCGCAATTAAAGCTATGGAAGAAGCCATACAACAAAAATTGGTGCGGTTCGCAGGTATTACCGGACATCACGACCCTCAAGTGATTGCCGAAGGGTTACGTCGCTATCCTTTCCACACTACACTGATTCCTGTGAATGCTGCCGACAAACACCACCCACGTCCATTTATCCCAGTAGTTCTACCAGTTGCTCAAGAAAAAAATGTCGGTGTAATTGCGATGAAAGTCCCGGCTTATGGTCGCCTGTTTAAATCAGGTGGATTGGCAGGTATGCAGCAAGCGTTGGGATACACAATGTCTCAGCCTGGGGTTCATTGTTGCGTGATTGCGGCAGAGACAGTTTCACAACTAGAGAATAATGTCAAGATAGCGCGGGCTTTTGCACCCCTCAAAGAGCAAGAATTGACAGCGATCGCTCAACGTACTGCTAATATCTGGGAAGATAGTACATTTTTCCGCGCCTGGACATAGGAAAGACTGCCATCAAAAGCTATGGTATGTAATATTTACATTTTTGTTAATTATTTGGATCACTTTAAATCAGCACTCCTTTTCCTTCTTTGCGTCTTTGCGCGGCAGTCACTCATGGGGGAAACCCCCAAGACCGCGCTGCCTTGCCTTTGCGTGAGATAAAAACAATATGATTCATTTACCCGAAAATCGCTGTAACGATGACGAAGCCCAACTTTAGCAAAATGTCTCGTCAAGAACTTAGAGGATATGTTTTAGCTCATCGTGAAGATGATGAAGCGATCGAGGCATTGATCAAACGCAGAAATCCTAATAATCCGACATATCCATTCCCTCAGACTAACGAAGATTTGAGGCAAATGGAAGAGATACTCAAGAAAAAACTGGGTAGTAGTGGAGAGGCTGTATAACCCTTTTTACTATATATTCACATGGTGAAATCTTGTAGATGGCATACTTATCAATCCTTGTGATAATGTTGTACCGCTTGCGACATATTAAATTGTAATAACTTCTCCTCTCCCAACTTGTATGGCAAACTCGGCTTCAAAGGCGAAATACCCAAACTGCGAATAATTTCTGCCGCCACAGCCTTTGCTAGTAGGGGTGGTACAGAGTTACCAACTTGCCGGAATCCGTGCCATTTGGTTACATGAAATCTAAACCAATCGGGGTAAGAATGTAATCTCGCTGCTTCCCTGACTGTGATACAGCGAGGCGTAAATGGATGAATTGGTCGAGGAGATGTAAAAGAACCTTTAGACTGATCTGTTCCGGCTCTTAAGGTGTTGCAAACACCAGCAGGGTGCAGCTTATAAAAACGACTAATCTTTTCTCTCTCACCTTGTTGAGTCTCCTGAAAACGTTTAATAGTTTCCGCAGAATGTTTTGTTCTTAAACTTGAAGAAAGTATTCGCAAATCGTATTCACGTTTGTAAGAATAATCATCATCTAGGGATTTGATGCCACGAAGTACAAGAGCATAATTACTAGGCTTTCCGTATTCTGCTATCACCCAATTTCTTGTTAGTAACTCTGAATATTTTTCTATTTCAGGTAAATCTCCAATTGCATCCAATACTGTAGGACTCAATGGAATGTCAGAGGTTTTTTTAGAAGTTAAATTATTTGGTGAGGCTTGTTTAGTAATCGGCTGAGGGTATTTTGGTAACTCTACATCTTCCCTTGCACCTATGAGAAATAATCTCTCACGAGACTGTGGTACTCCGTAATGAGCAGCGTTGAGAACTTGATAATTTTCTTCTACCTTATAGCCGTGAATTTTAAACTCGCTAATTAAAACTTGGAGGATTTGTTTATGTTCGCCAACTGTGATCCCCCGGACATTTTCCATTACAAAGAATTTCGGTTTTAGCTCAAAAACCAGTCGATGAAAGTGAAACACCAAAGAGTTTCGTGGATCATCAACAACCCGTTTACCAATTAGCGAAAATCCTTGACATGGCAAATTATATTTATTCCACAACGTAAAACCCAAGCTTACAAAGATTTTTCCTTTTAGCTTCCACAATGTAAGCTCTAAACAAATCAATTTTATATTTTTTTAATTATTGCTTTCTCCTCTTAAGATTAAATTCAAATAAGACACACAATTTTGACCAAACTGTAATTGGCATTACCCGATGGCTTTGTTTATACCAAGCTAAGTATTAGCAAAAAATGCTACGCCAATGGGACTCGCCACCCTAAAAATATAAATGGCTCAAAAATTCAAGTGGAAGACTCAAAAATACAGGATTGATAAAAAGCTGCGATCGTTAAACCTAGCTGGACAATCCTCAGATATAGTAAAAGTTTAAATACTACGCGGTTGCAACGCCATACAGTTGAAGAATATCCACATGAATCAGTTCCAATAAACTTCTAAGCAACAACTTGGTTATTGGTAGCTGTGACCGCAAGACAAAACTTAAGATAAAAGAGTATTTGAGGGATTTAAATGCGATCGCGTGCAGAGCATAGCAACATAAAAATAAGCATTACAGCTTTTCAGGAGCGGCCACTTTATCCTTAAAAAGCGGCTATCTTATGCTTTAAGCGACAGAAATGTTTATTCTTTCGTTAGAGCGATCGCAGCAGGAAAACCCACTGACAATTATTAGTTGACTAAGAGTAGAAATACAAGGCATTAATTGACCAAAAGTTGTAAACTCGGAGTCTACTAGCATTTTGTGAAACCAGTTTTATAAAATTTATTACTTAGTAGACTCCGCAAGTAATTCAGTTAATTCCTGATTATTCGTTAAGGTATAATGCAAATAGCTGCATTGCATAACATAGTAGTGTTTTTCTCCTAGCTTGGTGAGATTTCCTGTAAGCTTATCCTCTAAATCATCCTTCAAATCGTCTAATGTTAATGTAAGTCTTCTCCTTGTTAGCCTTCGTCTGAACTCAATTACATCTTCTACAGTAGACTTTACAACGTAATCTAAATGGTCTAGCCATTGTTTTTCTAACTTAAATACTCGATTTAAGCTGGCAACACGGCGAGATGGCATACCAGCCTTGTCTTCAATCTTGACCTGTCGTTTACCAACTTGATTGCGGCTGACTATTACATCAACTTGGCTAATTGCGGGATTAGCGTATGGGTGAAAGGTATTTACTAAAGGTTCTTTACTTGGGTCATCGATAGGATCTCTGTCACCCTTCATACTTCGGTTACAATCAAGGCACAGCGGCACAAGATTCGCATAATGAACTGATAAAAATGGATAAATTGATTTAGGAAAAAAGTGATCCGCATCGCTATAAACTTTGTTTTCTATCTTCGGAGAACGACGACCATCGCAAGCTGGACACACTTCTAACTTGGAATTAGCGCTCCAAAAAGATGAAATAAATTTATCTCGATTAAATTTTTGAGTTTGCCCATGAATAGCTGAAGGAAAACCAGATGCTAGAAGGTCTGTATAGAATGCTGTAAGTAATGCCTTCACTACCTTTTGAACTGTAAGGCTAAGTTCTCCACGGTACTTAAAGTTAAAATTAGGGTCATTTAAATGTTTATGAAATTGTATGTCATGGTCGAAAGCATCCATGATTTTTGCACTCATCGTAGAGTGGCGTTCTATATATCTAATAAGTTTCTCTAATGCTTTATGAAATTTTGATTGAGCCTTCTTGCCACTTTTACGCTTAGTCCATAACTTTTCCCATAGCCACTCACCAATCTCATCGCCGAACTCTGTTTTAAGTTGGCTCTCTGTAATTGGTAAGGAGGCACTAGAACTACAAGCAAAATTTAATAATTTACGTTGAAATGAAACAATTCTTTCCAGTTGGTTAACGCAACTAGGAAAATTAATTTTATGAAACACTAGATTCCCTTTCTCGTAATGCTCTTAAACGACGACGAAACTCAAATTCGTAATATCCGGGGCCAATCTTTTCTTTAAGAACTTCTAAGGTTTCAGTCACGCTGACATCTTCTTTATCTCGTTTTCTTTGGGTATACCTACGAATTGATTTCAAGACTCTGAGTATTTGTTCGTCAAGCTGTTCAGAATCATTACCATCATATTGATGAGGTAACTCTTGGACAAATTCTCTAAGTTGCTGAAATTCTGGTAGCTGAAGAATTGTAGTACGCTCACTATCAATTACTGCCCAAACAGTTTGTACATGATCTGGGTGGGCAGCTAGCATCAACACTAGATCCAAGAACTCTGTAGCACGCTTGCCTACGCTCTCAGGGGCATCAAAAATATCAATCATAATTTCATTGGGTGAAGCTCCGAAGGTGGTTATTCTTGGCTCAATGATGGCGATCGCACCATCAATTTCATTTTTATAGAGCAGAGTTATCTCGGTATCAAAGACATCTGTGAGTGAGATACTGGAGTGAGTGGAGATGATGACTTCACTGTTATTATCTCTTAAGCTGGTATCAATTATATCAACGATTTCACGTTTCCAAACGTCGTTGAAGTGAGTTTCTGGCTCATCTAGAATCATCAGGGCATCGTTTTCGCCCCGCAGCAGTTGAAATAATGCCATCCGTCCCAAAAATACCCGTTCACCGTCACTTAGCCAGTTGTAAAGCAAAACATCTTCGACATTACGTTTGCAGAAGGTCATCGTTAAGTCTTGGAGCCAGCCTTGTTCTTGCCACGATAGCAGCTGCTTAAAGATATCAAAGGGTGTGATTTCATCGATCGCAGTATCGAGTTTGTCGCAGATTGCTCGGATGAGTGCCGCGCAAGTGCTGGTATCGATATCGGTTTGATTTGGCAGGGAGCGACGCAGGTCAAAGACGAGTTTCCGGCAATCGCTCGGAACAGGTTCGCGGATGACGGCAGTGGCTATAGGGTAGAGACGAGTCAGTACGCGGGTCTGCTGAGAAAAGTGGGTAGGTTGAAAGAGAATCTGAAAATTGACGCTAATCAACCAAAGCCAGTCAATTTTATTGAACAGTCCCCGCAGCCCAGTCATCGGTTCATGATTTTGGATAGCTTGCTCGATGCGATCGCGGTAAGCTTGTTCTGCTTGTTCGGTGGGCATTTCCTGAAAGTCTTTTCGCGCTTGGTGCAGCGCAACAGCAAAGAAGACAAGTTTAAGTGCTTGGGGAGAGACATAATAGCCGATGCTCCGAGTTTGCGCTCCTTCAGCACTTGGCTCTAGCTCTGGTAGAGGTTCTAATCCTTCCTGTTCTCGATAAGGTTTTTCTTGACCCAGATCCCAATTAGGAGGACGTTCTTCTTCAGGGGTAATTTCCTCAAACACAGCATCAGGTAAATTTTCACGTTCAGTCTGCTGATTGGCAAACAGGGTTGACCAAGTTTCGGTTGCGCCGGAAGTGTAGGCTAACAGAACTTTAGGCAGATAGGGACGAATGGCACTACCGAGTTGATTGCCGCGAATAAGGAGCAAAATTCCCGGAACATCATTTTCAAAATTTTCGGTGGAAATGTTTTCTAGGTCTTCCCAGTCTTGATCCTCTAAGCGTCGTTCCAATACAGCGAAGATGGCTGCGGATGAAGCGGTCTCCTGTGGATAACGGAGATATATAGTTGCAGAGCGATTTTCTTCTCCAATTTTGTCCAGGTCGTAGGCAAATGTAACCCGAAAAGGTGGTAGTTGATTTCTTTCCAGGCTGAGAAAAATTTCTGAGAGGGTTTGCAGTAGTTGGGTTTTGCCAGTGCCGTTTACGCCAACTACAAAGCGAATAGCGCATTTACGCCCCAGGATTTGTTCCTGGTTAAAGGTAGTGATTAGTTCGTGTAATGGCGGTGTTCCCCAGAGATGTAAGTAGCGTAACCTCACACAGCATCCTTCTCTAATAATGCATCATCACTATACCGGGTATCATCATACTGGTTTAAGTTACGATAAGCCGATTCATAGTGTAATCCACTAGACGTAGGAGTGGGCAAAGTTACAGGAACAATAAGTCCGGCAGCAGCTAATAACTGCAAGCTCTTGTGACCAATGTTGCGGGGAATGGAATATTTTTCTTCCAGGTGTTCGGGAGTAAAATAGGCAGTTTCTTGAATTACCAATTCATAAATTTTCCATTGGCTCTTGCTTAAGCTTCGTAAAAGTTCATCGCGATCGCGGTGCAGTTCCGATATCTTAGTTTCGCTTGCTTCCTCGTCCGCCAGTTCCTCCGTATCCACAGGCTGAGATATCTGGAGCAGTTGATCCCGCTCTGCTGCTGCGAGTTCCGACTGATGCTGTTCTCGCCAACTTGCAGTCAATTCACCTGTAAAAGCTTGGGCAAGAAGAGATTTGAAGAGACTATCTAATTTATTTGCAGAGTTTTCCTGGTCATCGTTCTGCTCCCACAGTAATTTTACTTTTTCCTCAAATTCATCCTGTAGAGGTTTAGGTGGTAGCTTTACTTGAATATCTAAAAATTTATCTTGAGAAATATTTCGCATTGAGCTACTTGTACCAGTTGATCTATTACCGATTTCTAGTCTGAGTTTTGGTGTATTTAATAATGCCCATAAAAAATACACATTAACTTTTGGTTCCTTGTGTAAAACTACCTTCCACAATTTATCAGAACGTAATAAACCTCTTCGTGTATTACGAACAATAGCAGATGCACCAACAAGCTCCTGCGTATTCGCTCGACTAATTATTAAATCTCCATTTTCCACCTCGTAATCAGTTGGAAATGAAAGATTATCAGGTAATTCTTTATTTTCCTCTGGTTTAAATACTCCTTGAGTAACCGCACTAACCTTTAGAACACCCAATTTTCCTTCTCTAGCAGGCTGAGAGCTAGCTGCAAAACTCTTCCCAGGACTTAGTTTTTTAATGACATCATTCAATCTGCCCTCTTCCCAAGAATTATCAACTTCTCCAAATGTTTCTTCAAAGATTGAGGGCAAAATTTGTTTTGTTTTGTCATTTGCTTGTTTTCGCAAACAACGAATTTCGTCGGCTTCCCGCAGAATATCAATAATTCGTCTTTGTTCCGGCAATGGTGGCAGAGGGATCGGAAGTTTAGATAGTTCTTTACTATTTATGTTAGCTTGAGCAACTGACCTACTCATCTTATCAATATATTTGCGATAAGACAGTGAGCGCATGAAGAAACCAATATAATCCGGATATGCTAAATCTTTCCTGATGCGAAATCTGATTAAATAAGATGCAAAAACCCAGGGTTCGTTGGAACTTTGATAAACAAAACTGCGACCAACACTACCACTACGAGCTATTATAATATCTCCAGGTTCAAGAACATATTTAGCTACATTCTGTGTGTTTTTAGATAAATACTTTGGATTTGCTAAATTTACATTGCCATCATCATTGATATCAGATATTCTTAAATATAGAAATCCTTTACCTTCTTGTTCAGCACTTGCATTCAATCCATATTGAATTAAAGAAGAGAGTTCGCCTAATGTTATTATTTTCCAATTTGATAGTAATTCTTTTAAATCAATCATTTCTTACCCTCTATCATCGAGAGTAAAGAATTTAATTTAGATTGAATTATACTCTCTAAATCTTGCAACTCAGAAATAATTTGTGCTGGAGTGTCGTATTTTTCAGTGCCTAATGTAAGTGGTTTATAACGCCCAGCAGACAAATTGTGATCATTTCCAGAGATATCTTCCGTAGAGGATGACCAGTTTTTAGGCTCAGTTAATTCTTCAGTTTCCAGACCTTCAAAAATATCAACTGGAAAGG
This sequence comes from Nostoc sp. WHI, assembly GCF_015714725.1. Classification (GTDB taxonomy): domain Bacteria; phylum Cyanobacteriota; class Cyanobacteriia; order Cyanobacteriales; family Nostocaceae; genus Nostoc. The sequence goes on from NZ_WBKM01000166.1 coordinate 27,147, forward strand.
TGACAACGGCAAACAAGAAGTGATAGCCAAGACTGAAGAGCCAAAGTTTCAGTTTTTCAGAATTAATGGGCTGTTGTTTCTGGATTTGTCGAAGTGATTTGTACCACAGGTGAAATAGAACCTTAATCTTTTTGATTTTGTCATTAATTTCGCGGTCTTCAGGCTCCTCGGAGCGGAATATCTCAGTTTCGATAATCGGTCTAGCATAAGAAACCGATCGCCTTTTGGGTTCCATCGTCTGCCATTGCTTCCAGGTTTCGCCATCTACAAATGCTGGGGCAGATTCTTCAAATTGCAGCCGATATTTCAGTGTTAAATCCCATAGGTCATTTTCCTGTGGTCTAGGGTTACGCTTTGCATCCAGCGTTTCCCCATCCTTTGCTACCTCATAAAACCAAACCTCATCGGTTTTACCGCCCTTGTTAAACAGCAAAATCGAAGTTTTCACATTGGTATAGGGCTGAAACACACCTCCTGGTAACGAAATCACTCCTCTCAAAGTGTTTTCTGCAACCAGCTTTTCCCTCAAAATTTTGTGTGCTTTAGTTGAGCCAAACAGCACCCCTTCGGGTACAATTACTGCTGCTCTACCACCAATTGTCAAAAGCTGCAAAATCAGTTCTATAAATAGGAGTTCGGTTTTATTAGTTTTAAGATCCTGAAGTGTTTCACCAATATCTGTTTTATCTAAACTCCCTGTAAATGGCGGGTTTGCCAAAATCACGCTAAAATCACCCACTTCACCAGACTGAATCTTTTGATTAAACGCACTGCCTAGCGTATTTGCGTAGTTAATCTTCGGCTTTTCAATGCCGTGCTGAATCAGGTTCATCCAACCCAAACGCACCATCGTTTTGTCAAAATCGTAGCCATAGAGGGCGTTTTCTCGGAGATATTTATCCTGTTCAGTGGAAAGATGTTCACCCACCATATCTATGCGTTCAATATGATTATTATTTGGGTTATATGCTAAGTTAAATGGTGTTCCATCGGCTTCAAATGCCAGTCCTGCTGGATGTGTATGGGTCTTAAGAACGTGCTGATAAGCATTAACCAAAAATCCTGCTGTCCCACACGCTGGGTCACAAATGCGATCGTTCCATTGCGGATTCACCAGATCGCACATTACCCGAATGATGTGACGGGGAGTCCGAAACTGTCCATTTTTCCCAGCTTCGGCAATTTCACCTAGCAGATGCTCATAGATATCGCCCAGTGTGTCTTGATTGCGTGAAGGAATGAAAAGCTTGTCTATAGTGTCGATCGCCCGTCGCAGCAATGTTGCATTGGGAATCAAAAAGACTGCATCGCTCATCCGCCCCTGATGCTTCTCGCTCGTTTTTTGGTCTGCACTGTCTTCAGAACTTTCAGTTTCAGATTTTTGTACTTGTGGATCATCTGTATCCAGCGATCGCAACCAATTAAACACATCGCCCCGAACCCGCTCCAATAAAGCATCTCCTGATAGGTGCTTAAAATTGCTCCAGCGACATCGCTCTTCCTCTGGAATAAAGAGTTTCGGGTTCAAGTCCTCCAGCCGCTTTAAAAACACTAGATAAGTAATTTGCTCGATGGCCGCTAACGGGTTAGCAATCCCACCCGACCAAAAATAATCCCACAGTTGACGAATTTCTCGTTTTAGTTGCGGTGAAAGCACAGAACATTAATCAAAATTAGGACTAATGTATAAGCTTATAAGGTTACTACCAAGTTGTCATCTCAGCCACGTTGCTTAACCTTCCTACGCAACAAACTTATTGGAAAAGTTCAGAATTTCTTCCAGTTCTGCTTCTTCAAACAACCGATGCACTGCTCCAACTCGGCTAAACGGTGGTTGTTGCAAATGGTGAACTGTCAACCTTGTCCTTCGCAATATTGCGGATCGCATAGTTCTGAGAAAGTAAATTTGCTTGGCTGAAAAACCGGGATGGGCAGCAATAAACTCCTCAAACGCCGTAGAAATTTCTTCTTCCTGGCTAGTAATTTGAACTAATCCTAGAATATGACGCAGGAAATCTATGAGAGTAGCATTTGGGCGATCGTACACCTCTCTTAAGACATCTTCTGTCACAAACAGATCGGACTGGTTCAGCGTATGGGCAAGAGATTCGATCTCTTTGTCACTCAAGTTCTCACCCCGTATGAGCATTTGTATTGTGGGATGCTGCTCTGCTAGGGTTTTCACATGAGCTTCAACCTGCTCTCGATAATTTTCAGCAAAGGCTCCTTCCCCACTTGGCCCATAAATTACCCAGCGACGAGTAGCAATCTGATCGGGCAGATTTAGCTCAATTAAGTCTCTGCGGGGGCGCTGCCGAAACCGCATCAAAGAATCAAAGGTTGTCTGTAAATCCAAGATGCGATCGTAACTCAGATGTTGCCAAAATTTAGCACTCTTCATCCAGGCGAGCTTTTCCCGTTGTGCTTGAATATCAGGTAGGTTTGCGGGCAACAGCTTTAAGTCTTCGGTTATAGATTCTCGTTGCTTGTCGAGCAGATCAACTTGTCCGGCAAGGTAGGTAACGGCTAACCGATCTATTTTTACATCAAACGTCATTACAGGCAGGTTGATATCAGGCAAAAACCGCAACAAAGGTGCGATCGCCGTACTCAAATGCTCAACTTTAGCTTCATCTAAAGACTTCCAAGCACCAGCCGTAGCCAATTCTGCTAACTCCTGCAAGTGAGGACGCACGTTGATGTTATCAGTGGGTAATTGCGCCAACATTTGCTGAAGTTGAGTAATGGTGGCAGCGATCGCCTCTGTTTGTTCCTGACTTCTCAGTAGAGCAAGTTTTTCTAGCCGCAACCGAAACAATCGTACAGGTAATGGTTCTGTTGGACTAGCAATTTCTCCTTCTGGATTCATGTTGAAGTAAGCAAAATTGTTCCAGAAATCAATGATCAGAAAATCTGCCTTCTTTTCCCCTGTCTGTGGATCTGTCCACAATCGAGTCCCCCGTCCAATCATCTGCCAGAATTTCACCTGACTGAAGACAGGTTTGGCAAATACCAGATTTTGAATTGCAGGCACATCAATTCCTGTATCTAGCATATCCACCGAAATCGCCACTCGCGGCATATTCTTCCGCTTAAAATCATCCAGCGTTCGATCAGCCCGCTCCATGTGACTATCAATAACTTCTGCTAGTCCTCGTTTCTGCAAGTCTGGGTAAAGGCGATTGAAGCTCTTCCAAATCTCAACTGCATGACGGTGGCTCATCGCAAAAATGATTGTTTTGGCAGGCAGCGATCCTGTCGCATCTTTACGACATTTCGCCATAAATTCTTTAACCAGAGCATCGTTTGTACCTGCATTTGTCACCCGTCGCTCTAAGTCGCCTCCCTCAAAATTAAGTTCGCTCAGGTCGATCCCCTGTTCTTCTATTTGCCGCTGAAGTTCTGGGGGTAATTGCCCCGCTTTAATACCCTGAAGTTGAAAGGTCGTCTGTGCTTCTAGCGCTCGGTAGTTGACTAAATATCCTTCATCAACCGCTCTTGCATAGGGATAGTAAAAAGTCGGCAATCCATCTAGACACTTAAACAGTTCAAAAGTGTTGTGGTCAATATAATCTGTAGGAGTTGCTGTTAAGCCAAGCTGTAAGGCATCGAAGTGCTGAAACAACGCCTTATAGCGTCCGTAAATCGAACGGTGGCTTTCATCAGCAATGATTAGATCGTAGTAGCCAGGAGAAAGTTGCTGGAAAACTTTCATCATGCTGGGGTAAGTTGCTACATGAATTCGAGCCGTGCTATCAACTTCCCTACCTTCTATCCACGCTCTAGTTTCGTTAGGAATATGTTCTTTAAAGTTGCCTAGTGCCTGCCGCACAAGCTCCCGTCTATCTGCAAGAAAAAGAACCCGTTGTATCCATTTAGCACGCATCAATAAGTCTACTAAGGCAATTACGGTACGAGTTTTGCCTGTTCCCGTTGCCATTACCAGCAGAAACTTTCGCTGTCCCTGTTCTAAAGATTCAGTAACTCGCTTGATTGCTTCAAGTTGGTATAGACGATCAACAATATTTTTGCTAGCGCTAAACTGATTTAAAGGCACACGATACTGGCGCTGAAACGCAAGACGTGCCAAATCCTCCTCTGTAAAGAAACCGCTAACTATTCGCAGTGGATAACGCTCACGATCCCAAAAATAAATAGTTTCACCGTTGCAGAGAAAAATGAAGGGTTCAAATTTGTGTTTTTCTCGGATGCGGTCAGCATAATCGCTAGCTTGGCGCTTGCCAGCTAAAGCATCGCGACTGCTTCTCTTTGCTTCTACAATAGCTAATGGTTTCTTGTCTGGACTTACAAGAGCATAGTCAACATATTCGTTACCTACCCAGTAGGTTCCCTGACTTTCCTTAGCTTGCCTCAATGTATCCGAAAGTAGAAACTCATCCAACAGATTTCTTTGCTGAGTACTCCATCCAGCTTGAGCAAGTTGGCGATTTATGAGGTGTTGGCGAGTTTCAGCTTCTGAAGGATTACGAGACATTGCTCAGTTGACTAACTAATTTTTTATTGGTGAACTATTTTTAACTTGAGGCAGAATAAAAAGTACCAAGTTATAAAGGCGAGAGTTTACTTAGCTCTATCTTGCCCTTTCCTGCCCAATATATCAATAATTCAATTTTTTCCTCTCTGTGAACAAAGCGATCTGAAAAAATTATTTGAAAAATTTGCTCTCCTAATTTTGCTAAAAGAGAGTGATTATTATCACAAAACAGCAACTATATTTTTATACCTTAGAAAGACAAAACGAATAAAATGCTGTTCTGTTTGTAATTTATCTTTCAAACAAAGCCAACATCCGCCAAGATATGATTGCCTCAATCACTTGCCATTTGGCAATTAGGAAGGCTATGGGTATTGCTCCAAAAATTCCAACTCAGAGACACTGGGATGTATTGAACTCATATCTACAACCCTTAAAAGATTATCCAATGGAACTCGACGAGTTTCTGAGACATTGGGATGTGTCACGAGAAGAACTGGCTTTTATCTGTGACTGTTCGCTAACAACCGTTAATCATTGGTTTTCCCAAGGCGTTGACCAGAGGATACCAAGCGAGAAACATAAACAGCGCCTAGCATTGGCACACCACATCTGGACAGCAATCCAAACTGAACCAGAGTATCTGCAAAAGCTCCGGGATGTGTATCACCAAAAGCGACGCAGAAATCCTGCTAAATAGTCACTTGCCAAATGGCAAGTTTTTATTGCCACAGTGGCAAGGGAAAAGTTTAATATTATTTATCAGAATTCTTCTTGATTTACCGTTGTTGGTCAACTTGCACCCAAAAAGATTACTATGCCTGATCTGTTTTCCCAAATTCCACCAGTAGCGATGCCAGAGGTTATTCCCAGCGAATTACCTCAGCAGAGATTTCATCTCGGTGAATGGGTGCGCTGGTTTCAAGTACCCAACGGTGACTTTGGCCGCGTCATCGGAGTAATCTACACCCAACAAGCCAGTTGCATTGCCACTGGCTTACATTATTTGGTTCTTTTAGATGAACGCAGTCCCTCTTGTGACACCTGTAGCTGCGACTTCGCTTTCGAGAATGATATCGAACCCTTGGATAACTCATCCTTGGAAAGGTTTCAGGGCAATCATGTCTGAAGCTCAACAACATCAGCAGTTGCTAGAATTGCATAACCAAATCTTCATGTCCCCCCAAGATTTTAGCTATCGTTGGGGATTGGGTTACGAAGAATTAGCAAAAATCTGTGCCATCTCTAAATCTACGGCTTATCACTGGTTGGGTGGACAAGCCAGCCGCCGAGAAGCTGGATTACCTTATCAGAGAATTATGGCTGTGGCTGATTTTCTTTTCACCAACGCCGAAGTAATTCATCCTCTGTTGGAACAGTGGCATAATCCTCAATACCCGAATTAATCCTTCAGTTTTTGCAAATTGACAAAACTTTTCTTCATCACCTTGACTGACGTAAAAAATAGGTAGTAGGGTGCAATTTATCGTCACCAGCCTACCCACTGCTCCATGAACCGCTCCAGCAATGACTCCTATTACCTGCCCTCCAGTATTGAATTGACA
>NZ_WBKM01000086.1 GCF_015714725.1 Nostoc sp. WHI
GTTGACCTTCTGAGGCTCGACGTTGACCTTCTGAGGCTCGACGTTGACCTTCTGAGGCTCAATGTTGACCTTCTGAGGCTCAATGTTGACCTTCTGAGGCTCAATGTTGACCTTCTGAGGCTCAATGTTGACCTTCTGAGGCTCAATGTTGACCTTCTGAGGCTCAATGTTGACCTTCTGAGGCTCGACGTTGACCTTCTGAGGCTCAAAAATGCTTTAGCGACTAAAAGTTGCAGCTACACAGACAAAACTTGCCTACACGGGTTTTAAAAATTTTTGGATTTAAGACGCAAAAAGGACATAAACAATGTTATGCCCCTAGAAATTACGTGTATTTTACCAAATTTACAACAGATGTAATCGCCTATTTCAGACTTTAGCTAACTGGGACTTCGGCCTTGTCATGAAAACGGCATAATTTTAAAGGCGATCGCTTAATATTTTTATACACTTAGGTTGAGCGATCGCCTACAGCATCTCATGAGAAGGACACAGTTGTAAAAGCGATCGCTTTGTATTTTTAAGCAATTATAGGTGGGTATTGTAACAGCCGCCCTATTGTGGTCTACTCTGATGCAGGTAACTCATTGGAGCCTGAATCTGAATTTTGTTATGAGTCTGCTAAATCTTCACTCCCAAAATTTGTGGGTAAAAGTTTCGGCACTCAAGAATCGCCCCTTTAAGATTCGCCCCTTGAAGATTCGCCCCTTCAAGAATCGCCCCTTCAAGAATCGCCCGTTCAAGATTCGCCCGTTCAAGATTCGCCCGTACAAGATTCGCCCGTACAAGATTCGCCCGTACAAGATTCGCCAGTACAAGATTCGCCCGTTCAAGATTCGCCCGTTCAAGATTCGCCTGATAAAAATCCTTCAAAACTAAAACGCAATCTTGCAAATCCAAAAAACTTAGGCAATTCAAGCAAAACACATCACTATCGATTCTTTGTCCTTGTAAGCGGGAAATCCAGATACCGAAAGCTTCAGCTTCAGGAGTATGCCATTTAATCTTTGAAACTGTCTTTGTCACTCTAGCGCAAGCATTTAAGACAGCTAACAACGCTTCTTCTGCATTTCGTGCTTGTTTATTTTCTTCTTGAAAATCAGGTCTGGGAGTCAAGCGTTCCATCGGCATTCCATGACGCAACATAAAACCAATCAGATGGCATAATGTCTGCTGCCAATTACCAACATCCGATTGATTCTGTAAACACATTTCATTCGCAACAAACTTAAAAAGGTATTCATCCATAGGGGATGCACCGCACAGAATTGCCCACCTTTTTAAAGCCTCGCGTTCATCCCATCCATCATCTGGATCATTCTGGCGATCCTTCAGCTTTTTATGAATGAGTCTAACTTCTCGCACAATGCGTTTTGCTGTCAAATATTCACCAAAACTTTTGTGAGTAAATTCAAAAGTTTTTTCCTGTTCCTTAACTCCACTCTCACGAAAATAAAAGGCAGTCAAAAGACGAGTTACGCCTAATTTTGCACTTTCCTGAAACTTCTCTAAAAGACTCTTTAAACTACTGTGTTCACAATGGGCTTCAATCTCTCTGACTGTTGTTGTTCGTCCATCTCCATGCCAGGAAGCTAAAGCAATTTCTTCGAGGATGCGAACAAAGTCTTTTTCCTCAATTCCCTGAATAGCCGGATGTTGATAACCAGCCCAACCGCGCTGATAAACTGCTGTGAGCAAATTTGCATAAATTGCATTCAAGTTGCCGTCTGTAGGAAATTTCTTTTGCTGGTCAAAACTCAATGCTACAAGGTAATTAAGCAAGGGTTGGGCAGTAATTTCTGTAAGGTTATCTTGGTTTAACTCTGATGGTAAGCAATCATATCCCCGTCCGCTAGCATTGCCGTATTTCTGCCACCAAATCTGACGTTGATCTTGCTGCAACAAGTGTTGATCATCAATGTAATTCGTTCTCTCAGATTTAGTAACAAAATAAGGCAAGATATGCAAGATATGCTGTGGTTGGCGAAAGTCGCTACTATTTGCTTGCACTACCAATTCTCGTCCACTGATTAATACTTGTAAGCAAGTTTCAGGCCTATTAAACCGCTCTACTTTTCTTTGGACTTCATATACAAATTGTTGAGCAGTTTCAGTGGCAATTTTGCCCTGCATGGCAAGCTCATCTAAACCATCGAAGATAATCAGTAAGCGGGAATCAGCCTTATCTTTATCTAGCGGATTATGTTTAAGAAAGCCATCGTCTCGCACAAACTTACCAACTGCATCAACTAAGTCATCGGAGGGTTCAAAATGGTGCAAAGGTATAAATAAAACCGGAATTTTCCCTTTTTCTGCTTGGTTAGCGGCAAAGATTTTGGCAAAGGAAGATTTACCACTTCCTGGGCCACCACTAATCACTCTAATGGCATCATTGTGCTCGCCTTTTTCTAACCAAGCTTCTAGTTCAGTTTCTAAGTCAAGAACAACTCGCTGATATTTCTCATCTTCTCTCATTCGGCCTTCAAATTCTTCTAACTTTTCACCCTCAACTTTCTGCTTATAGTAAGCGTGTAAGGGAACATAAACCTGTTTTAAACCAAAGGCTTCTAAAAGCATCGGTTCTTCAACCTGTTTTTGTAGCCAAGCTAAATAACGCTGCCATGACTGTTCCCGTTCATTGGCTTGAGTAAAGGGGGTATCCAGTTCTTCTTTTAAACAAGCATATTTTTCTGGATGTTTTGCCCACTCTTCATGTAAAGCATACACAAAATAGGTAGGAAGACGATGACTAATTGTTAGTGCCTGGGCTTGATTGACGCGAAAGTATTTTAACCAGTCGGCAAAAGCAGTTTTAATCGCTTCCAGAATGGGCAAATCTTTGGGACGGCTAAAAAAATCTTGGTCAATACGCAATTCTATACTTTCTAAGGCATGATTGAGGTCATCGCACAATAGGTCAAGATCACTCTTGTTTGGTTCTGCAAACAGTAATTCTTGATTTCCTTCTACTAAACTCACTATTGCTTGTACCAAAGAACGGTAAATCAGTAACCAAGCAACTTCCTCTGGTGCTGTTGCTAAACCTAGTGCTGCTGTAGCTTCTACAGCATCTTTGGCTACCTCTTCCCACTTACCCAAGACTCCATCTATCGCACCTTTGCCTAGTGATTTAAATAGTTCTTTAAAGTCAGCCTTAATAGGTTTATTCCATAATGCAACAGGTTTGCTGACTGAAAATCCAGAGGTATTGCTCATAGCTGTTGTATGACGCTGGTAGATATACTGAGTTAATATATTTCAACAAGATTTTATTATATTTTTACTGAAAACCACCAGTAAATTTAATAATTTATTTAGATAAACTTCTAGTTTTAGGCTCAAAGGCTCAACTTTCAGGCTCAAAGGCTCAATCGTCAGGCTCAAAGGCTCAACTTCCAGGCTCAGAGGCTCAACTTCCAGGCTCAGAGGCTCAACTTCCAGGCTCAGAGGCTCAACTTCCAGGCTCAAAGGCTCAACTTCCAGGCTCAGAGGCTCAAGTGTCAGGCTCAGAGGCTCAAGTGTCAGGCTCAGAGGCTCAAGTGTCAGGCAATACGGTTCGGTTAACGTGTTCATTCCTCGGAGATCCCCCCAACCCCCCTTAAAAAGGGGGGCTTACAACCCTCTCTTTTACCCCCTTTTTAAGGGGGTCGCCACAGGCGGGGGGATCTTAACCGAACCGTATTGAACTCTTAGGCTCAAAGGCTCAAAGATGCCTTGGCGATTAAAAATTGCGGCTACACAAACAAAACCTGCCTCCGCAGGTTACAAGAATTTTGGGATACAAAACGCGAAAGGGGCATAACAATGTTATGCCCCTACAAAAAACACCTATTCTACCTAAATTAATAACAGATGCGTAGGTGCAGCCCGCCGCAGGCATCGCCTATTTTATGCTTTAGCTGGCTGCGGCTTCGGGTTTCTTTTTCTTGGAACGGCGGGTAAACCTGCGTCCCATCTCATCAATGACTGCATCTAAACCTGTGACATCACCGCTAGCTTTGGCATAGTTGTAAATTGCCAAGGCTGCTACATAAGCTTCACTACCAGCAGCTATACAGGTATCATCTACCAGTTCTTGTAGTTGCGTCAGAGACAATAGCACCGGATACAAGTCCTCAAATATCCCTAAATCTCGGCGCATCTCTTCTAAATCAAAAGAACGAGGTAAAAATTCCGGGTTCTGTGTCGCTACTTCTAAGGCTTTGGTGACAAAAGCCCGACTTTTATCTCCCATTTTGATTATGGTGCGTCGGTCTTCGGTAGTCAAATCAATCAAAAATGGTAACTTTTGTTTAATTGTAGCGATCGCTTGCATGACTGCTTCTTTGTCTGCTGGGGCTAGGCTGGCACTGATGCGATTTTCTGCCATTTTTAATACTCCTTTAGGTTCCTTGACTTCAGTATTCCCAAAGTTGTAGAAGCGATCGCGTTTGTTGAGAGGTGATTAAGAAAGTTTTATCTGCATTTTACAATAAACGAAAGAACGGCTTTACATTCCCACTCATTCCTAAGCCTGACGAGCCTTGAAGTGATGAAAGTTTTTAGGATAAACTAATGAAACTGAATGCAGAAATTAATGCGTAAACAAATCATCGAATATACATCTCCACTAGATGCGCTGATTGCTCTTACCAAACAGTTAAATACCTATGAAATAAAGTACCAAATGAATTCAGAAGAATTTTTTGCCAAATATAGCCAAGGCGAAACTTCTGATGATGAAGTGTTTGTTGAGTGGGCAGCAAATTACCAACATTATCTAGCTCTACACCAAGATATAAAGAGCAAACTTAGAGATGTCGCGTAAAGTTATCCAAGCCTATTTAGATGAAATTGAGCAACTTTTACTTAACTGCTCTAACACATACGTTGAGGAATATGGTGCAGTAATTTTAACGACAGAGAGAGCTAATCTCCGCATTAGGATACGTTTCGATCTCAAATATTTACTAGCAGTCAGTGAAGCCTTTGTTATTGTAGATAATCAGATTATATATATCGATTACCGTTATCACTTTCAAGATGAGCAAAATAGTCTAATTTTTCGTTATGACAGTACACCACACTTTCCTAACTTGCCTAGCTTCCCGCACCATAAACATCTTTTCGACAACGTAATTGCTTGCGAAAAGCCACATATAGCCGATGTGCTAAAAGAAGTGATAGAGTTTTTAGAGTAGGAATATGGAATTTGCATCGTAAAACTAAACCATCAAATGTAACCGTTAAGATTTTGCTCATTGATACGTTTTTTATAGTTTTTCTCCTGCTTCTAGGTTTCGGATTAAAAAGTAATCACTAATTTCATTTAAGTCGCGGCTTGCAGATAGTGAGATTACATAGCCACTCATTCCTAAACCTCACGCGCCTTTTGGAATTTTTCGAGGATCTGTATCACCACAGTTTCGCCGTCCAAAACTTCCCCTCGTTCAATTTCGGCAATTGCAACATCAACTTTTTGCCGAGTTTCTTCTACCCATTGGACATACTCAGAATTCAATTTTTCTAGTAGTTGAAATGCTACATCAATTACTTCATCTGCATTTGTAAATTTGCCACTAGCAATTTGGGCTTGGATAAATTGCTCATGTTCAAGTTTGAGTTTAATGTTCATGATTTATCCGTATTCTTTAAAATCAGCTTTACCCAAATAGTACTAAGGAAGCTGGATTAAAATAATCCATCCTGACACTAACCACTAATTACAGCGATCGCATCAATTTCTACTAACACATCTTTAGGTAAGCGCGATACCTGAACACAAGCCCGCGCTGGAGCTGTATCTTCTGGGAAATATTTAGCATATACGGCATTCATCGCCGCAAAATCATTCATATCAGCTAAAAATACAGTGGTTTTTACGACATCTTGGAAAGTCGCACCGGCTGCTGTGAGAATGGCTTCAAGGTTAGCTATTACTTGCTCAGTTTGCTTTTTGACATCATCAGTGTAAACGACATCACCAAGGCGGGGATCGATGGCAATTTGTCCAGCTACGAATACAAATTGACCAGAAGCTGCGATCGCTTGATTATAAGGGCCGACTGGAGCGGGTGCGTTATCAGTACGAATTACTTGACGAGTCATAGATATTACTTTCTCTAACGATATTTCCTGTTTACCGATTTCTGCTTCAGCTGCGATCGGCTTGTAGACTTCTCCATCTGGCATTATCGCACCAGTTAGGTCAGCATTTTTAAAAGTTGCCCCATAGATATTTGCCTCAGTTAAATCAACCCTTCTCAAATTTGCTCCATCTAAATTTGCCTTGGTTAAATTTGCCCATCGCAGATTGGCTTTTTCTAAATTCGCTCTTTGGAGTAATGCTTTTGTAAGGTTTGTACTTTGAAGAGATGCTGCTGTAAAATCTATATCAGCCAAATTCATGCCTGAAAGATCAACTTGGTGGAGATTCGCTCTATGAAATATACTTCCTTGGAGTTTGGCACTTTGCAATATTGCCTCAGTTAAGTTTGCCAGAGTTAAGTTTGATCCAATTAAGTACGCCTGACTCAAATCTGCCTTAGTTAGATTAGCTTTACTGAGATTAGCTTCAGCTAGCGAAGCCGCAGTCAGGTCTGCACTACTAAGATTTGCTCCACTTAAATTCGCCGTATCTAAGTTTGCATAAATTAATTTTGCACTACTTCGGTTTACATCTGTCAGGTTTGCCTGTTCTAAGTTTGCATGATTCAAATTTGCGCTGTTCAAAGTTGATCGACTTAAGTCAGCACCATTGAGGTCTGTCCAATAAAATATTGCTGAAGGAGCACTTACCAAATTCAACTTTGTATCTGTTAGAGACGCTTTAGTAAAATTTGTACTATTAAGTTTCGCTTGGGTTAAGTTCGCTCCACTTAAATCAACTCCAGTCAAATTTGCACTAGTTAGGTCTATCTCACTGAGGTCTGCACCTTTGAGATTTTCTTGACTCAAATTTACTGAACGAAAATCCCGTTGACCTGCGGCGTATTTCTCTAAAAGTTCCTCAGCGTCCATAATGCACCTTTAAATACCACTGACACAGTATAATCACAAAAACTTTGTGCCACAGGTATTACTCTCCCCCTCTTCCTCTGCGCCTCTGCGTGAGACAAAAAATTATTTATGCCAGAGGTTCGTCCCTCTTACCCCAACCTCGGACGTATCCCATAATGCCATCAAGTCAGCATCGCGATCGCATTCGTATAATACTGTTACGACAGACTGCAAAACATCATTTATCAATAAACGTAGGATGAATATTAAAGAACTACTGCTCCAAGAAATTGAATCGTCGTCAGATGTTCTACTAGCTGAAACACTAGATTTTTTGCGTTTTCTCAAGACAAAACCAGGAACCGAGAAAATATCTCTTGACCTGCCAACAGAAAAAAATGATCATGCTTCCACTCATAAAACGAAACCGGAAATACAGGAAGCAACACCAATTATTAGAGGCTCTAAAGCAGAAGACTTGCTAAAATTTGCCGGAACCTGGCAAGGGGATGACTTTGAGGAGTGCTTGCAGCGTGTTTACGAAACCCGTTCCCCGGCTGAATTTTAGTGATGTACCTCCTAGCACTATAACCTCACCGTTATCTCAGGAGACAGCGATTTTCAAAGGATACAACAGGTGTAAGCCTTAGCTTTAGAATCTTGGCTTTGACACTTTGCGGTTTGTCCCTCTAGCCCAACCTCGGACGTATCCCATAATGCCGATATTGCCAATAATCCCGCAAAATGCGATCGTGGTCAAAACATAAATTACCAGGCACACACCAAGACTCAAAAATCCCTACACCCTTGGCATCATCTCCCGCCACAGGTTCACCCGTAGCCGTCGCCAAAAACACAATACTAATCGTATGTTGACGGCGATCGCGATTGGGGTCAGAATACACCAATAATTGTTCAACTAATTCCACCTGTAAACCCGTTTCTTCCTCAGCTTCTCGCCGCGCTGCCACTTCCACCGCTTCGCCATAATCCACAAAACCACCAGGAATAGCCCAACCTAAGGGTAGATTTTGTCTTTCAATTAACACTATTGGCCGATGAGGTCGATCTACTAGTTCAATGATGATATCAACTGTCGGAGCAGGATTTCGGTAAGTCATAGTTATTAGTCATTGGTCATTGGTCATTGGTCATTAGTCATTGGTTGTTCACAAATGACTAATGACTAATGACAAACAAAATGAGTTTACCTTGCTAATGCTGTTCCGTGATAGATTCGATGCGATCGCTTCCTTTCATAATTCAGGTTAAATATGCCTTTTCCTAGATCCAGTGGTATTTTGCTGCATCCTACTTCCTTTCCCAGTCGATTTGGCATTGGCGATTTAGGCTTAGAAGCCTATCGCTTTATTGATTTTCTCAAAGAAACCTATCAACAATATTGGCAAGTTTTACCCTTGGGCCCCACTGGATACGGTAATTCTCCGTATATGTGCTACTCGGCAATGGCGGGAAATCCCTTGCTGATTAGCCCAGAAAAACTGTTAGATGAGGGTTTGCTAGCCGAAGAAGACTTTGCTAATTTACCAGTATTTCCGGTGGAAAAGGTAGATTTTGAGCAGGTTGCGCTGATTAAGATTGGGCTACTAAAAAAAGCCTGTGAAAATTTTAGAGCGAATGCTACACCTATCCAGCAGAAAGAGTTTGCAGGTTTTTGCGATAGCAAAGCCTATTGGCTAGATAATTACGCCTTATTTATGGCGCTGAAAGATGCTAACGAGAATGCAAGCTGGCATACATGGGAGCCTGAAATTGTCAAGCGTGATCCACAAGCATTGGATCAAGTACAACATCGACTCAATGGAGAGATTTTTTATTACAAGTTCATCCAATTTGAGTTTTTCAGCCAGTGGTCAGACCTGAAAAGTTACGCCAATATGCGCGGCATTGACATTATCGGCGATATCCCCATTTACGTATCTCACGATAGTGCAGACGTGTGGGCGCATCCCGACATTTTTCGCCTAAACGAAGAGACTGGAGTTGCTGCCCAAATGGCAGGAGTTCCACCAGATTACTTCAGCGCCACCGGTCAATTGTGGGGAAACCCGGTTTATAACTGGGAGGAATTGCAAAAACAAGACTTTAAATGGTGGGTACAACGCTTTGAGGCAATGCTGGATTATGTAGATATAATTCGCATTGACCACTTCCGAGGCTTCGAGGCTTATTGGTCTGTGCCCCAAGGCGAAGAAACTGCCATTAATGGCGAATGGGTGGAAGCACCTGGAGACGCTTTTTTTGAAGTGATCAAACAGAAGTTGGGCAAGTTACCTGTCTTGGCTGAAGATTTGGGGGTAATTACGCCAGGAGTAGAAGCACTACGAGACAAGTTTGAATTTCCTGGGATGAAAGTTTTACAGTTTGCCTTTGGCTCTGATCCAGGTAATCCTTTTTTACCATTCAATTACCCAAGAAATGCTGTAGTTTATACTGGGACTCACGATAATGACACCACTGTAGGCTGGTTCAACACGGCTAACGACAATGAAAAGCAAAACCTGTTGCTTTATTTAGGTTCTATCAGTCCTGATGGCATCCACTGGGATTTAATTCGCCTAGCTTTGAGTTCCATAGCCAACCAAGCCATTATTCCCTTGCAAGATGTTTTGGGATTAGGAAACGAAGCGCGGATGAATTTTCCCAGTATTGCTGAGGGTAACTGGGAGTGGCGCTATGAAACAGCAGCGTTGACAGAGGAATTAGGCGATCGCTTGAAAGTTCTTACCACACTTAATGGACGCGCCCCCAAGCAGTCCTGAGTAACGAGTCCTGAGTAATGAAGTAGTGAACTACCCCGCCCTAAGACGGACGGGGCTTCCCAATTCATCGGGAACAGCCTTTAGGACTTCGTAGTACCAGAAAGTCTGACATTCCCTCCAAGGGCAGGAGTCCTGGTTCCCAAGACCCAAATCTTTGTCTTGCAACACTTACCTATCTAGCTTGGTTTTCGCTTACAGCATTGATGGTCAAGACCCGATAATTCTATCAGAAAATTTTGGCGTTTCGTCATACATAAGCGGATTGTTTTTTTGCGTCAGCAAAAACACAATCCGCTTATGCCCTACTCTCCCCCCGCTCACAATCCCCACATTATGAGTACATTGTTCGCGTTAGCGTCTCGCAGAGAAGGTGGGGACTTCCGCGACACGTTAAGAAAAAACCCACTCATTACTCATTACTCCTCACTCAGCACTCCTCACTCCTCACTCAGCACTCAGCACTCAGCACTCCTAACTCCTAACTCCTAACTCCTCACTCGTCACTCAGCACTCAGCACTCATTACTCCCTAAGACTTGGGCTTGGCAGCAATCCTAATTTCTTCCTCTTTCCCCGGCTCTCCCATTTCCTTGGCTTTCTCTTGATTGACGCTCATCAACACACCACCAGCATTATCAGTTTTCACTGTTAACTGTTCCTGGGCTTTCCAAATTCGGTGAGTTCCCTCTGGGAGAATACCCTCAAACTCGGTTTTGCCATCGGCTACTACGCGAATCCAAGATGAAGCTTTCAAAGTTACACCAATTTGTACAGTCTTTTCCTGTTGGAGTTCGCTAAGGCGATCGCTAACTGGTTGAACTTTTAGTGACTCTTTTGGTTGGACTAGTTCTGATTTAACAACGGATTTTTTTCTTGGGTATGGCTGATTTTGGTTATTACTTGCTTGTAGTACAGCATTATTTAATAAATAAGATAAGCCATTTACAGAGCATACGATTAGTAATATGTAAAGAAAGTAAAGATGAATCGGACGTAGTTGATTAAGGGGTGAAAAATTTCCTATACCTTGGGGGTTTATTCGTGCAGAATTGACCGGAAAAGTGCCAGAAAATTCTACTCCATTCAAGCCTAGTACTTCGGCAAATTGCCTGAGCAAACCCTGAATATAAATTGGTTCTGGCAGATCGTTTAAATTACCTGCTTCGATCGCCTCCAATAGTCGCCGAGGAATTCTGGTTAATACAACCACTTGCTCTAGAGATAGACCCTGTTCTTGACGCAACGCACAAAGTTTAGCGCCTAATTCTGCCAACTTTTCAGATCGTTGTTGCTCTAATAAAAGTGATGGCTGATGATTATTCTTCTTTGTTGGCCATTTCATGCCTTTTGATACTCCTTAACTCCGCGGAATCAATAATTAGGTTGCGTTATTTGCTCTTGCAAAAAGTGAATCTCATGATCTTTGAGGGAACGATATTTACCCTCTGACAAAAAGGGTTCTTTTGGAGTTTGTAATTGAATTGAGCCGATAGCAGTCCGATGCAGCTTGATTACTGGGTATCCTAACTGTTGGGCTATACGGCGAATTTGGCGATTTCTTCCCTCCTGCAACACTATTTCTAAACAGCTTTGTTCGGCACAACGTTCTATTAGATGTACCTTAGCAGTCCTGGTTTTTCTCCCCTCCAACATCACACCCCGACACCACATTTGTAGTACTGCTTCTGGAGGATGCCCTTTGACCAAAACACGATATGTCTTGGAAATACTGTGGCGGGGATGGGTTAGTCCAAATGTCAGTTCTCCGTCATTTGTCAGGATTAACGCTCCTGTAGAGTCTGCATCTAAACGCCCAACTGGGTGAATACCTGAACCCTCTCGTAATTCTTGCGGTAACAGATCCAGAACTGTTGGTCTTTGGTAAGGGTCGGAGCAAGTCGAAACCACTCCCGATGGTTTATGTAGCAATAGATATATTAAAGCCGGACGGTGCTTTTCGGATACGGGTTTACCATCAATAGCGATCGCATCTTTTTGGGGATCAACTTTTTGACCTAAATATGCCAATTCCCCATTGATCCGCACCCGTGAGTGCCTAATCATTTCTTCGGCTTCACGACGTGAGGCAATACCCCATTGAGCGAGAATTTTTTGTAACCGTGCCTCCATGTGGAAATTGCTTATTTGCTGTTAATAATTAAATGATATTTGCATTTTATAGGGAGTAGGCATAAATGTTACATTTAAGACTTGTTTAAGTTCTATTCGGTTATTAAGCAAATACTCCTAAACAGATTGGTTAGATGCCAGAGCAAAATCCCCAAACAACAAATGCAAATAAGATCCGCATAATTACGCAGGTACTCACAACAGCACTAAAGCTTTGGTTGAGAGCGCAAGTCAGCCAAATATCTAAATTAGAAGTGGAGATTAAAGCGAGCGATCGCCAAATTCTCTCTGGGCGTATCCCTTCGGTATCTATTTTTGCTACTCATGCAGTTTATCAAGGTCTCCTGATTACAGAAATTAAATTAATCGCAGAAAATATTCAGATAAACATCGGCTCCGTACTCAAGGGACAGCCCTTACGGCTATTGAAAACAGTACCAGTGGTTGCCGATTTACTTTTAGACGAGAAAGATATCAATGCTTCTCTCTCATCTGATTTATTATCGACTGCTTTGAGCGATTTACTGGTTAAGGTTTTACCAATACATTGCCCAAAGTCACAACCAATTAGTTGGCAAGAAATTATCCTTGATAACAACCAAATTATACTGCGAGGGATGAGAGTAACCAATAGTGAAACAACGCCTTTAGAGATTTGTCTAAGCTCACAGTTAATCAATGGTCATGAGTTGCAACTGGCACATATCCAAATCAAGCCAGACCAGGGAGATATGTTAGAGGACAATCATGAATACAACCTGGATCTTGGCTCAGATGTTGATATCCAAGAACTAACGCTAATCCCAGGCAAGCTAGTGTGTCGTGGGCGGATTAACGTTAACCCTTGATAATGACGGATTAAAAAAGACTTATACCCTATTTTAAATGATATGGCGTCTCTCGAAACAAGAGTGGGGACAGGCAGGGCATTAGTATTAACTATAACTTACGCATTGACAGAAGAGTCAAAATAGGAGGTTTGATATCCAGCGCTTTGAGCTTGATTTTTGTGTTTTCAATAAGCGATCGCAAACAACAAAGGATGATTTGTAAAAGGCTGAAACGACGTATTTACGTTGATACACAAGATGATTCGTTTGTACAGTGCGTAAGTCCTATTAACTTAAGCTAAAACTCTCTTAAAACCTCGTTTCCAGCCTCTGGCTGGAAATGCTCCTCATTGCGGCTCTGCCGCAAGTTAAGAGGCGGAGCCTCCTATTAGGCATTCCTAGTCAGAGACTAGGAACGAGATGATACTCATCCACAAAGTTCAAAGGTTCATCCACAAAGTTCAAAGGTTCATCCACAAAGTTCAAAGGTTCATTCACAAAGCTCAAAGACTAGTCAGCGAGTATTAAAGACTGATCCCCAATGCCCCTCAAGAGTGCTGAGTTAAGAGTACTGAGTAGGGAATTTTACTTTTTTACTCAGCACTCTTAACTCAGAACGGGCTAAACGCCCCGCTACCGCTAACGGAACTGTTTTTGCCCAATAACTTATAGTAGCGGCAACAATAGTGTTACGAAATAGTAAACCAAAGGAGCTGTGAAAATATAACTATCGGTACGGTCTAAAATACCCCCGTGGCCAGGGATTAACTGTCCAGAATCTTTGACTCCAGCATCCCGCTTGAGCATAGACTCGGTAAGATCCCCCAAAAGACTAGCAATGCCAATCATCAAACCCAATGCTAAACCAGTGAAGGGAAATCTAGGCAAGTGTAGATAATAGGCTCCTGCTAAAGCTACGGCAACACTTGAGGTAATGCCAAAGACAGCACCTTCTACGGTTTTTTTAGGGCTAATATCAGACAAACGGGTTTTTCCAAAGAATTTGCCAATAGTATAAGCGCCAATATCGGCTGCCCAAATACACAAAAAAGTTAGCAGTGTTGCTGTCAAACCTTGTGGTAAAGAGTGAGCATTTGCTTTTTCCCAGAAATCTGTCCAGGTTGGAGGCCAGTAACCTCCGAAAGGGAGATTGATAAAAGCAGTATTATCGATCGCTCGCAACCGCACCCAGTAACTCGGCAAATAACCTACGTAAAATAGCCCCATTATAGAAGCGGAAATATCCGCGATCGTGGCAAATTTGGGTTGAAACAGCAGGTAAAAACAAATAAGTGTGCCAGCTATTGGCATTACAGCATCAGCTAAACTGCCATCTAGCGTACAAATCACCAGCAAAACTTGGCTAGCAAACATTGTAGTTTTAGCGGCGGGAGCGATGCCTCTGGATCGCACCAAATTAAAATATTCTTGTTGACCCAAAAAGACCACGATCGCAAACATGATCGTAAAGTACCAACCCCCCAAAAGGGTGACAGAAAGAGCAAGAGCGATCGCAATAATTCCACTAATAATCCGAGACCAGGGCATAAAAGTATTTTGGATTTTGGATTTTGGATTTTGGATTAGAGATTAGGTATTCGAGATTAGGGATTGGTAATTGTGGCTTAGTTTGTTATGAACTATGACCTAAATCCCCAATCTAAAATCTAAAATCTAAAATCTAAAATCTTTTTGATTCAGTCTAGTTTCTCACCACTGAGGATAAAAATGGGATCAACGGCGGTGAAGGTTTGAGAAAAGCCGCGTGTCTCCAATCGGTTTACCGCAGACTGGACAACTTCGATATTCCTAGCCCTCAAAAGGGAAAAGCTCTGGGAAATAGCATACAGACTTTCTAGATTAGCAGCTGTGGCTACAATCCGACCTGATGGCGGTAAATAATGCCACGCTGCTTGCAGAATTTCTTGAATGGGGCGTCCTCCCTCAATACAAACGCGGTGAGGCGGAACTTTGAGGTCATGTAAACACTCTGGGGCATTACCTTCAATTACTTCGACGTTCTTTACCTCAAAGCGATCGCAGTTCCGCTTGATCAGATTAGCTACTTCTTCATCCCGTTCCACAGCAATAATCTGTCCGCCTGGACACAATAATCCCACCTCTACCGGAATTGTCCCTGTCCCTGCACCAATGTCCCATAATACTGAATCGGGGTTTAGTCGCAATTGGGCAATCAATAACAGCCGAACTTCTCGCTGGCTGAAGGGAATTCCTGGCAAATGCTCAAACAATTCATCGGGAATACCAGGGGTAATATAAGGCCAAAGTTGGGAAGGCATATAAATAACTACGCAATTATACTAAAGATATCGGTTTGCCAAATCGAAAAGCCATAAGCTATGAAAACTTTTCAGATGTAGCGTTATAAGAAACGATAATGATTGGCGAAATATTAGGCGATGTCCGAGGACAAGACGCTGGGCGTCTACGCTACGAAATTCAGCAGCTATTAGGAAAAAAAGCTGGGCGGCGGACGCTGTTAGCTCGTGACTTGGAAACTCAAGAATTAGTTGTCATCAAGTTACTCTCTTTTGGTAGTGATTTTGAATGGGATTCACTCAAGCTATTTGAACGGGAAGCTGAAACCTTAAAAAACTTAGCACATCCCTTAATTCCTCGCTATTTAAACTATTTTGAGGTAAATTTACCAACCATTAAAGGATTTGCCCTGGTACAAACTTATATTCCAGCAAAAACCTTAGAGCAATACTTACAAACTGGGCGGACTTTTACAGAAGCAGAAGTCAAACAGATAGCCAAAGCACTTTTAGAGATTCTCATTTATCTACATGGGCTGTATCCGCCTGTGATCCACCGTGATATTAAGCCTAGCAATATTTTATTGGGCGATCGCTCTGGTAATAGTATCGGTCAAATTTATTTGGTAGATTTTGGCTCAGTGCAGACTGTCCTCGCCACAGAAACCGGGACAAGAACTGTGGTAGGAACCTATGGCTATATGCCACCAGAGCAGTTTGGTGGACGCACTGTTGCGGCATCTGACCTTTATAGTTTAGGTGCAACCTTAATTTATTTAATGACGGGTATTTACCCAGCCGATTTACCTCAAAAAGATTTTCGGATTCAGTTTGAACAAGCGGCTAATGTCAGTCCCAGCTTTAGCAATTGGCTAAGGTTGATGATTGAACCTATTTTAGAACGGCGTTTTAGTTCTGTGGTTGTGGCGATCGCAGCTTTAGAGAAACCACAACCGACAAACTTACCTACTTTGGTAGTTGACAAACCAGATGGAAGTAAGATTCAACTAACCAAAAATTGGGATTCTCTAGAAATTATTGTGCCATCGGCAGGTTTGGAACCATCAATAGTATTGACAGGAGTATTGACAGGTTTATTTGCGATCGTCTGGAATTCATTTATCCTTTTTTGGACAATTGGCGCACTATCAGCGCCTTTTCCTGTCAACATCCCCTTTGCCTTGTTCTCACTTCCCTTTTGGGGCGCTGGCTTTCTCATGGTGTATAAACTTCTCTTTAATTTGTTTGGACGCATCTGCTTACGCCTGAATTCCGAACAAATTACCTTAACCTGGGAGCTGTTTCATTGGAAATTTCATCGTCCCCGTCCATCACCCAGACAAAGTATCACTAAGCTGGTTTACATTCCAAAACATTTTACTAAAGACTCTGAAGGGACTAGAACTGCCGTTCCACCACAAATAGATATTTGGGTAGGAGTAAAAAAATATCAACTTGGCGGTATTAGTGGTGCTATTAAATCTGAAGCGGAAGTAGAATGGCTAGCTCATGAATTGAGTGATTGGTTAGATTTGCCAATCACCAATCCAATGGCAAGTTAGTTGCGCGAATCATTAACCAAATAATTACTATAGCGGTTCCAATACGGTTCGGTTAAAGTTTTTTGATAAAAATTCTAGATCGGAAAGACCCGATAAATCGCCGTCACGACGAAAGATTGATTATTGTAGAGACGGCGATTTATCGCGTCTCTTGCCTTAACCGAACCGTATTGTTATTCTTCTTTAAGCGATGCAATATCAATTACAAAGCGGTACTTGACGTCACTTTTTAGCATACGCTCGTATGCTTGGTTAACCTGCTGAATCGGGATGAGTTCGATGTCACAAACGATATTGTGTTCAGCACAGAAGTCGAGCATTTCTTGCGTCTCCTGAATCCCGCCGATCAACGAACCGGCAATTTCTCGGCGCTTAAAAATCAAGTTAGCGATGCTGGGTGATGGATGCGGATGTTCCGGTACACCAACCAAGCAGAGCGTACCACCACGCTTAAGCAATTCAGTGTAAGCGTCCAGGTTGTGCGATACCGAAACCGTGCTGAGAATGAAGTCGAAGCTGTTAATATGCTTGTTCATCTCATCGCTGTTTTTTGAAATGACAACCTCATCGGCTCCGAGACGCTTGGCGTCTTCGGTCTTACCTGACGACGTTGTGAACAACACAGTGTAAGCACCAAAAGCGTGGGCAAATTTTAGCCCCATGTGTCCCAACCCACCAAGCCCGACAATACCAACCTTATCGCCTTTGCCAACTTTCCAGTAACGCAAGGGCGAGTATGTCGTGATCCCCGCGCACAAGAGAGGTGCGACGCTAGCGAGATCCAGCTTTTCGGAAACGCGTAGCACGTAATTTTCATCTACGACTATCTGGTTTGAATAGCCACCATAAGTTATTTTCCCGGTCTGCTTCTCTGGGCTGTTGTAGGTGAAGATAATTTCGTTATCACAGTACTGTTGGAAACCCTTACGGCAGTTTGGACAGGTGCGGCACGAATCGACCATACAACCAACGCCCACAGCCTCGCCTACCTTGAAGTTGGAAACCTGCTCACCAATCTTCACTACACGACCAACGATCTCATGTCCAGGTACGACAGGGTAAACGCTGTTCTGCCACTCGTTACGGACTGTATGCAAATCCGAGTGACACACGCCACAGTAAAGGATATCGATTTGTACATCGTGCGGGTTTAGCTCTCGCCGCTCGAAAGTAAACAAGCCCAGTGGTGTAGTTGCACTTTGGGCTGCATATCCAAAACTCTTAATCACAGATGATCTCCTTTTTACTAAGTTCTGTCATGGGTATTATGAACTTTATTCAAAGTTTTGTGATTCAGTGCGTCCCATGATCCCGCCTTTGATAGGTGCATGAAGATGACTATACACAAGTCAGTCTGCTCTGAGTCAACCATCATAAGTATGAAGCAGCAATTAGATTGACTAGAAACAACAATAAAGCGATGATGCTAGGTTGCTTTGCAAAAAGTTTTTAGAAATTACCTATTTCTATTAAATTTATTTATATCCTGTTTCTGCAATAGGGTTGAGCGCTTATCAATGGCGGATTCATTGGATTTGAGCCATCAATGTCTATATTTAATTACAGATGCCTTAGAGGAAATTTATATGTTTGGACTAGGATGGCCAGAAATAGCTGTAGTTGCCATAGTCGCTATTCTAATTTTTGGCCCTAAAAAAATTCCCGAACTGGGAACTGCACTGGGCAAAACCTTACGAGGTTTTAAGGAGGAGATGAAAGCTCCCAGCGAGGAAACCAATCAGGAAGAAGAAAAACAGTAATTAAAGAAGTCAGGGGGAGGCAGTACGCTGGCTCCTTTTGACATACTCAGCACGGGCTGAACGCCCCGCTACTGCTAACAGCACTCTTCATTACTGCAAGGTATTAACAACAGAAGAAGGCGTGATCCCATTTTGGGAATCTACAATAGTCGTGCCAGGATTTTGTAGGTGTGTCTCTTCCTTCGCTAACCCACGCAGCTTAATTAAGTTGATAGCGCGAGTAACACTTTCTGGCAAAATTACCACCAGACTGTTATCGGGAGCCATATCTAAGCCTTTATTTATCGCTTGGGTTTCATCTAAAATTGATTCATAGCGGCTATCAGGCTTAACTTGGGTGATGCCTTGAATAATCAACTGGGTGGCTGAACCGGATAGGCGTCCCCGCGAGTCATCGTCTTCTTTGATGATGATGTAGTCAAAAATTTGTGCTGCTAATTTGCCCAAGGTAACAAAGTCTTCGTCGCGGCGATCGCCTGGCCCACCAATTACACCAATCCGTTGTCCTGTAGTCCAGTTTCGCACAAAGGAACCTACAGCTTCGTAACTGGCTGCGTTGTGGGCATAATCTACCAAAGCGTGGTAGTTGCCTAAATTAAACAAATTCATCCGTCCCGGCGTTTGACTAACTGAAGCCCGGAAGGTCTTCAAACCAGCCCGAATCTGCTCAATTGTGACGTTTTGCACAAATGCTGCCAAACTTGCGGCTAAAGCGTTGGCAATCATAAACGGTGCACGTCCGCCCATTGTTAAAGGTATATTTTCTGCTCTTTCTATGCGGTGTGTCCAATCACCTTTAACAATTGACAAATAGCCATTTTCATACACTGCCGCTACTCCGCCCTTTTGGATGTGCTTCCGCACTAATTCCGAGTCGGGGTTCATGGTGAAGTAAGCAATATTCGCCTTAGTTTTTTCTGACATGGCAGCGACGCGGCGATCGTCGGCGTTAAGTACTGCGTAGCCATCAGGGAATACAGCTTCCGCTACTACACTCTTCAGGTTAGCTAACTGCTCAATGGTATCTATATCGCCTATTCCTAAATGGTCTGAGGCTACATTCAATACCACCCCCACATTTGCTGCTTCAAAGCCCAATCCAGAGCGGAGAATGCCACCGCGAGCCGTTTCCAGTACGGCTACTTCCACTGTGGGATCTTGGAGGATAACGTGGGCACTTTGGGGGCCTGTGTTATCGCCAGCTTCTACTAAGTAATCACCGATGTAAGTTCCATCTGTAGTCGTATAACCTACTACCTTGCCAGTTTGTTTATAAATATGTGCTAGTAGTCGGGTAGTAGTGGTTTTGCCATTCGTCCCCGTGATGCTAAGGATTGGAATTTGGCTAGATTGTTCGTTGGGGAACAGCATATCCATGACTGCGCCGGCGACGTTGCGCGGAATGCCAACGCTTGGGGCGACGTGCATTCGGAAGCCGGGAGCGGCGTTAACTTCAACAATTACGCCATCCACTTCCCGTAGAGGACGGCTAATATCCGTGGTGACGATATCCAAGCCAGCAATATCCAAACCGATAATCTTGACTACCCGTTGTGCCAACCACAGATTTTCTGGGTGGATTTCATCGGTACGGTCTACGGCACTACCGCCTGTACTTAAGTTTGCTGTTGCCCTGAGATAACAAATAGTGCCTTTGGGTGGCACGCTATTTAGGGTGTGGCCTTGTCTTTCTAAGAGTTGGTAGCTAGTGCGGTCTAATTCAATCTTGGTTAGGACGTTATCGTGTCCTTCACCGCGATTTGGGTCAAGGTTTGTTTCCTCAATCAGTTCGGCGATCGTGGATCTGCCATTGCCAATGACATGAGCCGGGACGCGTTCGGCAACTGCTACTAATTTGCCATTTACCACTAGTACCCTGTGGTCGCGCCCAACATAATATCTTTCGACAATAATTGACCGAGAAACTTGTCTGGCAGCTTCATAGCCTGCTTCAGCTTCTTCCCAAGTTCTGATATCAATGGTGATCCCACGTCCATGATTGCCATCCAGTGGCTTGATGACGATGGGATAGCCGCCAACGTATTCAATGGCTTGTTCCAAATCGTCTAAGAAGTTGATTACTGTCCCTCTGGGTACTGGCGCACCAGCAGCAGCTAGGATGCGTTTAGTGGCTTCTTTATCGCAAGCTAGTTCTACGCCGAGAATGCTGGTGTTGTCCGTCATTGTTGCCTGCATCCGCTTCTGATTCACGCCGTAACCCATCTGAATCAAAAAGCGGGCTTCTAGAGACATCCAGGGAATACCTCTTTTTTCTGCTTCTTTGACGATCGCTTCGGTTGAAGGGCCTAAGGAAGCATCACGACTGAAGTCTTTCAGGTCTTGGATATCTTGGTCTAGTTCTGCCTTGGGATAACGGCCTCGATCAACGATACTCTGGCACAGCCTAACTGCTGCTCGTCCAGCGTAACGCCCCGCTTCCTCATTCAGGTACTCGATCACTACTTGGTAAATTCCGGGTGTGGCAGTTTCGCGGGTGCGACCAAAGCCGACATGCATACCAGCTAATTCCTGAAGTTCTAAGGCTACGTGTTCCACAATGTGGCCGATCATCGTGCCTTCTTTCACTCGCATCAAAAAACCACCACGACAGCCAGGAGAACAATAGTGACCCTCCAGACTCGGCAGCGCCTCAACTAATCCTTCATAAAAGCCAGGGATTTCATTCGAGGGCGTCTCGGCAAGAGTTTCTAAATCGAGGCGCATGACGATCAGCTTGTGGCGTCGAATGCTCCAATAGTTTGGGCCGCGTAAGGTCTGGATCTTGAGGATTCTCATGGGAATAGGTAGATGGAGATTCGGAACCAAAATTATAGTTTCTTACTGAAATTGACCGCTAAACTGTTCATTACAAACAGTTTTTTCTTTTTACATAGTGTTCTCATCTTTCTACGACAAGAAATAAATAAACGGTCAACTCAGTCTAACCTCAGATACTCTATGCCGTCAGCTGGAGATTCGGTGTACAGCAGGCAATACAGTCCGTTGGTACAAGTGGAAGCGATCGCCGTAGCTGAGGATATGGAGACGTAAATTATGCATGGTTAGGGGTTCGTCAGCACCGACATGGGGTTCGTTGGTGTGGGTGGCTTCAGTTGGATCAACAATTGTAACACTGCCTTTACCCATAACTTGTAGCCAACCATCGCGTTCAAACACTGCACAAGTATCTTCGTCAATGCCAATACCTAAGCGATCGGGATGAGCGGCGATCGCACTAATCAACCGTCCCATCCGATTCCGGTTGTGAAAGTGTTGGTCAACGATTACTTCAGGAATAAATCCCAAGCCCGTTGCCATATCCACTAGGGAACGATTTGGCGACTCTCCACTACCGCCGCCAGCAATCATATGATGCCCCATCACTGCCGCTCCTGCACTGGTGCCTGCTAACGTAAGTTGCCCTGCCCTCACCCGTTGCCGAATAATTTCCATTGCTGGCGTATCTGCCAATACGCCACAAAGACGCAGCTGGTCTCCTCCTGTCAAAAATACCCCACTACAGGCTTCTAAGGATGCTTTGATCTGGGAGGCTTCACACTGTTCCCGTTCACGGATGTCTAAAATTTCTACCTTCTGGGCACCCATTTCTTCAAAAATCCGAATATACCGACCACCGATGATGGCGGGTTCGCGAGAGGCAGATGGAATAATTGTAATATAAGCCTTACTAGCACCGGCACGTCCAAAAAAAGTTCGTAGGATTTCGCGCCCGTGAACTTTATCTTCTGCACCTCCGATAACCAGAACGGCGGTTTTAGTTGCTTGGGGTGTCCTCATTTCTAGCGATTTAGCTTGTAATTGCGGCATTGTGTTTTTCCTGTCAACAACTTCAGGTGAATTTAACAAGGATCAGTAGCAGCCATGATTTTTGGGCTTTGCTTTTTTGAGAGAACACTTTTTTTAAGTTTGAAACTGGGTTAGCCACTCTCCAAATTCTCGCTTAACGCTCGCGTTGCCTCAGTTTAAACGTGTTCGTTCCCATTCTTCAAAGCCAGTGCCTTGTTTTTCACCTGTCCACTTGCAGCAGGGCAAAATAGTCGTTAGGGGGCTAGATTTCCCCTCTAGGGGTGGGGACGAGTAGTTAAGACTACGCTTTTTTCTAAGGCTAGCTTGATGCATCCTGGAAGTCGTTAACTTGATATGATTATTAATTTAAATGTAGTTGTGACAACATTTAAACATAAATGTAAGTAATTAGAAAAACTTTTGATCCCATCTAAAATCCAAGAGGTCTGGTAGTTTTAGATACTATTGATAAAGTTTAACTGGAGTTTGACCCGACCTTAGCTTGATGGTGTTTGCTAGACATTCAAATTTAAGATTAGTGTCCTCGAATACGAATAACTGTGCGCTTTGATATAGTTACGCTTTTTCCTGACTGTTTTAACTCTGTTCTCAATTCTGGGTTGCTGGGTAAAGCCTTAGCCAAACAGATTGCCGAAGTTCATCTGGTTAACCCACGGGACTTTACCACTGACAAGCACCGAAAGGTAGATGATGAACCCTACGGTGGCGGCGTGGGGATGCTAATGAAGCCAGAACCGATCTTTACCGCTGTGGAGTCGCTACCAATTCTGCCCAGAAGAGAAGTAATTTTGATGAGTCCACAGGGTCAAACAATCAATCAACCTCTTTTGAAAGAATTAACGACAAATTATGACCAGTTAGTTGTTATTTGCGGACATTACGAAGGGGTGGATGAGAGGGTACTGCATTTGGTGACTCGTGAAGTATCTCTAGGTGATTTTATTCTGACTGGCGGGGAAATTCCAGCAATGGCTTTGATTAATGGCGTAGTCAGGCTATTACCCGGAACCGTGGCCAAAACGGAGTCTCTCACAGCAGAAAGTTTTGAGGACGGGTTATTGGACTATCCTCAATATACTCGTCCTGCCAATTTTCGCGGTTTGAAAGTGCCTGATATCTTGCTCTCTGGGAATCATGCAGCGATCGCCCGGTGGCGTTACGAACAACAGATTCAAAAAACCCGCGATCGCCGGATCGATTTGCTGAGAAACTGGGAGCAGGGGAGCAGGGGGCAGGGAGCAGGGG
>NZ_WBKM01000111.1 GCF_015714725.1 Nostoc sp. WHI
GGGAGTGGGGAGTGGGGAGTGGGGGTAGAAGAATTAATAACCAATGACAAATGACCAATAACCAATGACAAATGACAAATGACCAATGACAAATGACCAATGACCAATTTAAAGAATTTTCCGACCTGTGAGAATTTCTCGCACTTCTAGCATGGCTGAATAGGTTGGTAGAATGTGCAAAGTTTCATTGTCTGGTGTATGCTCCAATGCAGTAGCGATCGCATTTTGCAAATTTTCTTCGACAATTAAATTTAAGTTATTCTGAGGCGACTTTTCGCTGTAACGTAGACGTAGAGCTAGATCATAGACGCGATCGCCACTTACTACTAAGGTTCCGCCTCGTTCGACTAATTTCTCCGTATCCACGTCCCAAATCCAGGATACATCAGTACCATCAGGTGTGCGATCGTTCAATACTAGTAGTGTAGTTTTATCTGTGCTTTCAGTAACTACGCGAATGGTTTCATTTGTTCCTACAGGATTTTTTGATAACAAAATCCGCACCCGTTTACCATTAATTACTAAATCTTCAGCACGACCAAAAGCAGCTTGGAAGTTGTTAATACTATCTCTAATTGTTGTTTCATCAACTCCTAACTCAATAGCCGCAGTAGCAGCAGCCAAAGTATTGTATTTGTTGTACAAACCAACAAGAATTTGCGACCATTCACTACTTTCGAGCGTCGGTTTACTTTTATTAAAACCACACTTAGGACAAGTGAAATCTCCCAAATGAGATAAATAAACGCCTTTGTAATCTAAAGAATGCCCACATCTGGGACAATAAATAGAATCGACAGCGTGAGGCATTGCTTCCAGATAATGTTCTGGTTCATTCAAGCCAAAGAATAACACTCGTTGGGGTAACTGCTGACCAAGGTTAGATAAAGTTGGATCATCAGCATTAGGAATTACCACCGTTTCTGCTGGTAGGGTAGAAATAACTTTTGTCCAACGCTTGCTAATTGTATCTACTTCCCCGTACCTATCGAGTTGATCACGGAACAAGTTTAAACAAAGAATGATTCGCGGCTGGAGCGGCTTTAACACTTTCGGTACAATATTTTCATCTACTTCCAAAATGGCGTAATCAACATCTAACGTGCCTAATAAGTTGGTGCTTTCCAACAGCGCCGTCATCAAGCCATTTTCTAGATTTGCACCTGTGGAGTTATGAGCGATGCGATAACCCTTGCGTTCTAGTATGGTGCATAAAAGCAGCGCTGTAGTGGTTTTGCCATTAGTACCAGCAATTAAAATTACCCCGTTTTTAACTTGCTGACTTAATAATTCTAAAATTCGGGGTTCGATGCGACGAGCAATGGAGCCTGGTAATACACTAGCAGCACCCAGATGGAGCGATCGCACAATAAACGTAACGCTCTTTGCCACTGATACCGCCAAACCTAGTCGCAGTCTATCTATAAATTGTATTTTGTTTCCCACATCTGTACCCTAGTCTTCTAAATAGTTGCAAATTTAATCTTGTGAGTTTAGCGAATCCTAGCGCAAAAAGCCAGTCATACGAATTTTGGATTGTTGAGTCTTACAGTTGCGCTACTTTACTTCTGTTTTGACTTCCGCATAGCGATACAAGCCGCTTGCAAGAGATAATCTCAGTAGGCGTTATCTTAAAAAATAGTGCACGGGCGTAATTATATATCCAGCCCAGTTTGCCGAATTCAGTACAAACTCACGACAAGTAGTAGCTTGCAAGGTTCTTTTTGATGAATAGCACAAAGTTTCTTTTTTTACATAAACAAATTGCTGGCTGGCTAAGATTGCTGTCCAAATGCGTGTTATTGCTTGCAAGTGTTTTCATTATAAGTATGCAACCTGCTTATGCTGGTCTTGATAATGATTTATCCGATGGCAATATCTTTGTGGTTTATGCTGGCAATGGTTCATTGGTTCCTGCCAAAGAAACACTTACACAGTCTTTAGCGGAACATAAACCCATATTTTTAGCTTTTTATGTGGATGACAGCAGCGATTCCAAAAGATATGCCATTTCAATTTCACGAGTACAGGAATTCTATGGTCGGATAGTAGAGATTATCCCGATTAATGTAGATACTATCCTGCCCAAAGAGACTTATGACTCCACAGAACCAGGATATTACTATTCTGGGGGTGTTCCTCAAGTTGTGGTGTTTAATCAATCAGGTCAAGTAGTTTTGAATAAGAAGGGTCAAGTACCTTTTGAAGAAATAGACGATGAATTTCGCAAAATGTTGGATTTATTACCACGTATTGAAACAACGCAGTTAAAGCGGCGAGCCTTCAATGAATTCAGTAGTGAGTTAGCTAGGTAACTTATCGGGTAGACCAAATTGGTCTGCCCTAATTTTTAGTGATATCTGCTACTACATTTGTTAGTATCCCAAAGGATAATATTTAAATATCTGTATTAACAATTTAGGAAATTAATCTATTAGTCTATAGTCCGTAACAAATACCCAATGTCCAATGTCCAATGACTAAATAGAGTGTATTCTAATGTCAAAGGTTTACACCACCCAGGAGCTAATTCAAATTTTGGCAGCCGAACGCCAAGCTTGCCTCAAGGGGAAACGCCTGAAATTAGAAGTAACAGTCTTTGGCAATCCGATGATTGACCAGTTTATTAAAACTGATGGACTGCAACAGTTTACCGCCTATCAAGATTTTAAAACTGCCATTCACGATTATCAGAGAGAAAATCAAGTTTCAGGTATTATCTGGCGAGAGATGATAGTCAAAGGTAAAAGCTTGCACTATCCCGAAGTAGATAATGAGTTAATTGCGATCGCTACTGACTTAGAGATATTAAAAGCAGCTAAAAATTCCATCTTGGAATTCTGGTATGAAGTCACTAGAGAAATGGACTTGTATTTGAGTTTTAATAATAGTAAACAACACCAACAGATTCTAACACCCGATGTAGAAAGAATTGCTCAAATAACAGAATGGGCAAGTTTGTGGAAATGGGAAAATTCTAGCTTTTTGGAAATAATTTTGCAGCTAGGATGGGGTAAACCAGAAGAGGCTTATTATAAACGAGGAAGACCGCGATCGGGTAGTGAGTATATTCATGCGGTTAATCCGGGAAATCGTCCTATTGGTTGATGTGTGGGCAACTAAAATTTTTTATAACTAAAACTGATATCCTTATACCAGAAAGTCAAACAGGCATATAAATAATCTGAATGCTAGCCCTGAACCTATGAGCGCTAATGAAATATCTCTTCGACCTGCCGAGGAAACAGATGCGTGGGTGCTGAGTGCAATTCATATTGCTGCTATCAAAGCTCTGCCTGCAACTTTCTACACCCAAGAAGAACTTTTAGCTTGGCGTAATTACCACGACAAACCTGATGGTTCAAATATCTTGAAGAGTATGAAAGTGGAAAATTTCTGGGTTGCGATCAAGCAAGATGTTGTTATCGGTTTTGCTAGTTTCATTGTTGATGAACTCATCGGACTATATGTCCATCCCAAACATCAAGGTAAAGGAATCGGACGTGTTCTAGTTCAACATTTCTGTAATGAAGCAACTGATAAAGGTGTAGATAAGGTAATTACAACTGCTAGCCTTTATGCTGAAGGTTTTTATTTGCAACTAGGATTTACTGCCATCAAAAAAGCACCTCATTATTTAAGAAATGGGGTAATTGTTTCAGTTATTAAGATGAGTAAAAAATTAGGGACTTTAAATTAAAAAAATCTCCAAATACATCTGCTCTACTGATGACTACTAGGATGGCGATACCTTCTCTACAAGACGCTACGCGAACGGTGAGCTACGCTAACGCAATAATATCTACAAGTTAATGATAAGTTTAATAACTCCCTTTTTCCTAAGTTGCGATAACTTTTTCTACACAATCTATGATGTAGTGAGTACTTGCCAGCACAAATGAATAAAACCATCCGTTCATCAACTCTCACCCGTACACGTTTGATAGCAGCAGCCTCACAGATATTTGCCAGTTTAGGTGTTCAAGGAGCAACTACCCGTGAAATAGCTCGTGTTGCTGGTGTGAATGAGGTGACTTTATTTCGCCACTTTGCTAGCAAAGAACAACTTCTGGGAGCAGTAATCGAAAATGCCTCAGTACTCCAGACAGAAGCCCTTGCACACCCTGAAGCATGGACTCAGGATCTAAAAATTGATTTAAGACATTATGCCCGTCTTTATAATACTATGCTAGAGGCACAGGAAGACTTAATTCGTACCTTCATTGGAGAAGCTAAACGTCATCCAGAAGAAGCCAAACAAGTGATTCAAGAAGCTGCCAAGCTCTTAGGAGAACAACTGGTAGCTTACCTGCAATCGAGTCAGAAACTAGGCACCGTCAGAGCAGACCTTGAGCCATTTCCAGCAGTCGATATGTTTAAAGGGATGCTGTTAGCTGGAATGCTATGCCGCAGTGCAAAATTCAATCAAGGCAGCTATACCTGTGAGGACTATATCGAAACCTGTGTAGATATTTTTGTGCGCGGTATCAGTACTACTTCCTTCTCAGTTGTCAATGCGTCTGTAAGGTATGAGCTAGATTAGAAAATCACTGTACATGGGCTGAACTTTAGCGATCGCTAATGATATCAAGTTCGGCAAATCACTTACGATATGTCATTGCGAATGCAACGAAGTGAAATGTTCGCGCAGCGTCTCTAAGAGTTGCAATCGCAAGGTTTTAGGATTGCCGCGCGACCCTCGCAATGACATAAGTATTAAGCCGAACATGATATGAGAGGTAAAGTATTATGTCTAATAAGCTTGAGATATTGTGAAAATTTGATAGCACAGTGTCTAACTTTAGAATTAAATATAAGGATATAAAGTTTCATCCTCTCGCAGAGATTAAAAATAAGCTATTACGAGTTATTTATAACTTTTTTAAATATTTTTAGGAAACATGTTTATTTTAATCATAGGTAATTTTCAAGATGAGATTCACAGCAGTCATACTGAAGGAGAGCGATCGCTCGTCACAAAAGCAATTTTCTATCTCTAATGTCTTCTGCCATCAATCCATCCCAAACAAGTAGTGCACCAACATGAGCAACTACTTATGATTAATTGAACGCATATTTCAGGGGCAATCCGTCCTGAAATACTAGCAATTCTCCCGGTGGAATTTGTGTCCAAACTTCGTTGTCAGTAAGGGGAGTGGTAGCAATTACGGCGACGCGATCGCGTTCAGTAGTCACCTCTCGAAAATCTACGGTCATGTCTTGGTCAATCAAATGGGCAGCCGTAAAGGGCGCTTGGCGGACAATGTAGCTAAGTTTAGTTGAGCAATAAGCAAAAAAGTGTTCTCCATTTGATAATAAATAATTAAATATACCTGATTTTGCAATTACATCAGTAATTTCTAGCAGCACAGGGTACAATTCCTTCATGCTAGGCTTACCCTGAGGAAAATGCGATCGCAATGTTTCTAGCATCATGCAGAATGCTTTTTCACTATCGGTATCACCCACAGCTTGATAAAAGCCTAAATTTTCCGGATCAAAATTTGCTAAATTACCGTTGTGAGCAAACACCCAATACTGACCCCACAATTCTCTACGGAAAGGATGGCAGTTGTGTAGGGCAACTTCGCCCTGTGTGGCTTTACGGATATGGGCTATGACATGGGTCGAGTGGATGGGATAATTCCGCACCAACTCTGCTACCGGGGAAGCAACAGAAGGTTGGGAATCTAAAAACATCCGGCATCCCTTGCCTTCAAAGAAAGCAATGCCCCAACCATCGCTATGATCATCCGTTTTTCCTCCCCGTGCAGAAAATCCTTCAAAAGAAAAGCAAATATCCGTTGGAACATTGCAATTCATTCCGAGCAATTGACACATGGATCTTGCATCTCTCAATTTTTAACTAACGCCTCAGGATTAAGATACTTCAAATTGCTGCATTGATTCTGGAGCGATCGCTTCAATTTGGTAATTTAAAGCTGTCCTGAAGAAGAACAGTATGAATTGTTGGTAACCGCACCTTTGCGGACGGACACCACTACTGCTACAAAGATTAAAGCCCCTTAACATTTCGTTACGCTAAGGATATCGAGAGCGAGGAAAGCAAACCTAACCTCTCGAAGCTGAAATCAAAGGTGAACGAGCATGAATGGCACAATTCGCGTTGGTAATCTCTTCGGAATTCCCTTCTATATCCATCCGTCGTGGTTTTTAGTTCTGGGCTTGGTAACTTGGAGCTATAGCAGTGGATTGGCGCTGCAATTTCCCCAATTATCTGCGGGATTAGCTTTGCTACTAGGATTGATGACAGCGCTGATGTTGTTTGCCTCTGTCGTTGCCCATGAATTAGGCCACAGTTTCGTTGCTATTCATCAGGGAATTGATGTCAAATCCATCACACTGTTTATATTTGGCGGATTAGCTAGCTTAGAAAAAGAGTCGAAAACCCCAGGTGAGGCTTTCTGGGTAGCGATCGCTGGGCCAATAGTTAGCTTACTACTGTGCGGTATCGTTACAGCCATTGGTTTTACGACTGCTACATCAAGTCCACTAACTGCAATTCTCGGTGTTCTGGCTTCTGTTAACTTAGCATTAGCGCTGTTCAACCTGATTCCCGGCTTACCCTTAGATGGCGGAAATATACTTAAAGCCCTTGTTTGGAAGATTACAGGCAATCCTTATAAAGGTGTGACTTTTGCCAGTCGAGTAGGACAAATTTTTGGCTGGGTAGCAATTCTTTCAGGAATACTTCCTCTACTATTATTTGGCAGCTTTGGTAACATCTGGAACTTGTTAATTGGCTTCTTTTTGTTACAAAATGCTGGTAATGCGGCTCAATTTGCCAGAGTTCAAGAAAAGCTTACAGGTTTGACGGCTGAGGATGCTGTAACTCTTGATAGCCCGATTGTATCTGCTAATCTGACCCTGAGAGAGTTTGCTGATGAGCGGGTTGTGAGTGGACAAGACTGGCATCGGTTCTTAGTGGTTGATAATGAAGGACAATTAGTAGGTGCAATTGCTGTTGATAATTTGCGAACCATCCCCACAGCATTATGGTCAGAAACTCAAATAAAAGACGTGATGCGATCGATTACAGAATTTACCACAGTCCAATCCGATCAACCTCTACTAGAAGTTATACAGTTACTCGAACAACAAAAGTTATCTGCGCTTCCAGTGATTCGTGACAACGGCGTTTTAGTTGGAATTTTAGAAAAAGCTGCAATTATCCAACTACTTCAAAGGCGAACTCAAGCTAACCTTGCATAATTGTCTCAAAAAACGGCGTTGCTGATTTAGAGAATTTGTTTGATATCCAAATCCCAATACGGTTCGGATAAAATTCGATCCCCCCAACCCCCCTTAAAAAGTGGGGCTAAGAATGGCTCTATTTCCCCCTTTTTAAGGGGGACTAAGGGGGATCATTAAGGACTGTGCACTTTAACCGAACCGTATTGATCCAAATCCTTTTTAATTAATCCAGACAATTAGAGATTTCAAACAAATAATTATCAAATTTTGTGGGGTAGGTAGCGTTCGATTGAGCGCTGCCTACCCCACAAGAAGTTATTGAGTGTTTTTTATTTAGAAGTCCCTTAAGGTGCTAGAGCATTACCCCGAATTAAACTACCAAGAGTTTTGGCAGTAATTTTCAGTTGGGTGATGGGATTAGCTGGGACAACCGTTTTATACAAATAGCTATCAAATGTTAGCCGTTGTACATCGAGGTCATCGCACATTTCCACAAACGCTTCGCGGGTGGCGTTAGAACGATAGAATACACTTTGCAGAATGTCCAGCACTTTGTAAGTGAGTCCGTATCTTTTATCCCAACGCTTTAGATAAACCTTGAGGTCATTTTCGGTAGGAATACGGCTACCACTGTTAGACATTTCTACAATGGTTTCGGCACACATCCGCCCAGATTTAGCGGCAAAATAAATACCTTCACCAGAGGACTTGGTAACGTAACCAGCAGCATCTCCCACCAAAGCGATGCGACCGACAACACGACGGGGACGGGGATGTTCAGGAATGGGGTGGGCTTCTACTTTGATGATTTTACCGCCTGCCAGTTTCTCAGAGGCACGAGCGCGGATACCCGCTTGTAACTGTTTGATGCTGGCTTTATTGATGTGCATTGTGCCTGTACCGACAGCTACGTGGTCATGTTTGGGGAAAACCCAAGCGTAGAAGTCAGTAGAAACGTCATCACCGACATACATTTCGGCGAGGTCGTTATAGTAGGCCATTTTGTCTTCGGGTAAGCGAATCCGCTCTTGGAAGGCGATCGCATAATTATAATCCCCAGCATCCATTTCTTTGGCAACGCGGGAATTAGCCCCATCTGCACCAATGATTAGATCCACTTTCAGGGTTTTAGCAATCCCCTGTGCACCACCTTCTGTATGGTCAACGTAATGGATGGTATAGGGGTCAGTATTATTTCCTGGTATATCAAGTTTATGAACAGTGGCATTAATTAAATTTGCGCCGACTTTTGCCGCGCGATCGCGCAAAAAGCCATCTAGCACTTCCCGGCGGCACATTCCTATATATTCATCTTCGTTTACCAGATTGATATCAACCTCGCGATTGGAAGGCGAAATCATTTTCATCTTCCGTACCCGGCGATCGATAATCTCTGGTGGTAAGTCAAACTCACCCACCATACACAAAGGAATTGCACCCCCACAAGGCTTGGCATTGTCTAACTTCCGCTCAAACAGGTAGGTTTCAATCCCAGAGGCAGCCAGTGTTTCAGCAGCAGATGAACCAGCAGGGCCTGACCCAATAACAGCAACCCTTAGTGTCAAAGGTCTTTCTCCCAATCTTCACATTTACCGAGAGCATATTATCACGGTCTTTCGGGTGATTTAACGCTTTGCTTTCAGGTTTCTCCTGAAATGCAATATTCCTTAATGTTTCGATACAAAAAGCCAGATGGAGAATCTAACCCCTTCTTAAGGTAGACATGGTTTAAATAGCGATCGCATCGCAATGGCTAGACAGTTCCGCCCATACCCAGGGTAAATGTGTCAATAAATAACTTAATCTTCTCGGATACGCGATCGATAGTTGTTTATCGACAATCTCACTAAAGCCAGACAAATCGCCCTGTTTTATTTTTTGCAAGGTTCTTAAACATTGCTCTTTATCTATTTTTAGGTCTTTATCTTCACTTGATTCTTGATTTATCTCGCTGTTAATTCCTAGCCTAAAGTAGTGAATTAGTTCATATAGTGCTTGTAGTTTGGATTCAGGAATATATTGTAGTTTGTTAATGATGTCATCTTTAATCATGATGAAATACCTAGTTTGGTTGTGGACGTGAGGCAAATTCACCGCCATGTAGTTCGGGGTCAGACTAATTACGAATTATTTTAAGCACTTAGTCTTATCTATTTCTAAATTTTAATCTTCAGTAAATTGCTTTCTGATTATTCAAAGTCCAAATATATGATAAATTAGTTTTAGCGTAATTTAGAGGTAAGTTATGGAAACTATTAGCATTGAGGTTGATTCAGAAGTTGCTAGGGCATATCAAAAGGCTAATTTAATAGAACGCCAAAAAATGCAAATTATTCTCAATGGATTGCTTAAACAAATTATGAATAATCGCTCTTTAGAGGAAATTATTAAAGAGATGCAGGGACAAGCTCAAACAAATGGCTTAACTCAAGAAATTCTAGATAAGATTATTGAGTGATGCTCCCTAAGTCTAGATTTGTCATAGACACAAATACATTAGTCAGTAGTATTCTTATTGCTTCATCTATAACTGACTATGCCGTAAGATTGATTAGACAATCAGGGCTTATTCTTGCTTCTGTTGAAACTCTTGAAGAACTGAGAGAGGTTTTGAGTCGTTCCAAATTTGATAAATATGTAGACTCAGCTATTCGTTCAGAATTTATTGCTCAATTTATTCAGCAATCAGAACTCATCAACATTCAAGAATCTGTTTTAGCTTGTCGAGATCCTAAAGATGATAAATTTCTAGAGTTAGCAGTTAATGGTAAAGCTGACTATCTGATAACGGGTGATCGCGATTTATTAGTTTTACATCCTTTTAGGAATATTCAGATTATTAATCCGTCTGACTTTCTCGCAAGTTATCAATGACTCCAACTCAATTTAGGAGACAGTATCTCGCAAATTGGAAATGTTAAGTAAAACTGCCGCATATTGCGTTGAAGCATACCAATGATGATATTTGTATCTAATAAATACTTAATCCCATTCATTGCGTAATGCTGTTTGTAACTTTAACGGATCTTGATTTTTGAAAGTTGGAAATTCAGGTAAATCATTAAATAGCTCAATTAACAATTGAGATGATTGTTTTTGTCGTTCTAACAACATTTTTTCAACAGCATTTTGAACAAATAGCTGCATATTAGGCATTTCTAAAAGTTGTTTGCCTAATTCATCAGGTAACTCGATCGCAATTTGCATAACTTTATCTTTCTTCAAAAAGGCGGCTCAATCCCTAACTCATCGCAGAATGACGCGATCTTAACATCCGTCACCTGACTTTGCTGTGCAATCACTCAACACAGAATATAGTGATGGCGCTTGTATATTTAACTGAAATTCATATTTAATCAGCAAAAAGGCTGATAGCTTTGTCAAAACTTCATATTTAATAAGCAAGAGCTACTTCGACTTAAGCAAGAGCTACTTTGACTTAAGCAAAAGCTTGTTTGACTTACTCATTTTGGTGTTTTTCACAAGTAAAAGCTGTGATGACTTAAGCAAAACCTCATTTGACTCACTCATTTTGGTGTTTTCCGCAAGTAAAAGCTGTGATGACTTAAGCAAAACCTCATTTGACTTAAGCAAAAGCTTATTTGACTTACTAAATTGGCTTGTTTGCTTGCTTATCTAAGTAATTCACGCATTCGTTTCCCTGATTTTACTATGTAAAACCTTCCCTCGCTGAATCAGCTACGGTGTACACACAAGTCGAAAAACCTCACCCTCGCTTTACCCAAGGGTAAATCTTTCCCTCTCCTTAGTAAGGAGAGGGAGAGGTTTTGCGTAGCAGAACCAGGGTGAGGTTTTTCCAGATTTTTGGGTAATTCAATGACTTGTGTTGTATTGAAGGGTAAGTCCCTTTTGAGCCAAACATAATGTTACACTGCAAAGAATCTAAGTGAGATTTTTGTGCAGAGCAGTAATGCGATCGCTATTTTTTTTCCTTCATCACAAGCCGCGCTCTTTGAATCATCCTTACAGTCCTTGGGAAACAAGTTAGGGAATTTCTTCAACTCCAAGTCGCGGTAATTGCAATAGCAAAATCTTGTTTATCTCAAAGTAACGATGTATGGTACATTTTAAGACACAGTAATCCTAGCAAGAAACTGTAGATTTAATTGCAGAGGTATAGCGGCAGTGGGTATAATAGTTGAGAATATTTCTAAACAATTCGGTAGTTTTAAGGCAGTTGATCAGGTCAGCCTGGAAATTAAGAGTGGTTCGCTAGTTGCGTTACTCGGTCCATCGGGTTCAGGTAAATCTACGCTACTACGTTTAATTTCAGGTTTAGAAATGCCAGATAGCGGTAAAATCCTGCTTACGGGTAAGGATGCCACTGATCAAAGCGTACAACAGCGGAATATTGGGTTTGTGTTTCAGCACTATGCCCTATTCAAGCATCTAACTGTCAAGCAGAATATTGCCTTTGGCTTAGAAATTCGCAAGGCACTGCCCAAGAAAATTAAAGGGCGGGTAGAACAGTTACTAGAATTGGTGCAATTGACTGGACTAGGCGATCGCTATCCATCACAACTTTCTGGTGGTCAAAGACAACGGGTAGCATTAGCAAGGGCACTGGCAGTAGAACCCGAAGTTTTATTGCTAGATGAACCCTTTGGCGCACTCGATGCTAAAGTCCGCAAAGACTTACGGGCATGGTTACGCCGCCTCCATGATGAAGTTCATGTTACCACGGTTTTCGTTACCCACGACCAAGAAGAAGCAATGGAAGTCTCCGATGAAGTTGTGGTTATGAATAAAGGGCGTATCGAACAGGTGGGGACACCAGCAGACATTTACGATAATCCTGCCACGGCATTTGTAATGAGCTTTATTGGCCCGGTAAATATATTGCCCAGCACCTCGAAAATTTTTCAAAGTAGCGGGTTCGATGCGCCACATCCACAAGTATTTTTGCGTCCGCAAGATGTAATTTTTGAAAAGGTTGCTAACGGTGCTACTACGGCTGCTACAGTAAGCCGATTGGTACATTTAGGTTGGGAAATTCAGGTAGAATTAACTTTTGATGATGGGCAAGTGGTGATGGCACACATGACACGCGATCGCTTTAATGACTTGGAGTTAGAACCACAACAACGGGTGTATGTGAAGCCAAAGGATGCAAAATCCTTTCCAGTGTCTTATTCAATTTAGACTTTTGCCAATTTACCAAGAGTCAAAACCCCTACTTAATCGCTGTGTAATTCAGCTATTAGCTAGAGGTTTTATGGTAAAAAAGCTCACAAAGTGCTGAAATTTATGGAACTTAGGACTTTGTGAGCAAATGACTAAAGCCGATCCTAGTAATCTGACATAGCAACAGTGAGAATTGATTACAAATCAACAGTAATGTATTTCTTGATTACTGCCATACAAACACTTTGGCTTCGTATGGCCCCAAGTCTGTTAGAATGCCATCGTCACCAGCTTCTACATCATAATTGCCTGTCCACTCATGCCATTGACCACCGCTAGGAAAATTAGGAACATGATAGCCAGCTAGGAAGTTTTCTGAGAAATTGGCTACCACAACTACACGAGAACCTTCTTCATTCCAACGAGTATAAGCTAATACTTTTGTCTCAGGATTTTCGTGAATGAAATCAATATTTTCTGTGTAGAGAGCATGATTATTTTTACGCAGGTTGGTTAAACCTTTGTATGAATCAAATAAACTACGATTTAGATCATTGCCTAATAGCGTCCAATCGATTTTGGATGATTCAGGTTGTTTAGGTTTGTACTCGCCAAATTCCTCTCCCATCCAAATCAAAGGTACACCAACAGCAGTCATTAAGATAGCTACTCCTAATTTAGCCCGTCTGAAGGCTTCTTCATTAAAAATCTCACGGTTCCCCAATTCAACCATCACATGGTTATGGTCATGGTTGGTGAGGTAATTTATGACATTGGTGGCACCCAAGAAGCCTTGGCGTTTGCAATCAATAACATCTTTTAGACGCTCTAAATCAAACGTATCGCCGCAAATATGTTCTAAAATGCAGTGATAGAAACTGTCATGCCAGCAACCATCCATTGGCCCATCTACATTGGTAATGCTGGTAGTTTCAGGGATGTGTTCGGCAATGTTGTAAAAAGGCTTTGCGCCAGCACTTTTTTTAGCTTCCTGAACAATCCAGTGCATGAAGTCGTAGTTAGCAATTTGCCGTGCCGCATCATAGCGAATACCATCAAGATGATATTCTTGAATCCAAAAACGGATTGTATC
Source organism: Nostoc sp. WHI (assembly GCF_015714725.1). Lineage (GTDB taxonomy): Bacteria > Cyanobacteriota > Cyanobacteriia > Cyanobacteriales > Nostocaceae > Nostoc. The sequence goes on from NZ_WBKM01000111.1 coordinate 13,454, forward strand.
ACCAATAAATTTCCGTGCTGGGAAAATATCTAACTTTTCGTCATAATGCTCATAATTAAACTCAGGGCCCCAGTTATTATCAGGGTCACGAGGTTCGTGATGATACCAATAATCATGGTCAATTTGTGTTAATGGACTGGATGCTTCTGAGTGGTTATAAATCCCGTCAATAATTACACGAATGCCTCTGCCATGACACTCATCAACCAAATTTTTCAACCCAGCAGTAGTACCATAACTGGATTCGGTTGCAAAAAAGTGGCGGGGGTTATAACCCCAACTATAATCACCAGGATACTCTTTAAGTGGCATCAACTCAATAGCATTAATTCCCAATTCACATAGATAATCTAACTTTTCAATAACGTGTTTGTACTTGCCTCGTGCATAAGGGTCATCTTCACCACCAGAAAAGTCACCGACGTGCAATTCATAAATTACCAATTCGCGATCGGCTGGTAAAGGTTTATCATCATGTTGCCAGACATAAGTATCGGTAACTCTTTCCCCATCTTTTACCTGAATAACACCGTTATCTTTTCCACTCAGTTCATCAATATCAGTTGCATAAGGATCTGTGACATCAACCCACTGTTCTGGTTCAAAAAACCATGAATTTGACTGAACACGGAATTTGTATTTATGAACGCCATCTTCTATTTCAACAGATGTGCGAAAATAACCATCATCGCCTTTTTCCATTTGAATTTCCTGCCAATCAGAAAAAGAACCAATTAATGCGGCTCCTTTGTTGTAGGGGGCAAATAAATTAAATTCGATTGGCTTAGTCATAGAAGTGTTTGTAATATCAAGGGCTGATAGAAGTATTCTCTGATGAGAAATTAAATTTGCAAATCGCTCTAGAGAAAGAATTACATCATTAATGCTTCTATCTTCATAAAAATTTTATAAAACTTAACACTTTTTTGAGCAATCATACTATTTTTTGAATAAACATGAATTGCCCCTACGAAAGATATGGGTTTTCCAAGTACGCGTATTTTAGTTTTCTTGTCAATGCGTAAGTCCTAGCTTCGCTCTTAATGACTTAAAAATGTGGTACATGCTATGTAACCCTAAATTACGCATCAAGTAGACAGGTGAGAATTTTTCTCAACCCTCTACTCTTGTATGTATCTAAAACTTACGTACTATACAAATTAACCATCATGTATATTACACAAAATGGCCGTTTCAGTCGCTGATCACAACCCTGATTTGCTCGCATATTTATGTTATGTATGGCTCAAAAGCCCAAACTCGGTATAGTGCGTAAGTCCTAGAAGCGATCGCCATCCTATTTTATACGAAAGTCTGGCTGAAAACCCTTGAGGAACAGGCGCAGTGCGCCGTATTCCGCACTTCTCCCAAGGGGAGACGCAAGCGCGAACAGGCAAGGGATGAAAGCCGACTGGAGGTGTTTACGCCTCAGTGATGTTCTGGTTTTTTGGTTCCGGTAAAGAATCTATCCATTCATCTACGAGACTGCTGATAGTCCTATCTATCTGCGTAAATAGTATTACCAATTTATAGTAGCGCTTGTCAGTTAGTCGAACATTTAATCTTTTATTCTTCATTACGTCCCCCATTGTCTTCACAAATATGTTACCATAAATTGATGTTGAAGCTTCAGATATTCAACCATTGACAGGTAATGAAATTGGTTTGGATGTTGGAATTGAGAGTTTTTACACTGATTCTAACGGATATCAAGAATCCAACCCAAAGTTTTTGAGAAAGGCTGAAAAATCAGTCAAACACGCTCAAAGACGCATTTACAAAAAGAAAAAAGGTTCATTAGGAAGAAAGAAAACTAGAGGCATATTTGCCAGAAAGCACTTGCGAATAAGTAGGCAGCGGAATGAACACGCCAAGAGACTGGCGCGTAACGTGTGCAAGTCTAACGACTTGGTAGCCTATGAAGACTTGCAAGTGCGTAACTTACTCAGAAACCATTGTTTGGCTAAGTCAATTGCTGATGCTAGCTGGTATTTGTTTCGACAATGGATTGAGTATTTTGCTGGTAAATTTGGTAAGCTAGCGGTTGCTGTAGCACCACATTACACATCACAAAAATGTAGTAGTTGTGGTGTAATTGTGAAAAAATCTCTATCAACTCGTACCCATGCTTGTAGCTGTGGATGTAATTTACATAGAGATGAAAATGCAGCGATTAACATTTTAAACCTTGCAAAACAAGCTAGGGACGGGCAGTCCCGAAGTAACGCTGTAGGAGTTGGAATCTCTACGCTAGTTGGCGAAAGCCTGCTAGAGCAAATTCTGACGTAGATTACAGAATCCCCGTACCTTTAGGTCGGGGAGTGTCAATTGTTAAATTTCTGTTGCAAAAACTGCTTTTAGTCGGAAAAATACCGGATTGTTAAATTCATTACTTATAAGGTATTCTCTATTGCAGTCGGTCTTTGGTTTATTTATTTTTTTTGAACAAATAATTTATATTTTGACTGAAGCAGTCGAAAAAGATTTTTACAATGCTTACACAACAACTATTTATAAATTACCTTTGCGTCCCCTAACCCTTGGCTGGACTACGAGATTTGGTGAAGAAACTCGACAACTTTAGCTTTCAGTACAGAGGGATTATACAGTGGAGAATTTTTTAGAGTATTTCCCAAATAGTTTGGCTAAGTGTTCAACTTTAGTGGAACTGTTGCGCTATCGAAGTCTACACCAGACAGAGCAAGCGGTCTATACCTTTTTTCAAGATAAGGACACAGAAGCGGAGCGGCTGACCTATGAAGAATTAGATCAAAAAGCCCGGGCGATCGCTGCATCTATTCAGTCTATAGTAGCCAAAGGCTCTAGAGCAATGCTGGTCTATCCGCCAGGTCTAGACTACATTGCCGCGTTCTTTGGGTGTTTGTATGCTTCTGTTGTGGCAGTTCCAGCTTATCCACCCAAACGCCATCAGAATATTTCCCGGCTCCAGACAATTGTTGCCGATGCCCAGGCGACGATAGCGTTGACTACGACAGCAGAGTTAGGCAAGATGGAGAGTCAAATTGCCCAGAATCCAGAATTGGCAGCTTTGCAATGGTTGCCTAGCGATCGCATCGCCAGTAATTTAGCATCACATTGGCAGGAACCGATTTTGTCTGGAAGCAATCTAGCTTTTCTCCAGTACACTTCGGGTTCTACGGGAACTCCCAAGGGAGTGATGGTTAGTCATGAAAATTTGCTACACAATTTAAAGCTGATTCAACAGTGTTTTGAGCATACACCTAACAGCCGAGGTGTTATTTGGTTGCCGCCTTATCATGATATGGGGCTGATTGGTGGGATTTTGCAGCCCCTTTATGCGGGTTTTCCGGTGATGCTGATGTCACCAGTGGCTTTTCTCCAGAAACCCTTACGTTGGTTAGAGGCGATTTCTCGTTATCAGGCGACTACTAGTGGCGGGCCGAACTTTGCTTATGACCTCGCCTGTGGCCAGATAACTCCCGAACAACGGGCGACTCTGGATTTGAGTAGTTGGGATTTAGCTTTCACTGGGGCTGAACCGATTCGCGCCGAGACTTTAGAACGTTTTGCTCGGACTTTCGCTGATTGTGGTTTCCGCCGAGAGGCATTTTACCCCTGCTACGGCATGGCTGAGGCAACTTTAATTATATCTGGTGGTTTGAAAGCAGAATTGCCCCGGATTTATCAAGTTGAAAAAACCGAACTAGAGCAAAATCGGGTAGTAGTTACTGATGTTGAGGGCGATAACTGTCAGGTGATCGTAGGCTGCGGTCGGAGTTGGTTAGACCAAAAAATTGCGATCGCTAACCCCGAATCCTTAACCCAATGTTCTGAAGGCGAAGTGGGAGAAATTTGGGTATCAAGCCCTTCTGTAGCTAGCGGCTATTGGCAACAACCACAGAAAACTGAAGAAACTTTTCGAGCTTATTTAGCAGATATCGACACCGGGCCATTTCTGCGTACAGGAGACTTGGGATTTTTGCAGTCCGGCGAGTTGTTCGTTACTGGAAGGCTGAAAGATTTAATTATTATTCGGGGGCGCAACCATTATCCTCAAGACATTGAACAGACAGTAACTCAGAGCCATCCAGCCCTGCGTCTCAGTTGTGGGGCAGCGTTTTCCGTAGAGGTAGACGGCATTGAGCAATTGGCGATCGCTTGTGAGGTAGAGCGAAATTACCTGCGCCAATTGGATGTAAAATCAGTGGTTGCAGCTATCCGCCAGGCAGTGTCGGCAGATCACGAAATTCAAGTTTACGCTGTGGTGTTATTGAAGACAGCCAGCATTCCTAAAACTTCTAGCGGTAAAATTAAGCGTCATGCCTGTCAGGTTGGTTTTTTGGCTGGAAGTCTGGATGTTGTTGGTCATTGGACTATCAACCCCCAGGAAATAGACATAGGCCAATTGTCGGATCAGCTACCAAATGACAAAAACAGTTTTGCAACTAGTCACCAAACTTTAACACCAACTTCCACGCCAGAAGAAATAGAAAATTGGCTGATCTCCTATCTCGTCCTATACCTGAAAGTGCCAGGGAATGAGATAAATATTAGTGAGCCATTTGCTAAGTATGGGATGGATTCGTCGGTAGCCGTTAGCGCCACAGGTGAATTGGCTCAATATTTGGGCTTGGAACTTGAACCCACCCTTTTCTGGGAATACCCCAGCATCAAAGCAGTTGCTCAGTACTTAGCAGAAGAATGCAATCATTTGCAATTACAGGGTGTAGATGCCTAAGGGAGAGATTTGAATATGGAGTCAATTGGGAATCCAAACCAAGAAACTGTCAATCTTGAGAACACCAACAAATCAGGGTCAGCACAGGCATTTAAGTTCAATCCTTTTAATCTTGAATTTCGCACCAATCCCTATCCAGCCTATCACCGCCTCCGCTCCTGGGAACCCGTACATCAACACTTTTTTGGCTCGTGGGGACTGACCCGCTACGCCGATATTAAGGCAGTTTTGCGCGATTCTCGTTTTCGCAGTGATAACCTACCCGAACGGCTGAGAAATAAGAATCAGTATCTCGAACACCAGAATCAAAATCTTAACGCTCTGGTACGCGGTACTAGCACATGGTTATTATCTCTAGAACCACCCGATCACACCAGACTCCGAAAGTTAGTTGGCAAAGCCTTTTCTCCCGGAGTGGTGGAACGTCTGCGTCCCCAAACTCAAGAAATTGTGGATGATTTAATTGACAAAGTTCAGCAAAGGGGGAGCATGGATATTATTTCTGAGCTTGCACGCCCCCTACCTGTACGTGTGATCTCCACAATGCTAGGGATACCAGAGGAAATTCAAGGCCAAGTGTATGAGTGGGCAAATGACCTTTCTGGCATACTTGACCCATTAAATTCTCTGGAAACTTTGGTTTATATGAATCAGGTGATTCAGAAGTTTTCCGATTGCTTTGGCGAATTGATTGCAGAACGGGAAAAGCAACCACAACCAGACTTGATTAGTGCGCTGATTGCTGCTAGAGACGAAGGCGATAAACTCAGCAATGACGAACTGTTGACGGTTTGTATGTTGCTGTTTGCCACTGGGGAAGAAACCACAGTCAATCTAATTGGGAATGGGATGTTAGCATTGCTACATCACCCATCAGAAATGGAATTACTGAAACGGGAACCGACGATGATCGCTAACGCTGTGGAAGAATTGCTGCGCTACGATAGCCCTATTCAAAGAATTGCCCGGATAGCACTGGAAGATTTGGAAATTGATGGTCATAAAATTACTGCGGGTGAGCAGGTTGTGCTTTATCTGGGAGCAGCTAATCGTGACCCGGCTCAATTTCCTGATTGCGATCGCCTCGTGCTTAACCGAAGTGATAACTGTCACTTGGCTTTTGCTGATGGGATTCACCATTGTTTGGGCGCTGCACTAGCACGAGTTGAGGGTCAAATTGCTATTAATACTCTGATTCGACGATTACCGGATTTGAGGGTAGGGACAGAGATGTTGGAGTGGAGGAAGAATATTGCTTTGAGGGGGTTGAAGGCTCTGGGGGTGGTGTTTGGTGGGAATTGAGGGGGGAGTTTTAACGCAAAGGGGCGCAAAGGGAAGCGCAAAGGGACGCAGAGAATGAATGAGATGGGAAAGGATTTTGAACCAATTGCAATTGTTGGAATCGGCTGCCGGTTTCCTGGTGCTAATGACCCGGAAGCTTTTTGGCAACTTCTGCGAGATGGGGTGAATGCAATTACCGAAGTGCCGGCAAATCGCTGGGATATTGAGTCTTTTTATGATGCTAACCCAGCAACACCGTTCAAGATGAATACCCGTTGGGGTGGTTTTTTGGATCAGGTGGATCAGTTTGACCCTCAGTTTTTTGGTATTTCTCCCCGCGAAGCTGTGAGCATGGACCCTAAACAACGACTTTTATTGGAGGTGTGTTGGGAAGCGTTAGAAGATGCTGGACAAATTCCTGAGCGTTTGGCAGGTACGCAAACTGGTGTTTTTATTGGGATCTCTAGTTACGATTACTACGAGTTACTGATGAAAAATTACCGCAATGTTGATGCCTATGCAGCTACAGGTAACAATAATTGTATTGCTGCCCACCGAATATCTTATGTGTTTGATTTTACGGGGCCAAGTATGGCAATTGATACTGCCTGCTCGTCTTCTTTGGTTGCAGTCCACCTGGCTTGTCAAAGCTTATGGAATGGGGAATCGAGCATGGCTTTGGCAGGGGGCGTCCATGTGATGTTATCGCCGTGGGTTACGGTCAGTTTCTCTAAAGGCGGGTTCATGGCTGCTGATGGTCTTTGCAAAGTTTTTGATGCCCGCGCTGATGGTTACGTTCGCGGTGAAGGGGCTGGTGTGGTTGTCTTGAAGCCGTTGTCTCAAGCTATGGCTGACGGCGATGCAATTTACGCTGTGATTAAAGGCAGTGCTGTTAATCAGGATGGTCGTAGTAATGGACTGACGGCTCCCAATCCCCAAGCGCAGGAAGCTGTTTTGCGTTTAGCATATCGCCAAGCAGGTGTATCTCCAGAGAAGGTTAGTTATATAGAAGCACATGGCACTGGTACGAAGCTGGGCGACCCGATGGAGATGAAAGCCTTGGGAAAAGTCTTAGCAAAGAATCGGCGCCCTGACGACTATTGTGCTGTAGGTTCAGTTAAAAGTAATATTGGACATCTAGAGGCGGCCGCAGGTATTGCGGGATTAATTAAAGTAGCACTGTCACTCAAACACCGACAAATTCCGCCTACCCTGCATTTTCAGCAGCCAAATCCTTATATAAATTTTCAGAAGTTGCTTTTACGGGTGCAGGATAAACTGGAATCCTGGACTGTGAATAATGGTTGCGCTCTCGCTGGGGTCAGTTCTTTTGGCTTTGGCGGTACTAATGCCCATGTGGTTTTGGAAGCTGTATCTGGAGAAATTCAAAATTCAAAAGTCGAAAGTCAAAATATAGCAGCAAGTGAACGTCCTTTGCATTTGCTGACGCTATCAGCCAAAAGTGAAGATGCTCTACGATCGCTAGCACAACTTTATCAGGAGTTTTTGGTAAATCATCCCCAAAATGCGATCGCAGATATTTGTTTCACAGCTAACACCAAGCGATCGCATTTTGACCATCGTTTAGCTATAGTCACAAAATCTACTGAGCAATTACGAGAGCAATTGAAAGCTTTTGTCAACACAATACAGACTGAAGGATTGGTTAGCAATTGCTTCCGCAGTCCTAGACCTCCAAAGGTAGCATTTTTATTTACAGGTCAGGGGTCACAGTACGTAAATATGGGATGGCAACTTTACCAGACCCAGCCGATTTTCCGGCAAACTATCGACCAGTGCAATGAAATTTTACGCCCTTATCTAGAACAACCCCTACTCGAAGTTCTATATCCAGACACCCAATCTTCCAATCCAAAATCTAAAATCCAAAATCCAAAATTAGATGAGACAGCCTACACTCAACCAGCACTATTTGCCATTGAATATGCCCTAGTTCAGTTGTGGAAATCTTGGGGTGTAGAGCCGGATATCGTCATGGGTCACAGTGTCGGGGAATATGTAGCCGCATGTGTAGCGGGAGTATTCAACCTCGAAGATAGCCTCAAACTGATTGCCTCTAGAGGTCGTTTAATGCAAAACCTGCCCCAAGAAGGGGAGATGGTAGCGGTGAATGCTTCCCAAAGCCAGGTGGAGAAGGCGATTCAGCATTATACTGAGGAAGTTGCGATTGCAGCCATTAATGGCCCGGAGAATATCGTAATTTCTGGTCAGCGTCAGGCAATTAAAGCAATTATCGCTGTGTTGGAAGCAGAAGGAATCAAAACAAAACAATTACAAGTTTCCCATGCTTTCCACTCTCCTTTAATGCAGCCAATGCTCGCAGACTTTGAGCAGGTCGCCGCAGATATCATCTATTCCCCAGCCAAAATAAAATTAGTTTCAAATGTTACCGGACAAGTGGCGACGGCAGAAATCGCTACTCCTGAATATTGGTGTCGTCATGTGTTGCGATCGGTGAAATTTGCCACGAGCATGGAAACCCTTGCTCAGTTAGGTTATGAGGTATTTGTAGAAATCGGCCCCAAGCCGACTTTGTTGGGCATGGGTCGGCAATGTCTCGGACAGGGAGTAGGAGTTTGGTTGCCCAGTCTGCGCCAAGGACAGGATGATTGGCAACAAATGCTCCAAAGTTTGGGGGAATTATTCGTGCATGGAGTGCAAGTAGACTGGTCTAGCTTTGACCGGGAATATCTTCGTTGCCCTCTTAAGCTACCAACTTATCCATTTCAGCGCCAACGTTATTGGATTCAAACGGCAGAAAATAATCCCCAAAAAGCTGAGTCTTTATCGGACGAGAAACTTCAAACTTCTGTAGTTGACTTGCTGAATAAAGGAGATATTGAACAGCTGACCCAAATGTTAACAAGTGCAGCCGAAATTTCAGCAGATGAGGCAAAATTACTGCCAAAATTGCTGCAATCTTTGGTGGAGCAGCACCAGCAGGAGATAAAATCAGTCTCTATTCAAGATTGGCTGTATGAAATCAAATGGCAACCAAAACCCCGTCAGCAAAATCTCAATATCAGCGCTACTCTGACGCGCGAACCTAGCAGTTGGCTGATTTTTGCAGACTCTAGCGGTGTAGGAGATTCCCTGGCGGAACTTTTACAGTCGCAAGGGCAGACTTGTTTTGTAGTCTATGCGGACAATACTTATAAATGTTGGCAAACTGGAATTTACAGCCTCAATCCAGCTAATCCTGACGATTTCAAACAACTGTTGCAAGATGTCGCTCAAATCAGTACGCTGCCTTTGAGGGGAGTTGTCCACCTGTGGAGTTTGGCATCAGAGCCAGCTTTGGATTTAGATATTCACACTTTAGAGCGAGTTCAAATTTTGGGTTGTGCTAGCACGCTGCATCTAGTACAGGCACTAGTTAAGCACAATGGGTCAATCTTACCGCGACTCTGGTTAGTGACTCAGGGCGCTCAACCAGTGGAGTCTCAAACGAGTTCTTCAGGAGTTGCTCAAGCTCCTTTATGGGGATTGGGTAAAGTAATTGCCTTAGAACATCCCCAATTATGGGGCGGACTGTGCGATTTAGCTGTGGAAGCCACGCAAACAGATGCCGCAAAAACACTACTGACGGAACTTTGCGATGCGGAGGGTGAAGACCATCTAGCTTTTCGCTCAGGACAGCGTTATGTAGCACGTTTGGTTAATAAAGGTGAGTTGAAATCAAAAGAAGTATCGTTAAAACCCGATGCGGCTTATCTGATTACTGGCGGTTTAGGAGCCTTGGGATTAAAAGTAGCCCGGTGGATGGTGGAGCAAGGCGCTCGCCACTTAATTTTGCTAGGACGGCGGGGGGCATCATCCCAAACTCAAGCAGCGATTACCGATATGGAGCAGTTGGGAGCTAATATTCTTGTTACTCAAGCCGATGTGTCTAATCATAGAGACATGGTTGCAGTGTTTGAGGAAATAAGTGCCTCAATGCCTCCTCTAAGGGGTATTGTTCATGCTGCGGGTGTCCTAGAAGATGGGATATTGCTGCAACAAGATTGGGCACGCTTTACCAAGGTGATGAATCCCAAGATTCAAGGCGCTTGGAATTTACACACTCTTAGCCAGAATCTACCGTTAGATTTTTTTGTCTGTTTCTCCTCAGTTACCTCTTTGCTGGGCGCACCAGGACAGGGAAATTACGCAGCTGCCAATGCTTTTTTAGATGTTCTGACACATTATCGTCAAATGCAAGAACTCCCTGGTTTGAGCCTTAACTGGGGACAGTGGGCTGATGAAGGAATGGCAGCTAGCTTAGATAGTCGTCACCAAAATCGCTTGGCTGTCTTGGGTATAAGTCGTATCGGTTGGGAGCAGGGATTGCAATTGTTCCAACAACTGTTAGGACAGCAAGGTATTGCTCAGGTTGCTGTGTTTTCAGCTGATTGGTCACTGTTAAAACAGCACTTAACGGGCGATAAAAAATTGCCATTATTGGCAGAATTACTTGGCGAAGTGGAAATTTTAGAGGAATGTGTACCAGTAAAGCAGTATGCGCTTTTACAACAACTGGAAACAGTTCGTGTAAGCGATCGCCAAATTCTCTTAATTGGATATATTCAAAATGAAGTTGCCAAATTGTTGGGATTGCGATCGCCACAATTGCCAGATCCCCAACAGGGATTTTTTGATATGGGTATGGACTCGTTGATGGCGCTCGAACTCAAGAATTGCTTAGATGCTAGTTTGGGTACTTTTCTGCCTTCGACTTTAATTTTTGAGTTTTCAAACATCAAAGATTTGGCTGAGTATTTAGTCAGGGACGTTTTAAAGTTGGGGGCTACCTCATCAGACACCACCCAATTAGCCAAAGCAAAAAAACCGCAAATAACAGTACAATCACTGTCAGATACTACCCAATTGCCTAAAGCGAAAAATCCACAACCATCAGTGCAATCGGTGGTAGAACCACTCTCTGAAGATGAGGTTGATGCCTCAGTTACAGAGCGCCTGGAAAAACTGGAAAAGCTTCTAAGGGGAAACAAATGAGCGATTTTTCGGAAAACATCAATCAACTTTCTGCCAAACAACGGCTTCTGCTTGCCCTCGATGAAGCCGCAACCAAACTTGAGGCAGTTGAGCGTTCCCAAAACGAACCGATCGCTATTATTGGTATGGGTTGCCGTTTTCCTGGCGATGCCCATAACCCGGAGGCTTTCTGGCAACAATTGCGTGATGGCGTGGATGCGATCGCTCCCGTCCCGACCGGAAGATGGAATACTGAGGCATATTATGATTCAGACCCCAATGCTCCCGGAAAAATCTACACCCGCGATGGGGGATTTCTGCCGCAGGTAGACCAATTTGATGCCCATTTCTTTGGGATTTCCCCGCGCGAAGCGGCGAGCCTCGACCCCCAGCAGCGATTACTCTTAGAGGTGAGTTGGGAAGCTTTGGAAAATGCCGGACAAGCACCTAATCAACTGATTGGCAGCAAAACTGGTGTTTTTGTCGGTATCGGACAAAATGATTACGCACAATTACAGATGTATTCTGGTAATCATCAAGACATTAATCCTTATGCTGGGACGGGTAATGGTTTTGCTTTTGCATCTGGTAGGTTGTCCTACATTCTTGGTTTACAAGGGCCTAACCTAGCAGTAGATACAGCCTGTTCAGCTTCGTTGGTTGGTGTCCATTTAGCGTGTCAAAGTCTGCGGGCTGGAGAGTGCGAACTTGCCTTAGTGGGTGGAGTCCACTTAATCTTGTCGCCGGAAATAACTATTTTTCTGTGCAAGGCTCGTGTCCTCTCTCCTGATGGACGCTGCAAGACCTTCGATGCTTCAGCTAATGGTTATGGGCGGGGTGAAGGATGTGGTGTAGTTGTCCTCAAGCGGTTGTCGGATGCGGTGGCCAATGGCGATCGCATTTTGGCATTAATTCGCGGGTCTGCGGTCAACCACGATGGTCAAAGTAGCGGTTTGACGGTTCCCAATAAACAAGCCCAGCAAGCACTAATTTACCAAGCTTTAGCCAACGCTAAGGTAGAGCCGTCACAAATTAGCTATGTGGAGGTTCATGGAACTGGAACCTTTTTAGGCGATCCCATTGAAATCAGCGCTTTAGGCTCAGTTTTGGGTGAAGGACGTTCTGAGGAAAATTCTTTGATTGTGGGTTCGGTAAAAACAAACATTGGTCATTTAGAAGCGGCTGCGGGGATAGCAGGTTTAATCAAAGTAGTATTATCTCTACAACACCAAGAAATACCACCCCATCTGCACTTTGACCAGCCCAATCCTCACATCAATTGGAATGAACTACCAATTGTCGTACCCACCTCAATCAAATCTTGGTCTACATCTGAAAAGTTATTCGCAGGAGTTAGTTCTTTTGGCTTTAGTGGCACAAATGCCCACTTAATAATTGAACAAGCACCACAACAAAGTCAAAATTCCCAAACAGTAAAACGTCCACTGCACCTATTACCGCTATCAGCAAAAACTGAAACTGCACTACAACAATTAGCCAAATCATATCAAACATATTTGGCGAAAAATCCCGATTTAGATTTATCAGATATCTGTTTTACAGCAGCTTGTGGACGTTCCCATTTTCAACATCGTTTGAGTATAGTTGCCTCAAACAAAACACAAGTAATTGAAACACTAACTGCCTTTGTAGCTGAGTCGGAAAAAACCAACTCGTTATCTCAACCGCAACCTAACAAAACACCTAAAATTGCTTTTTTATTCACCGGACAAGGTTGCCAATATCAAGACATGGGACGACAACTTTACGAAACATCTCCCAGTTTTCGGCAAACTTTGGAAGAATGCGATCGCATTTTACGCCCTTATCTAGAAAAACCACTTTTAAGTGTACTTTATCCGCCATCTGGATCAACTTCACCCATTGATGAAACTGCTTATACTCAACCGGCTTTATTTGCATTGGAATATGCACTCTGCCAATTGTGGCGTTCTTGGGGCATTGAACCGGATGCGGTTATGGGTCATAGTTTGGGAGAATATGTTGCAGCAACGGTGGCGGGAGTTTTGAGTTTAGAAGATGCCTTAAAGTTGGTGGCGATTCGTGCGCGTTTAATGCAGTCTTTGCCTGCTGATGGGGGAATGTTGGCTGTGTTTGCCGAGCAAGAATTGGTGGAGGAGGTGATTGAATCTTATAGCCAGTTAGCTGTTGCTGCGATTAATGGTGTGGCAAATATTGTGATTTCTGGTGATGATAAAGCCCTTGAAGAAGTTAAAGCAATATTTAACGCTCAAGGTGTGGAGACTAGAGCTTTAAATGTTTCCCATGCTTTTCATTCTCCCGCGATCGCACCTATTTTAGAAGCATTTAGCCAAGCTGCCAAAGAAGTAGTTTATGCCCAACCACAAATCAATGTAATTTCTAATCTTACGGGAGAACTTGCCACTGGTGCGATCGCTACTCCCGAATATTGGTCTGCTCATCTGCGGCAGCCTGTAAAATTTGCTGCCAGCATTGAAGCGCTATATCGACAAGGATATGAAGTGTTTGTGGAGATTGGGCCAAAGCCAACACTATTAGGAATGGCTCGCCATTGTTTACCAGAGGAAATGGGTGTTTTCTTACCTAGTCTGCGTTCTGGGCAAGAAGACTGGCAACGGTTATTACAGAGTTTAGGGGAATTATACAGATGTGGAGCCAAAGTAGATTGGTCTGGTTTTGACCGAGACTATAGCCGTCACCGGGTTGTGCTACCAACTTATCCGTTTCAGCGACAGCGCCATTGGGTAGAGACAGCCACCGTTGGAGCTAATAAAGCACAATTACGTGCAAAAAGCAATAGCTCACGTATTCATCCTCTGCTAGGACAACAGCTGCATTTAGCTGGGACTAGGGAGATTCGTTTTGAGTCAAACATTAGTCAAGATTTTCCTGCATATTTAGCGCACCATCGCATTTATCAAAAAGTGATTTTACCGGCCACTGCTTATCTAGAGATGGCATTAGCGGCTGGGGCTGTGGTTTTCAAATCGCCCGATTTTATTCTTCAGGAAGTTGTTATCCAGCAGGCTTTGATCCTGGAAAAAGATACTGCAAAAACACTCCAGATAATTTTGACACCTGAAGACTCAAAGACATTTTCCTGGCAGATTTTTAGCCTCAACTTTGAAGACAATAATTCTGAATCTTATTGGGCACTCCATGCCTTTGGCAAAGTTTTTGCCCAAGGGCAAAACTCACCTCCTAATGTTGATTTAGCTGCCTTACAAACTCAATATACGGAAGCCATATCTGCAAAAAATTATTACCAGCAGTTACGGAAACAAGGAATAGATTATGGTTCCAGTTTCCAAGCAATTGAAAGGCTTTGGAGCTATGAAGGGGAAGCTCTAGGGCAAATTTGCTTGCCAGAAACATTGATTTTAGAAGCAGAAGAATACAAATTGCATCCAGTATTATTAGATGCCTGCTTACAAGTAATCGGAACAGCTCTTGCGGAAGGTGATCAACAAGCAGTCTATCTACCAGTTGGCTTAGAGCGTTTACAGCTTTACCGCCGTCCCAGCACCCGCCTGTGGACTCAAGTAAAAATCCGCCAAGTTGAGGGATTGAATCAAAAGACTGTCACTGCTGAGGTACACCTATTTGATGAAAGCGGAAATGTGGTAGCTCAGTTAGAAGGTTTAACCGTCAAGAGTATCAGTCGTCAAGCCCTAGAAAAAATTCTCCAACAAGAAGATTTTGACAACTGGTTGTATGAAATTACTTGGCAAGCTCAGGCTCGTAGTTTGCAACAACAACCAGTAACACAATCAAGTAGTTGGCTACTGTTTGCTGATCAAGGGGGAATTGGCACGATGGTAGCGACTCTTCTGAGAGAACAAGGCGATCGCTGTGTCCTAGTGTGTGTTGGTAAAGCTTATGCAAGGTTAGCACAAGAACATTATCAAATAAACCCAGCCAACCCCGCAGATTTTCAGCAATTACTGCAAGATAGTCAAGAAAATAAACAATCATATAGTGGAATTATTTACCTCTGGAGCCTAGAGGAAACATCCTCAATTGTTACTGAGCGCAGTCGAAGTACAGACATTACCCTGGAAAGCTTACAGGAAGTACAAGCTGAAACCTGTGGCAGCATCTTGCATTTGTTGCAAAGTCTTATTCAATCGAAAACCCCAGTATTACCACGGTTATGGTTAGTTACCAGGGGAACTCAAATCATTGGGGAGAGCAAAATTACTCCGCAAATACACCAAGCTCCACTCTGGGGGTTGGGACGAGCGATCGCTTTGGAGCATCCTGACCTCCACTGTGTGCGTCTGGATTTAGACCCATCCACAGATAAAAATGAAATACTAAGCCTCTTAGAAGAATTGCGATCGCCAGATAGAGAAGACCAAGTCGCCTACAGACAAGGAGTTCGCCATGTAGCCAGACTGGTAAGGTATCGGTCGGCAACTGGGGAAAATCAAGAGAAAATTCGAGATTTGGCAACCGAACCCTTCGAGGTAAAAATATCTAGCTACGGTCTTCTGGAAAATCTCACCTTAGCACCGATGAAGCGCCGCCCACCGGAACCGGAGGAGGTCGAAATTCAAGTTTACGCCTGCGGACTTAACTTTAGAGATGTCCTCAATGCCCTCGGTCTGCTGCAAGAATATACTCAACAGCAGGGTATCGATTCTGCAACAAACATTCCCTTTGGAGGAGAGTGTGCCGGTAAAATTGTCGCAGTGGGTAAGAATGTTTCTAACTTCCAAATCGGTGATGAAGCGATCGCTGTGATGGCAATTGGCAGCCTGAGTAGTTTTGTCACAGTCAAAGCTGATTTTGTCGTTCCCAAACCCCCACAGTTGAGTTTTGAAGCCGCAGCCACTATTCTTACCACTTTTTTAACTGCCTACTATGGATTGCACCACCAGGCAAAAATGCAACCCGGAGACAAAATATTGATTCACGCGGCGGCTGGAGGCGTAGGACAGGCAGCAGTCCAGTTAGTTCAACGTGCGGGTGCAGAGATTTTTGCCACAGCCAGCCCTAGTAAGTGGGAATTTCTCAAGTCAGCAGGGGTAAAACACGTGATGAACTCCCGCACCCTAGACTTTGCCGAAGCAGTAATGGCAATTACTGACGGGCGAGGAGTGGATATTGCTCTTAATAGCTTGAATGGTGAGTTTATCCCGAAAAGTCTTGAGATTTTAAAGACAGGGGGACGATTTGTAGAAATTGGCAAAATCGGTATTTGGGATCAAGAGCAAGTGGAAGCAAAAAGACCCGACGCTTCATATTTTGCCTTCGATTTATTAGAAATCTCAATACATAACCCTGGTTTAATTGCCTCGATGCTTAAAGAATTGATGGAGGATTTTCAGCGAGGCACTCTCAAGCCTTTAAATTACAAAGCATTTCCGATTCATCGCGTAGTAGATGCCTTCCGCTATATGCAAACAGCCAAGCATATTGGCAAAGTCGTGATTTCCATACCGCAACCGAGAGAAGAAGAGGTTGTGCCGACAGAAAGCAGTTATTTAATTACAGGTGGTTTAGGTGCTTTAGGTCAGCAGGTAGCTCGCTGGTTAGTAGAAGAGCAGGGAGTCCGCCACTTGGTTTTAATTGGTCGTCACGAAGCTTCTCAGACAGCCCAAACAACGATCAGTAAATTACAGCAAGCTGGGGCTAATGTCAAAGTATTTCAAGCCGATGTGTCTATCCGAGAAGATATTGTCCGAATTTTGGCAGAGATTAAGGCATCAATGCCACCCCTACGAGGTATTATACATACTGCCGGAGTTTTGGATGATGGGCTACTGCTAAGTCAAACTTGGGAACGCTTTAGCCGCGTGATGGCACCGAAGATAGCAGGGGCTTGGAATCTGCATACATTAACCCAAGAATTGCCATTAGAATTTTTTGTCTGTTTTTCTTCCAGCGCCTCACTGCTTGGCTCACCTGGTCAAGGAAACTATGCAGCAGCTAACGCCTTTATGGATGCCTTAGTTCATTACCGTCGAACTTTAGATTTACCAGGCTTGAGCATCAATTGGGGCCCTTGGGCAGATGCAGGGATGGCAGAGGAAATTGCAAGTCGCGATCGCGATCGTTGGGCTGCCTTGGGTGTCAGTGCTATTAAGCCTGAACAAGGATTGCAGGTGTTTGGACGGTTGCTAGAACAAAATGTTGCTCAAGTGGGAGTCTTATCAGTCAATTGGTCGAAGTTCCTCAAGCAACTTCCTCAAGGGCTGGATTTACCTTTCCTTGACCTTTGCGCCTCAAACTCTGGGCAACCCCAAGCGCAGCAACCAGAGTTTCTGCAACAGTTAGAAGCTGCTCCTGTCAAAGAGCGTAAGACTTTATTGATGACTTATATTCGTTCCCAAATTGCCAAGGTTGTTGGTCTAAAATCTTTGGAGGAAGTAGAGCCGCGCCAACGATTGTTTGATTTAGGACTAGACTCCCTC
Source organism: Nostoc sp. WHI (assembly GCF_015714725.1). Classification (GTDB taxonomy): domain Bacteria; phylum Cyanobacteriota; class Cyanobacteriia; order Cyanobacteriales; family Nostocaceae; genus Nostoc. The sequence continues at coordinate 30,872 of NZ_WBKM01000111.1, forward strand.
GTTGCAGTTGAATTAAAAAATTGGCTCGAACGCGGTCTAGGAAAATCTCTGCGCTCAACTTTGATATTTGATTATCCCACAGTGGAAGCGCTAGTAGATTATTTGATACAGGATGTACTATCAATGGAGTTTTATTCAACATCTAAACAGGAATTACCAACAGTTGCGGAGGGCACTGAATTATCAGCGACTTTAAAAGAAATGTCTCAAGAAGAAATCGCAGACTTACTCGCTAAAACATTGGCAAGCTTGGATTAAAAGAGGTGTATATGAGCAGTAGCTCAACAGGTATAAATTATCGGTCTTTAATGGAAAATGCTCTGCTGAAATTGGAAAAACAGCAATCCAAACTCAGCGCCTTAGAAAATGCTCAAACTGAAGCGATCGCGATCGTTGGTTTGGGCTGTAGATTTCCTGGGGGGGCTGATAACCCAGATGCCTTTTGGCAACTGCTCCACAATGGCGTAGATGCCATTAACGAAGTACCCCCTGAACGATGGGATATAGATGCTTACTATGACCCAAATCCAGATGCCCCCGGAAAGATGTCAACTCGTTATGGGGGATTTCTGCACGAAGTAGATGCTTTTGATGCCAAATTTTTCCATATCTCCCCACGAGAGGCGATTAGCCTTGACCCCCAGCAACGCTTGCTACTGGAGGTAAGCTGGGAAGCGCTAGAACATGCTAACCAAGTTCCCGAACAGTTATTCAAAAGTTCCACAGGTGTGTTTGTGGGAATTAGCACCAGTGACTACACCAAGGTGCTTTGGCAAGCTGGTGATGCAACGCATATCGATGCTTATTTTGGCACTGGTAACTCTCTCAGTGTGGCGGCTGGACGTTTGTCATATATTTTGGGATTGACTGGCCCATCTCTTTGTGTAGATACGGCATGTTCTTCTTCTTTGGTGGCAGTGCATCTGGCTTGTCAGAGTTTACGTTTGCGAGAGTGCAATTTAGCCTTAGCAGCAGGGGTAAACCTAATTTTATCGCCAGAGTCTAATATCAACTTTTCCAAAGCCAAAATGATGGCGGCTGATGGTCGTTGTAAAACTTTTGACGCGAAAGCAGACGGCTACGTAAGGGGAGAAGGTTGTGGTGTAGTTGTTCTCAAGCGGTTGTCGGATGCGGTGGCTGATGGCGATCGCATTTTGGCATTAATTCGCGGCTCTGCGGTCAACCAGGACGGCCCTAGCGGCGGTCTGACAGTCCCTAACGGGCCGTCTCAGGCTGGCGTGATTCGTCAAGCTCTAGCAAATGGGCGAGTTGAGCCAGCCCAAATCGGCTACATTGAGGCTCATGGCACTGGGACATCCTTAGGAGATCCAATTGAGGTAGAGGCATTGGCAGAGGTGTTTGGTAAACACTGTTCCCCAGAGCAACCACTGGTGATTGGTTCGGTAAAAACAAACATTGGTCATTTAGAAGCAGCTGCGGGCATAGCAAGTTTAATCAAAGTAGTTTTATCTCTACAACACCAAGAAATACCACCCCATCTGCACTTTGACCAGCCCAACCCTCACATCAATTGGAATGAACTACCAATTGTCGTACCCACCTCAATCAAATCTTGGTCTACATCTGAAAAGTTATTCGCAGGAGTTAGTTCTTTTGGCTTTAGTGGCACAAATGCCCACTTAATAATTGAACAAGCACCACAACAAAGTCAAAATTCCCAAACAGTAAAACGTCCACTGCACCTATTACCGCTATCAGCAAAAACTGAAACTGCACTACAACAATTAGCCAAATCATATCAAACATATTTGGCGAAAAATCCCGATTTAGATTTATCAGATATCTGTTTTACAGCAGCTTGTGGACGTTCCCATTTTCAACATCGTTTGAGTATAGTTGCCTCAAACAAAACACAAGTAATTGAAACACTAACTGCCTTTGTAGCTGAGTCGGAAAAAACCAACTCGTTATCTCAACCGCAACCTAACAAAACACCTAAAATTGCTTTTTTATTCACCGGACAAGGTTGCCAATATCAAGACATGGGACGACAACTTTACGAAACATCTCCCAGTTTTCGGCAAACTTTGGAAGAATGCGATCGCATTTTACGCCCTTATCTAGAAAAACCACTTTTAAGTGTACTTTATCCGCCATCTGGATCAACTTCACCCATTGATGAAACTGCTTATACTCAACCGGCTTTATTTGCATTGGAATATGCACTCTGCCAATTGTGGCGTTCTTGGGGCATTGAACCGGATGCGGTTATGGGTCATAGTTTGGGAGAATATGTTGCAGCAACGGTGGCGGGAG
>NZ_WBKM01000123.1 GCF_015714725.1 Nostoc sp. WHI
GATTTTAGATTTTAGATTGAAATTTAATCCAAAATCGTAAATCCAAAATCCAAAATTGAATTGCCCAATGCTCTGCTTTTCGACAGTCAAGTTATAATGGGAAAATAGACTTTTTAGCCTCTGCCAAGGGTTTTAACTTTTATAGCAGGTTGGTGAATCGGGAATCGCTTTGGAGAATTTTGAGGATCTGCTTGATTTCCTGGGTACGTTCTTTTTTGACAACTAAGGTGACATTGCGATCGCGCACAATCACCACATCCTCTAAACCAATAGTAACAACTACATCCTCTGGATTTGAGGCATAAATGATCGACCCATGCGTATCCAGCCCTACGTGGGTAGCGAGTTCCACATTGGGAGTCTCCTCTGTCTTCAGTAAGCGTTCGATCGCATTCCAATCTCCTAAATCATCCCAACCAAAATCAACTGGCAAAACGTATGCTAAAGTTGTCTTTTCCATTAGCGCATAGTCTATACTCTTCTTAGGCAACTGGGGATAGATATCAGGACCATGTTGCTCTAAAGGTTCGATAATTTCTGGAGCATGGGTATGTAGTTCCTTGAGAACAACCCCTGCCCGAAAAACGAACATTCCACTATTCCAGCTAAAGCGTCCCGTAGATAAAAAAGTCTCTGCCGTTTCACGGTTGGGCTTTTCAGTAAAACGGTTGACGTGATAAGCTGGCAACTCATTAAAGCTACCTATTTTTTCACCTTGTTCAATGTAGCCGTAACCGATTGATGGAAAAGTAGGCTTGATCCCCAGTGTAACGATCGCTGCTGTGCTTGCTGCCAGTTGCGTAGCCGCGCTTAATGTGTGTGCAAACGCTTTTTGGTCAGCAATCCAGTGGTCAGCAGGGAAAAAGCCAATAATAGCGTCTTCTCCATAGCGCTGTTTGATTTCTAAACTTGTCCAAGCAACGGCGGCGGCGGTGTCTCTTCCTTCTGACTCGATCAGTAAGTTTTGAACTGGTAGATCAGGTAATTGTTGTCGTACCCCTTCAGCTATCTGACTAGAAGTGATCACCCACAAGGAATCCCAATCGCCACCGAGTGCTAGCAATCGATCGGCGGTTGCTTGTAATAGGCTTCTAGAACTGCCATCAAGACTTAAAAATTGCTTCGGTCGGTCTTTGCGACTCAGAGGCCAAAAACGCTCACCTTTACCACCAGCAAGGATTACGGGGAACAATAAAGTATTCATGTTGTCATACACGCTTACCGAAGAACATTACAAGTTTACAGTGAGCTTTTCCACTGGCAATATTTGTAGCTTGGATTAACATAACTTTTAGGGAGTGGTTGAGTGGGGAAATAATTGTGATAAAACAAATCGAATGGTCGGAAAATCCGGTGACGTCGCAACAAGTAGCAGAATTTCAAAATGAGGTGCGATCGCAGCAACTTCAACGAACGGAAAATCAAGTAACACCTGCACCCGTAGCAGACTTAGAGGAGGAGAATGTAGAACTAAACCAGCCAGTGAATCCGAACCGTAGCGTCGTCGAATCTGTGGGCGCGATTCCCAATCAGCTTTCTGAGAGACTGGGCTTAACCATACCTCGATGGCTGTTGTGGATAATGACAGTTGTCATCGGCATCATCTTATCTGGGCTGCTAGTGTCAACATTAGCGCTTTGGACTCCGTTGTGGAGCAATTTAGATCGAACAGATGAAGATTTAGGAACTGCTGGTAAAGGTGAGCAAAAAATTCCACTACCAGGGGAGTTATGGAGCAAACTCTCACAATACCAGCTTTCACGACCGATGAATATCTTAATTATGGGGATTGAACCAGTCAGCGACACTGTTGATGGTTCACCAGAAAGTTTTGCAGGGAAAAGCGACACTATGGTGCTGGCACGGCTCAACCCTAGTGAAAAATCTGTGCGAGTACTTTCCATTCCCAGAGATACGATGATCGCCATCCCAGAAAAGGGAGAAAAGGGATTAACTAAGGTATCTGATGCCAATGCCAAAGGCGGCCCAGTCTTGGCAGCACGGGTAGTTAGTCGTACCTTAAACAATGCCCCAATCGATCGTTATATCCGTATTTCTACTAGTGGTTTACGGCAGTTAGTCGATCAGTTAGGCGGAGTAGAGGTATTTGTTCCCCAATCAATGGAATATAAAGACTCCAGCAGTCGGCTGTCGATTAATTTAGTTAGCGGCTGGCAAACCCTCAACGGCGAACAAGCAGAACAGTTTGTCCGATTCCGCGAACCAGGTTTGGGAGATTTGCCAAGAGTGCAGCGTCAGCAAGCACTAACAGCAGCGTTGCTGCAACGCCTTAAAAGTCCCACAATCTTACCCAGGTTGCCTCAATTAACTCGCCTGATGCGAAAATACTTTGATACCAACCTGAAGATGGAAGAAATGATGGCGTTGGTGAACTTCGGTCTCAACTTGGATCGAGATAATTTCCAAATGACCATGTTACCAGGTACGTTTAGCCGTTTTAGCCAAGACCCTAATAGCTATTGGCTGAACATGACTGGACAACAGAGCCTGTTGAATGATTATGTTGGGGTAAATGTACCTGGTCTGAAGTCAGATATGCGCCGGGTTCCTAACCTCAAAATTGCTATTCAAAATGCTTCCAATCAACCTCAGTTAACTGAAAAAGTTATTGCTTATCTCAAACAAAAAGGCTTTACTAATATTTACAAAGTGCCTGATTGGCCAGATACCCAACGTCAAACTCAGATTGTTGTCCAAAAAGGCAACCGACGAGTTGGAGTTGATTTGCAAAAAGTCTTAGGCTTGGGTCAAATCGAGGTGTCGGCGATTGGTGATTTAGAATCTGACCTCACAATCCGCATTGGTAAAGATTGGAAATAGGTAAGAGTCATTAGTCATTGGTCATTGGTTAAATGACAAAGCGCAAAGTCTGAGCGGAGGTTTCCTCTGCTCAGAACTTTGTAAGATAGGACTAATGACAAATCAAATAATAAAGTTATGAAAAAGATTTTACTGCGCTTTTTGGGTTTGATTGTAATTTTGCTACTAGCCTTTGGGTGGATAATACTTAATCCCAAACCGGCTTTTGCTCAAATAAACACTATCAATTACAACAATATAAATTTAGAAAATCGTGACTTTTCTAATGCTGATTTGGCAGGTGTGACTTTTGTAGCAGCAGAAATGCGGGGTGCGAATTTCCAAGGAGCGAATTTAACCAACGCAATTCTCACTAAGGGAGTTTTATTAAAAGCAAATCTCGAAGGCGCGAACTTGAGCGGCGCTTTAGTTGATCGCGTGACTATGGATAGTGCTAACCTGAAAAATGCCATTTTTACAGAAGCAATTTTGACGAGTAGCCGCTTTTACGATGCTGATATCACTGGCGCTGATTTTACAGATGCTTTAATTGACCGCTATCAAGTGTCGCTATTGTGCGATCGCGCCGATGGTGTAAATTCGGTTACAGGTGTGTCAACGCGAGATAGTTTGGGTTGTAGGTAAAGAATCTCGGTGTTGAGCTTAAAAACAGAAACATTTTTACGAAAAAATGGAAAATACAAATTATTTATTAAACTATGTATTATTCGCTATCGATTTGATTTTAATTTGGGATTTGGTCAGAGATAAAAATATACAAATTTATGAGCAAACACAAAATCAGCTTAAGTGTATTGTTCAACCGAAATTACTTAGATTTATTGGGTTCTTTATTGGACAAATAGGGATAATTTATTTATATGCTATTTTTATGTTTATACCTGTCACACAACTTAATTGTGACCATGTTACGCAAAATTTAAAAGCTTCAAGTATTGAGCAAAACTCATCACAAGTTATATGTCAACTGATAGAATTTGATTTGTTTGATCGTCAAAAAAGCCAAAAACAAATTTCTGGATTAATTGGAAGTCGTTTAGAAAAACAAACTAAAACTGATAAAGACGGAAAAATATTATATACATATCGAGTTCAGTTATTAACTAATACAGAAAGTATTCCATTTACACGAATTGCTTACAGTGATTATTTTTCAGAAGAAGCAGAGTTAATAATTTTAAAAATTAATAATTTCTTAGCACAACCTTTAGAGAAAAATTTAGTAGTTAAGCAAGATTATACTTTAGCAGGCTACGCTGCAATTGGCATACCCCTATTTTGGCTATTATTAGGTTTATTAATTATAGCGTCAGGTTCATTTCTCGACTGTAATTTTGATAAAGAGTCAAATAGCTTAAGTATCAGCCGCTATAAATGGTTTGGGAAATTGGGAAAAGTAGTTTTGGTGTATTCGTTGAATGAAATTGTTGATATTAAAGTTGAAAGTTTTAATTCTGGCGAAGATAGCACAGATCATCGAGTTACCTTAATTTTAGAATCTGGTGAAAGCATACTTTTGATTGGTTCCTATAATTCTGGTAATTCTGGGTTCTATAGTTCTGGGTTTCAAGAGAAACAAGAAATAGTTAAAATAATCAAAAGTTTCCTCGCTTCAAATTGATAACTGATGAATAATTTTAAGCCTATACCTTTACCTAGTGCTTTTGTGGTAAAGAAGAGGTCAAAGATATGCGATCGCGTTTCGCGCCGATGGTGTAAATTCGGTTACAGGTGTGTCAACGCGAGATAGTTTGGGTTGTCGTTAGACAGCAACAGTTTAAGAATTGTGTCTACCCTTTTAACGCAAAAAGCCCGTGACGAGGATTGAACTCGTGACCTCACCCTTACCAAGGGTGTGCTCTACCACTGAGCCACACGGGCAAAATGTAACTTTAGATTTTTTAGTTGTAAGTTACAATGCTGGGAGCTTTGCACTTTACCCAGCTATTATAACTTATAACTTCGTAAGTGGTGGGCCGGGCTGGATTTGAACCAGCGTAGGCGCTAGCCAACGGATTTACAGTCCGTCTCCATTAACCACTCGGACACCGACCCAATTTGTCTCACGATTTTAAATATTAGCATCATCTTTTATAAATTGCAAGTGTTTATAAAAAATAAATGGTTGGTAGAAACGCAACAAAACCGCGTCTCTACCATAATGGATAAAAAATACTAACTACACACTCATCTCCAGCATTCGTTGCATTGGTAGCAGTGCAGCAAGGCGGATATCTTCTGACATGGTAATTTCGGGAGTGCGATTTTTCATTGCCCAGTAGAGCTTTTCTAGGGTGTTTAACCGCATAAACGGACATTCGTTGCAAGCGCAGTTATTCATCGGTGGGGCAGGAATAAAAAGCTTGTCAGGAGCTAGTTTTTGCATTTGGTGAATGATCCCAGACTCCGTAGCAACGATAAATTCTTTGGCTGGACTATTTTGACAATATTTGAGTAAGGCTGCTGTGGAGCCAATAAAGCTGGCGTGGCGCAGTACATTACTTTCACATTCTGGGTGGGCGATCGCCTCTGCTTCTGGGTGGGCAATTTTTAGCTGGACAATTTTCTTTTCCGAAAAGGTTTCATGGACAACACAGCTACCTTGCCACAGCACCAAATCTCGTCCACTTTGCTCCATGACATACCGCCCCAAATTCCGATCTGGGGCAAAAATAATTGGCTGTTCCTTCGGTATCTGCTGTACAATTTTCACAGCGTTGGAACTAGTACAAATAATATCGCTCATCGCCTTAATCTCAGCAGAGCAGTTGATGTAAGACACTACTAAATGATTCGGATGCGCTGCTTTAAAAGCTGCAAACGCCTCTGGGGGACAACTGTCTGCTAAAGAACAACCAGCATTCAAATCTGGTAAAAGTACTAATTTATCGGGATTAAGTATCTTTGCTGTCTCTGCCATGAAGTGAACACCAGCAAAGACGATCACATCCGCATTGGTCTTTTCTGCGGCTTTGGCCAATTGTAATGAATCCCCAATAAAGTCTGCAATATCCTGAATATCTGGCTCTTGATAGTAATGCGCCAGAATCACTGCATTAAGTTCTTTTTTGAGGCTCTCAATGGCAGCAAATAAATCTAGTGGTAGGCCACCTGGTTGGGTTTTGTCTCGTTGAGCTAGTGCAGTGGTAAACACAATTAGGGGTTGCTCTAATTTGCAAATTTTTGTCCTGTGGAATTAATTATAGTAGTTTTTACCAAAAATAGTGGACAGTTGATATCTTGAGATTATGTCCAAATCGGGCTGAGTTTCCTATCCTGGTAGATAGACGGCAAGGAAAGTGGCATGACCAGTCAGAAAACTCAATCGATAATAACCCTCAAAATTGCTGTAGTTGGAGATGTTCACGACCAATGGGAAGTAGAAGATGGTGTTGCACTCAAGCATCTGGGTGTTGACCTAGTGCTGTTCGTGGGGGATTTTGGCAACGAGTCGGTGGAAGTAGTCAGAGCGATCGCTTCTCTCGACATTCCCAAAGCAGCAGTAATGGGCAACCACGATGCCTGGTACACTGCCACCGAATGGGGACGCAAAAAGGCTCCTTATGACCGCTCCAAGGAAGACTGGGTACAGAAACAGCTCGATTTATTAGGGTCGTCCCATGTCGGTTACGGGAAGCTGGATTTTCCGTCTGGGAATTTAACTGTAGTGGGGGGTCGTCCTTTTACCTGGGGTGGCCCAGAGTGGAAATATGCGGAAATCTGTCACGAACGTTACGGTGTGACGAGTCTGGAAGAATCTGCCGATCGCATCGTCAAAGCGGTAAAAAGCGCCGCTTATGAGACGATTATATTTTTGGGTCACAATGGCCCTAGTGGGTTAGGCGATCGCCCAGAAGACCCCTGTGGCAAAGACTGGCATCCAATTGGCGGCGACTTTGGCGATCCAGATTTTGGCGAGGCGATTTCTCAGGCTCTAACTGCTGGTAAAACCATTCCTTTGGTAACATTTGGTCACATGCACCGAACTCTCCGCCATACCAAAAAGGTGCTACGAAAGCCCGTCTTTAGAAGTCCAGAGGGGATAATTTACTTGAATGCAGCCAGTGTACCCAGGATTGTGGAAAATGGCAGCGAGAAACTGCGTAACTTTTCTATTGTCTCCCTAGAGGCGGGTGTGGTTTCGCAAATTTCCCTAGTTTGGGTAGGTAATGACTTCAATGTGGCATCAGAGGAAATTTTGTATGAGCGATCGCCTAGTGTATCGTAGACATTCGCATCCAGTAGTGCAAACTGTGTAGATGATAAGATATAGTATGATCTGTCAGCTTTTGCACTACTCGACAAATACATAGTAGGCACAAGCTAGACAGTTTATTGGAGAGGTGGCAGAGTGGTCGATCGCGTCCGACTTGAAATCGGATGAACCGAAAGGTTCCGGGAGTTCGAATCTCCCCCTCTCCGTTGAAAGTTAGTTGAGTGGTAAAACTTGGCTTTCTGTTTTGCAGATAAGTCTAATACTGGAAGCGCCAGACTGGTAATTTGTTAGTCTGGCGCTTTCAATTTACCAACTCAGGGTTTACATACTCAGCACGCAATACGGTTTGGTTAATATGTTTATTCCTCGAAGATCCCCCCAACCCCCCTTAAAAAAGGGGGGCGAAAAACTCTTGTACCCCCTTTTTAAGGGGGTCGCCACAGGCGGGGGGATCTTATCCGAACCGTATTGACTCAGCACGGGCTAAACCATAGCTATCCGCTAATAGCACTTTCAACTCAGGACTCAGCACTCTTCATTGAACTGTTACTAAATAGGATGAAGGAATTGGTTGAGCACGTCCAGCATTGACGAGTGCTTGGTAAACAAAAGCGGCAACTTCGGCTCTAGTCGCCTGACGATTAGGATTGAGTTGTTTAGCTGTAGGATAATTGATTACTAATTGCCGTGTAGTTGCAGCAGCAACAGGAGCGATCGCATAATTAGGAATCTGGGCAGCATCGGTGTAAAAGGAAAGAACATTCTGGTTATTGGCAGTTAAGCCCAAACCATTTGCTAAAGCCACTAACGCCTGCACTCTCGGAATTTGCTGTTGTGGTTTAAAACTACCATCAGGATAACCAGAGACAAATTGACTCTGGTAGGCAGATTGAATTGCAGCATAAGCCCAGAAATTGCTTGCTACATCCTTAAACTTAATACCTGCGCGTTTAACTGGTGGTGTTAGAGCTTTAGTGATAATAGTGGCAAATTGAGCGCGGGTCACAGGTTCATTAGGTTTAAAGCTGCCATCAGGAAAGCCAGCAATAATATTTTGAGAAGCTAAGGCTTCGATGTAGACTTTTGCCCAGTATCCTGTTGGTACATCCTTAAAGGCGACAGCCCCTCCAGGGGGTACGTCAACAGTTGCGGCCACAAAATCTACTGAGCCAAGAATCCGTTTCTGATCAATATCGTTGCCAACAGCGAGAATTTTACCGGTTTTAGTGGCATTGTTCAAGTCATAACGAGTGTTATTGCGGATGAGATTGCCACCAGGACTTTCGTTAGTGCCAAGATCGGGTAAAGCATTAACAGTTGCTATTATTCCATCCCGCTTATTGTTTTGGATGACATTCTTACGCAATACGGGCTTTGCTGACTCTGAGATAAAAAGACCATCTTGGTTTTCGACGATTTGGTTTTCCACAATTAGAGGTGTGGAAGTGCCACCGATCGCTAAACCAAAACCAGTATCCTGAAATAAGTTACCCCGGATTTCTCCTTGGGCAGATTTAGTAACTGAAATCCCGTTGCCTCTATTTTGCACAAAGAGGTTATTTTCAATTTTGGGATTGCCTGTACCTGCGACAAAAACGCCCTCTCTGACACTGTTACTAAAAGTACTGTTTTTGATAATGGGATTAGTTGACTCCACCCACACACCTGTACCCCGGCTATTTGGGTTGGTAACGCTGACACCAGCGATCATGGTATCTTGCTCGGCAAGGATGGTAATATCCTGTCTGGCAAAGGAGCGAGTATTGTAGAAACCTCCACCTGTAATCAATATCGCCTGACCTTTACTAGCTTCATCACCCCGCAGTGTCACCCCTGGTTTAAGCAAGAGGGGGAAGCTTTCGCCACTTTCCTGGTTATAATTCCCAGGTGCTAATTGAATAACTGCACCTGATTGAGCTTGACTGAGAGCGAAGCTGATGGTTTTGTAAGGTGCGGCTGACGTTGTACCAGTACCAGGATTGTCTGTACCAGTTGCTGGATTAACGTAAATAACTGTTGCCGTTGCGGGAGCTTGCGCTATCAAAGTTGGGACGATACCTGCTGTGTGAGTAGCACCAGCATTGACCTCACCAGGTAGTAGCATTGACCCACCAGAAACAACAAGCATTGCTGTTAGTCCGGCTCCCACGCGTAAATTATATTTGAGATGACTGCTAGAAAAAAGGCGAAAAATTTTCGCTGAAGAAATGTGAAAACCCCGATCTTTCATTTTTTGCGTCTGTGATGTACTAAATTACGGTGTTGAACAAGGTTGAAGGTAGCAGCCTTGTAGCTGCTGAAAACCCATGCAAAACTATACTGGATGATTAGCACTTATTGAGCTAAATTCCTTAGATAGATCACAGAACTTATACATTATCTGATATTAGGGCTTTGTACCTGTGTGCCTAGTTGCGAGTACTTCGTGCTTCCGTATTTAGGTTAATTCATCTTGGCTATGCTCTGCCGTGCGATCGCACCAAATAATCGTGTCATAGAAAGTGCGATCGTTTTCTCTATAATCTCTGATATCAAGTTCGGCAAATCACTTACGATATGTCATTGCGAATGTAACGAAGTGGAATGAAGCAATCGCAAGGCTTTGGGATTGCCGCGCGACCCTCGCAATGACATAAGTATTAAGCCGAACATGATATGACTCCTTGAAGAAGTCGGGGATGTGATCATAAGTAGGTGGACAAAATTAGTTGCACAATGTCATTGCGAATGAAGCAAAGCGGAATGTTCGCGTAGCGTCTCTAAGACTTGCAATCGCAGGCGTTTGGCATTGCGTCGGAAGCCTCGCAATGACCTTATAATATGTAATTAATTCTGACAGGTACTTATAAGTTATATCGATAATGAATAGTTCATAATTATCCCATAAATAAATTTGGAAGTTTAAAAAATATTAATAGCATGTTTTTTCTCCATTAATAAATTCAGTTGCTCTGTCCCTGAATTTATTAGTGGAGAATTACGAATTATTTAATCGGCATCGTCATCCAAATCTCCTAGCGAATCCCGACGAAACCAGCTTGCTCAATTGCCCTTTGCCCTTGGTCAGTTAATAAAAGTTTGGCATAGGCATCCCCAATTTGCTGTTCCCGACCTTTATTCTGCTTAATAATCACAAACAAATTAGCGATCATGGGATAGCTACCATTTTTGATAGCCTGAGTATTTAGCTGGTTGCGCTGACGTGGACACTGCTCAGGCGACACCATAGGTTCACGATAGGGGGGAATTACCTGATCAGAAGTGCGACCCAATAGCAAAGTCTTCACACTACACTGAAATACTACTGAACGAGCAGAAGCGTAATACAGACCACCAGGGGTTTTACTGAGTTGCCGCACTGCCTCTGTAGTAGAGTAAACATACTGCACATTAGAGCCAAGTGCTTGCCCTTTTAAGTCGCTGTTGTTAGCGAATATTGCTGTATCTGCGTCTTCTGGTCGTTGGGACAAAGGAGTAATGGGTAAGTTTGGCCCACCTACTTGTTCCCAGTTGGTAATTTGTCCTAGATAAATTTTCTGCAATTGGTCAACAGTTAAACTCGATAGCTTGAGTGATGGGTTGACTACTACTGCTATCCCATCCATACCTACCTGACGTTGCTCAAGGGTGAAGCCTCGCTCTCTTGCAATAGCTTGTTCTTCATCTGTAAGGGAACGGGAGGACTGAGCAAAGTCTAGTTGCCCATCAAGCAACATCCGAATACCTGAGCTAGAACCAGGGCTACTATTAACAGGGTCTACGTAGCGTAATTGTAGTTCAGGGCGAGCGCTTTGGATCTGAGAATCTACCAATTGCCGGATTGATGCCCAAGCTGTACTACCACCGTAGTTGAATGAGGCAGTCGGAACCTGAGCAACTGTCTGGAAAGTTGATGCATTACTAGAAACGGTGTTTAAACTTTGATTAGAGGAAGAGTCAACGCTGCTACGGGACGCTAAGTTCGGCTTCAGTAACCACCAAAGCAGCCCGCCAATAACCATAAGCGTCAGCACTTTACCAATAATCAAACCTCTAAGAAAGAGGGCAATTTCGCCGTTAATTAAAGGTTTTCTTTGATTTGTATTGTCCATATTTTGAAATGTTGTTTATTTTGTTTATCCTACAGTAATCTCTAGATATTTAAATTCAAAACAAATCTGTAATAGCCAGTTAATGATCACTAACAGATAATTAACTCTTTTTAATGTAATAAAATTCAATTTGCTCTTTTGTTGTCTTTGCAATGATAGAGTCGCTTTTACAAACTATTGTGTTGGGTATTGATTTAGTTACTACTAGGCTATTCACATTAGTTAACTGTGACTCAACAAATTTTTCTAGAAACCTTTTTAGTTGAGTAGGTTGGTTAGGAATCGATGCACCTGTATTAATAAATGTATAAATTAAAACTATTACTATCAAGCTAGTAGTAGCACCAAGACCCATCCCCAATATCAAAATAAAGTTTTTATAAGTTAGCAAATAGCTATCATCAGTGTTTTGGTCTATTTCAGCAGTTTGTGAGGACTGTGACAACGCCAGATCAAAATTAAGCGCTTGTAGAGCTTCTGCGGCAGACTGGTAACGCTGGCTAAAGCGATCGCGAACCATTATATCTAAAACATTTGCTAGTTCATCGCTTACCCGCGCTTTATCGCGCCAGATAACTTCTCCGGTATCGGGATCTTCTTGTAGTTGCTCAGGTATTAAACCTGTTAAAGCTTGAATGCCAATCATCCCTACTGCATAGATATCGCTGCAAAGTTTTGGCTTTCCTTTGGCCTGTTCGCTTGGCATATAACCAGGAGTTCCAACAACAACTGTTAAGCCAGCTCCCAAAGCACCAATTTTTTTAATGCTGCCAAAGTCAATTAACACAATCTTCTGATCAGAATGCCGCCGCATTAAATTTTGGGGCTTAATATCGCGATGAATAATGTTGTGTTGATGGACGAAGACTAGTACTTCTAGGATGTCTTTTAATAAGTTTAAGACTGCATTTTCGCTCAGACGTTGACCTGGTACAATTTCTCGAATCAAGGCATGACCGTCAATAAATTCCTGGACTAAATAGAAATCCCCATCTTCATCAAAATGGGCAAATAGTCTAGGAATTTGGTCGTGGTTATTGCCTAACTGGTATAAAACTTCTGCTTCCCGATCAAATAAACTTTTCGCGATCGGTAGAACAGCAGGATTTTGATCTTTTGGGTGGAAGTGTTTGACAACACAATGGGGTTTGCCTGGTAAATCTAGGTCTAGGGCTAAGTAGGTATCACCAGATCCTCCGCTTCCTAACTGTTTGACAATCTCAAAGCGATTCCGAAGTGTTTTTCCGACGATAGAGTACTGACGCTTGTTACGTCTATCAGATGCTAACAAGTCAGTATCACCAGATATTCCGCTTCCCAGCAATTTGACAGTCTCAAAGCGACTCTGGAATTTTTTTCTGACTAAAGGGTTCTGGCTCATATGGCATATACTACCTGCTAAATTGCTAACCAGTTAGAGCTTGGGTGAGGTTATGAATACCTGCCGCTAAATTTGTTGGTATTTGAGGTACTCAATTCCCCAGGCTTCATATGCTTTAGAGCAGTTTTATGGTTAGCCGCTTGATTGGTTCGTTTAGTACCTATGTAGGCATCTTAGTTTTGTGAAGTTTATATGAATAATTTTAGCATGGATAACGTATATTTAATTTCTGGAGATGTCTACTATGGGGGAGGGATGACTCGCTAAAAAAGCAGTAGGGAGATGTAACATGTGCTTGTGGTTTCGTGGTTAATTATACATAATATATTGTTAAGAATATTTAAAATAAATAAAGTAAGCCGACAGAAAAATCCAAATTATGTCAAAAAAGTACCAGTTAATTTTGGTATTTCGATACTAAAGTACTTTTTACTACTGTGGTAATCCAAAATAAGCGATCGCTACAAGTTTGGGCGTTGCATAATTGCGGGATAATGTGTCTCGCGCCCAGGTGTAGCGAGGATAAGGAGTTTTAGATTTCAATACATGATTCAGCAACGCCAGAATCCATAATCACATACACAACTCAAATACTGGATTTTGTGTTTACACAACCTGAAAACTAAAGCTTAGACTTGCCCAATTATTCACATCCAAAATATATGAGTCAGCAGATGTACCATTCATCTCAGTTTTGGGTACACTGGCGTTATGCAAGTCTTGTAGCAAGGCTTGGGCAACGTCTAAGGGATTCGACAATGGATTAATCGGCCGTTGGTCGGCTGCGGGATAGTTATCAGTGTTCAAGACTGCGAGAGTGCCGCTCAAGGGAGCAGTACTAAGAATCAGTTGTTGTTCATAAAAGAAGCCTGGCCCTGGAATCACCCATTCAGAAGCAGCATTAGTTTGGGGGAGGGTGAGGGTTTCACCTGGGGCAATGACGATTTCTTTGAGGAAGGGCTTGGTGTCCGCAGTTTTTGGTTCTTGGAGGGGTTCCCAAGGGTAAAAGGCAACTGCTGTTTGATTATTTTTTAATCCTAACAACATTAAATATACTGGGCGATCGCTCTGATTTTGCACCCGATACTGCATTCGACTACCAATAGGTACTGTAGGAGTGCTGAGTGGGGAGTGCTGAGTGGGGAGTGCTGAGTGGGGAGTGGGAAGTGATTTGCTCGTTGAAGTCTCAGTTTTGAGAGTTCGGACTGTTTCGCGTTGCATCACCATCTGAGAGGAGATGCCACTAATTATTTCTAAAGTTGCCTTGATTGCCAAGCGGGAAGAACCTTCATTTTCTGTAAGTCGCCATAACTTGGCTGCTAGCAGGATGGACAATTTGGGCGCTAACCGCAGAACTGCTACTTTTACCGCTTCCCCAACTTCGCCGCCAGCATTGGGAATTAGTTCGCCATCAAGAGAAAATAGACCATAGCGACTAGGTGTTGGCTGTAGCTTGGCAAATAGATAATCAGCTGATTTTTCTCCTGCTAGTACGGTGGACACACGGGTAAAGGCGGCAAAGCCACTTGTAGCATCTACCCGCTCAATTCTTTCTAGTCCAGTATCAAGAGCAATTGTTAAACCAACATTCCGAGGTAAAACCCTGACTGCTTCTTGGACGAGTTGCCCGATTTGTAGGGAACTTGCACTTTCAACTTTGGAGATTTGCGCTTTTGCTGTTAATCCAGTACGCGATCGCAATATTAACTCTTCTCCGGTTGCTAAGGTGAGTCGAGAATTAACTCCGTAGTATTCCAGCACTTCTGGCGGTAGTCCTCCTAACCACAAGTGGACTGTTTTGCTGTCTTCTTCAATGGTTGTCACCGCGCCTTCTGCACTAATAGAACCGTCTGGCAGTAAAGACGTTACATTTAATTTCTCTATATGTTGATTTTTCTGACTATTTAATAATGCTGGCTGCTGTTTACTACCCAATTTGGACAACGAATTTTCTACATGAGAGACGGCGACTTGAATTTTTGTGGCTGGGGTAGATTCCCACAAATACTGCGTCAAGGCGTAGGTAAATAACCCGGCTTTAAAACCAGAAAATAGTCCTTCCCTCGCCGACTGCTTGGGGTCTGAGGTAGCTGCTAAGACAACAGGGATGTTGAGTAACTTCTGAGTTTTAAGTTGTTTGAGCAAGTCGAGTTCCTCTGCTGCTAGCTTTGCCTCTACTGACTCCTGAAGAGCGCGAATTTTTAATCCGAAGACTGTGCTAGGAGGATAATAGCTAGTATCCAATACTGCTGTTACCCTTTCTGTGGGGAGCGATCGCAATAATAGCAATAGAGTTTCTTCTAATAAATAGTTGACTATTTTATTATCTTGTGCAGTATTGCTTTCATTAGCTGGAACTAGAGCATTTTGCACGGCATCTAAGGATGCTTCTAATTTGACGCGGGTGCCGTAGCCGCTAAAGTGGAAAACGACCACATCACCAGGTTTAGCTTGCTTACCCAGATGCTCCAAAAAAGCCGCCTCAATGAATTCTCTGCTAGCTTGTTCCTCAGTTAAAGTCAGGATATCTGAGGCTTGGAAACCAAAGCGGTAAATCAAAAGTTCTTTTTGCAGTTCTACATCTGTTAGACAACCGCTAAGGCTAGGAATTTGCGGGTATTTGTTAATACCTATTAATAATGCCAATTTGCGCTGACTCGGTTGTGCCAAAGCTTGGTAATAGTGATTTCCCAAAGTCAACCACTCAGCTTCAGTTATCCCCAATACCGCGAGTATTGAGCCAATTCTGTTTAAAAACGTGCGCCGTTTCATAATTAGCTATCAGTCCTCAGTCCATCAGCTAGCAGCTTAAAGGGTTGAGGTCTGTAATGTAAAGTTACATTGAATGAGTGCTGAGTGGGGAGTGGGGAGTGGG